>NZ_JBEZBT010000064.1:0-31387 GCF_040647235.1 Streptomyces sp. NPDC042638
CTTCCGCATCGACGTCGCCGCCGGCCTGTACAAGCACCCCGACCTGCCCGACTCACTCCGGCCGGGCGGCGGTCACCGCCGTGGCGGTGAGCCGGACGGTCGCGCCGGCCTGGTCGAGCAGGGTGCGGCGGCGCTCCTCGGGAGCGCGGGTGTCGACGGGGACGTAGGCGCCGCCGGCCATGAGGACCGCGAGCTGGGCGACGACGAGTTCGGCGGAGCGGTCCAGGAGCAGTGCCACCCGGTCCTCGGGCGCCAGCCCGTCCGCCGCCAGCCGTGCGGCCAGCGAGGCGGACCACGCGTACAGTTGACGGTAGGTCAGCTCGCGGTCGCCGTCCCGGACCGCGGTCGCGTCCGGGGTGCGGCGGGCCTGCTCGGCGAACAGGTCGACGGGGCTGCGCGGGGCGGCCCGGCGGGCGGTGGTGTTCCAGGCGGCGACCAGGTCGCGGTCGGCCGCGGTGAACAGGTCCAGGTCGGCGAGGTCGGTGTCGAAGCCGTCGGCGAGGGCGGTGAGCACGGCGGCCAGCCGGTCGGCGGCGCGTTCGGCGGTGGCGGGGTCGAACAGGGCGGGGTCGTAGGCGAGGTCGAAGCCGAGCCGGTCGGCCAGGTGGGCGCGCAGGCACCAGGGGAACGTGGTGGCGTCGTCGGCGCGCACCTCCTCGACCCGGACGCCGGTGCGGGCCGTGGCCGACTCGTCCACCGGGTAGTTCTCGAACACCACCATGCTGTCGAACAGCGCTTCCCCGCTCGGGACTTCGCTGACGGCCTGGATGTGGGGCAGGGCGAGGAAGTCGAAGCGGCGGGCGTCGCTCTGCCGATCCTGGAGCCCGCGCAGCCAGGGCAGCACCGGCCCGGCGGGGACGCGGACGCGGGTCGGCACGGTGTTGATGAACATGCCGATCATGCTCTCGACGCCGGGCAGTTCGGCCGGCCGGCCGGAGACGGTGGTGCCGAACACCACGTCGTCCCGGCCGCTGGAACGGGCCAGCAGCAGCGCCCAGGCGCCTTCCAGGACGGTGTTGACGGTGAGACCGGCGCGGGCCGCGGCCTCCCGCAGCCGCCGCGAGACCTCCGCGTCCAGCTCGCGCGGGACGGCGGCGGCGGACCGGGCGCGATGGGCCTCGGCCGGTGTGCGGTCGTAGGGCAGCGGGGTGCGGGAGGTGAACCCGGCGAGGGTGTCGGCCCAGTGCCGCCGCGCCGCCGTCTCGTCCTGCTCGCGCAGCCAGTGCAGGAAGTCCGCGAAGGGCCGCCGCACCGGGGGTGCCGGGTCCGGTCCGCCGGTGAGCGCCGCATAGCGTTCGCACACCTCGGTGAGCAGCTGTCCGGTGCTCCAGCCGTCGAGGACGATGTGGTGGGTCGACCAGACCAGCAGCACCTCGTCGCCGGGCAGGGCGGCCAGGGTGAGCCGGGTGAGCGGCGCGGTGGTGAGGTCCATGCCGGCCGCGCGGTCCTCGGCGAGCAGCCGCTCGGTGGCCTCCGCGCGCCGCTCCGGTGTCAGGGCGCGCCAGTCGAGGTGGGTGACGGGCAGTTCGGCGCGGTGGTGGACCACCTGGACCGGGTGGGGCAGGCCGTGCCAGTGGACGCTGGTGCGCAGCGCCGGGGTGCGGTCGGCGACCTGCTGCCAGGCGGCGGCGAAGGCACCCGGGTCGGTCACGCCGGCCAGCCGTACGGCCGTGCGGTCGAAGTAGGCGTGCTCGGTGTCCACGAGGCCGTGGAAGAGCATGCCGGACTGGAGCGGGGTGAGCGGCAGCACGTCCTCGACGTGCCGGCCGGTGCCGACGAGCCGGTCGAGCCGGTCCTGGCCGAGACCGGCGAGGGGGAAGTCGGAGGGGGTACGGCCGCCCGCGTCGGGGCGGGCGCAGTGCGCGACGATGTCCCGCAGGGCCGCGAGGGTCTCCTCGGCGAGCCGGCGGACGGTGGTCTCGTCGTAGACCTCCGCCGGGTAGGTCCAGCCGAGTTCGAGGCGGCCCCCCTGGACCACACCGGTGATGTCCAGGAGGTAGGGGCGGGGTTCGTCCGGGTCGGTGTCCCGGCCGGCCGGGGGAAGCGAGCCGCGGAAGAGGCCGTCGGCGCCGCCGGTGTCCCACTGGCCGTGGTAGTTGAAGCCGACCAGGGGTGCCGGGGTGCCGGCGAGCGGGCTGCCGGGCACGAGGTGGCGCAGGGCGCCGTGGCTCAGGCCGTGCAGGGGTACCGCGCGCAGCTGCTCCTTGACCGAGCGGAGGGTGTCGTGCCAGCCGGCGTCCGGGTCGGCGGTGAGCGCGAGCGGGAACTCGGCGGTGAACCAGCCCACGGTCCGTGACAGGTCCACGTCCTCGAAGAGGTCCTCCCGGCCGTGGCCCTCCATGCCGAGCAGGACCGTGTCCCGCCCGCACCAGCGGGCCAGGGTGCGGCCGAGGGCGCTGAGCAGGACGTCGTTGACCTGGGTGCGGTAGGTCTCGGGGACCTTGCGCAGCAGGGCGTCGGTCGTCTGCGCGTCCAGGGTGGCCGTGAGGGTGGCGGCGGTGCCGTGGGTGTTCGGGCCGGGCCGTCCGGCGGGCAGCTCGGCGGGGGCCGTGCCGGTGCGGGTCCAGTACGCCAGGTCGGCGTCCAGGGCCCCGGAGCGGGTGTGCCGGTCGAGCCGGGTGGCCCAGTGGCCGTAGGAGGTGCCCGCGGCGGGCAGGTCGACCGGGTCGCCGGCCGCCGCCGCCCGGTGAGCGGTCTCCAGGTCCGCCAGCAGGATGCGCCAGGAGACACCGTCGATCACCAAGTGGTGTGCCGTGATGACGAGCTGCCCCGGGCGCGACGGGCCGCGGTCGAGGTACAGGACGCGCAGGACCCGTCCCGTGGTGGGATCGAGGGCGGCCTGGGCCTGGTCCGTGAGGCGCTGGACCTCGCTCTCCAGGGCCGTGCCGTCCGGGCCGGCCACGTCGTGGCGGGTGAAGACGCCCTGCGGTGCGCCGGGCAGGACCTCCTGCCGCCAGCCGTCGGGGGTGTGGCGGAACCGCGTGCACAGGGCCGCGTGCCGGCGCACGAGGGCGTCGGTGGCGGCCTGGAGCGCGTGCCCGTCCGCGTCCGGGGCGAGTTCGAGGCGCTGTGTCATGGTGAAGCGGAGCCGCTGCGCGGGGTCGCGTCCGTCGAGGTACCAGTGCTGGATCGGCGTGAGCGGCGCCTCGCCGGGCGTGGTGTCGCCGGTCGCGTCGGTCCGCGGCGCCGACTCCTGGGTGCGCAGCGCGAGTTCGGCGACCGTCTGGTGACGGAAGACGTCCTTGGTGGTGAGGGCGAGTCCGGCCTGCCGGGCGCGGGCGACGATCTGGATGCTCAGGATGGAGTCGCCGCCGAGCGCGAAGAAGTTGTCGCGCGCGCCGACGCGTTCGACGCCGAGCACCTCCGCCCAGATCCCGGCCAGGCGCTCCTCCGTGCCCGGCCGGGGGGCGACGTACGGGGTGGTGCTGTCGGGCTGGGCCGGCGGGGCGGGCAGGGCGCGCCGGTCGGTCTTGCCGCTGGTGGTGCGGGGGATGCGGGCGAGCGGGACGAACGCGGCGGGCACCATGTGGTCGGGCAGCGTGCGGCGCAGCGCCAGGCGCAGGACGTCGGCGGACGGGACGCGGCCGGCGGCGGGCACCACGTAGCCGACGAGCATGCGGCGTCCGGCGTGTTCGCGTGCGGTGACGGCGGCGTCGGCGACGTCCGGGTGGTCCAGCAGGGCGGCCTCCACCTCGCCGGGCTCGATGCGGAACCCCCGGATCTTGACCTGCTCGTCCACCCGGCCGAGGAACTCCAGCCGCCCGTCCCGGTCCCAGCGGGCCCGGTCCCCGGTGCGGTACATCCGCTCCCCGGGCGCGCCGAACGGATCGGCGAGGAAGCGGGCGGCGGTGAGGCCGGGGCGGTTCAGATAGCCGCGGGCCACCTGTGCCCCGGCCAGGTACAGCTCGCCGGGCACGCCGGGCGGTACCGGCCGGAGGGCGCCGTCGAGCACGTACGTACGCAGGTTGCCGCCGGGGCGGCCGATGACCGGTCGGTCGGGCCGGTCGGCGCAGCGGCCGTAGACGGCGTCGACGGTGCACTCGGTGGGCCCGTACATGTTGTACACCGCCACGCCCAGTTCCCGTTCGGCGCGCACGAGTTCGCGCCAGCCGGCCGGGGTGACGGCCTCGCCGCCGACGAGCAGGAGGCCGGGGTGGTGGCGGCCCGAGGCGAGCAGGCCGGCGGAGGTCAGTTCGCGCAGGAAGGACGGGGTGACGTTGACCAGGTCGAGGCGGTCCGCGGCGATCTGGGCGCAGAACGCCTGCGGGTCCAGACGTACGTCCTCGTCGATCAGGTGGACCTCGTGGCCGAGGGCGAGGAGGAGCGGTCCTTCCCAGGAGGTGTCGAAGGAGAAGGAGGCGCTGAGCGCGGCCCGCAGCCGCCGTCCGCCGGCGGTGTGCGGGGCGAGCAGGCCGGTCCGGTGGTCGTGGCAGAGGTTGACCAGCTGCCGGTGTTCGACGGCGACGCCCTTGGGGCGGCCGGTGGAGCCGGAGGTGTAGACGATGTAGGCGGTGTGCCCTGGCAGCAGGGGCCGGACGCGGTCGGCGTCGGTCGGGTCATGGGCGGGCAGCCGGTCCCAGGGCACCGCGCCGAGGCCGGTCAGCAGGGTGTGCGGGCGGGCGTCCCTCATCAGGAAGTCCGCCCGGTCCTGCGGGAGTTCGGGGTCCAGGCAGAGGAGGGCCGCCCCCGCCTTGAGGACCGCGAGCAGCGCGACGACCAGCTCGGAGGTGCGGGGGAGCCGTACGGCGACCACGTCGTCGGGGCCTGCGCCCTGGGCGATGAGGTGGTGGGCGAGCCGGTTGGCCCGCTGGTTCAGCGCCGCGAAGTCCAGGGTGGTGTCGCGGGCCGCCAGGGCGGTGTGGTGCGGGGTGCGGGCGGCCTGGGCCTCGAACAGGGCGGGGAAGGTGGTGTCCGGCTGGGGCAGCCGGGCTCCCTGGCTCCACCGGAGGACCTGCCGCCGCTCGCCGTCGGTCATCAGGGGCAGACCCCCCACGGCCTGCCCGGGGTCCTCGGCGGCGGCCTCCAGCAGGACACGCAGCCGGGCGGCGAGGCGTTCGGCGGTGTCGGCGTCGAAGAGGCCGGTGTTGTACTCGAGGTAGCCGGTGAGACCGTCGTCACCGGTCACGAAGTCGAAGGCCAGGTCGAAGGTGGCGTTGCGGACCGGCGGGGTCACCGGTTCCACCGCCAGTCCGGGCAGCCGGGGCGGCTCGGCGCCGAGGTTGTGCAGGGCGACCATGACCTGGAACAGCGGGGTGCGGCTGGTGTCCCGCTCGGGCTGGAGGGCGTCCACCACGCGCTCGAAGGGCACCTCCTGGTGGGCGAACGCCTCCAGGACGGTGGTGCGCACCTCGGCCAGCAGTTCCCGGAAGGACAGGCCGGGGCGGACCCGGGCGCGCAGCACCAGCGTGTTCACGAACATGCCGACCACGTCGTGCAGTTCGGACCGTTCACGGCCGGCGGTGACCGTACCGACGGTGACGTCCTCCTGGCCCGCCCAGCGGGCGAGCAGGACCTGGCAGGCGGCCACGAGGGTCATGTAGAGGGTGGCGTCGGCCTCCCGGCCCCGCTCGCGCAGCCGCTCGGTCAGCGTGGTGGGCAGGGTGAAGGTCACCAGGGCGCCGTCGCGGGTGCGTACGGCGGGACGCGGCCGGTCGGTGGGCAGCTCCAGCGGGCTCACGCCCTCCAGGGCCCGGCGCCAGTGCACGAGTTCGGCCTCGGTCCGGTCGGCGCGGGCGCGCTGCCAGGTGGCGTAGTCGGTGTAGCGGACGGGCAGGCCGGGCAGGTCGGGGCGGCGGTCCTCCAGGGCCGCCGCGTACAGCTCGCCGAGGTCCCGGGCGAGTACGCCGACGGACCAGCCGTCGGTGACGATGTGGTGCACGGCCAGGACGAGGACGTGTTCGTCGGCGCCGAGCCGGGCCAGGCGGGCGCGCAGCAGGGGTCCGGTGGCCAGGTCGAAGGGGGTGGCGGCCACACGGTCCAGGAGCGCGTCCAGGGCCGCGGGGTCCGCGAGGTCCTCCACCGGGAGGTCGACGGGGCGTGGCGGGTGGACGATCTGCCGGGCCTGGCCGTCGTGTTCGGCGAAGGTGGTGCGCAGGGCCTCGTGCCGGGCGACCAGGCCGTCCAGGGCGGTGCCCAGGGCGGCGGTGTCGAGCGGGCCGCGCATCCGCAGCACGGACAGGGTGGTGTACTCGGTGCTGCCGGGCTCGAACCGGTCGAGGAACCACAGGCGTTGCTGGGCGTACGACAGGGGGGCCGGGGCGTCCGGGGCGGCGGCCGGAATGACGCCGGCGGCGCTGCCCGCCCCGGGTCCGCCCAGTGCGGTCGCGAGGTCGGACAGCCTGGAGTGGGTGAACAGCAGCCGGGGAGAGACGTCCGTGCCGAAGGCGGCGCGCAGCCGGGAGGTGACGCGGACGGCCAGGATGGAGTCGCCGCCGAGGGCGAAGAAGTCGTCGTCGGCGCCGACCTCGCCGGTGTCCAGGACATCGGTCCACGCGGCGGCGACCAGCCGTTCGGCGGTGGTGCGCGGCGGGGTCCGCGTGCCGTCGGCGGCGAAGCCGTCGGGGCCGGGCGCGGGCAGGGCGCGCCGGTCGAGCTTGCCGTTGACGGTGAGCGGCAACGCGGCCATCGGCACATAGGCGGCCGGCACCATGTGCGCGGGCAGCAACCCCTCCAGGTGGGCGCGGAGTTCGGCGGCGGGCGGGGCCGCGGTGGTGCGGTCACCGGAGCCGGTGCCGACGACGTGGGCGACCAGCCGGCGCGTCCCGGCGGTGTCCTCGTACACGCCGACGGTGGCCGCGCCGACGCCCGGGTGGCTGTGCAGGGCGGCCTCGATCTCGCCGGGCTCGATGCGGTAGCCGCGGATCTTCACCTGCTGGTCGGCGCGGCCCAGGTACTGAAGGGTGCCGTCGGCCCGCCAGCGGGCCCGGTCCCCGGTGCGGTACATGCGGGTGCCGGGCCGCCCGAAGGGGTCGGCGAGGAAGCGGGCCGCGGTCAGGCCGGGCCGGTTCAGATAGCCGCGTGCCAGGCCCTCCCCGGCGACGAACAGTTCGCCGACGGCGCCGGGCGGGACCGGGCGGAGGGTGTCGTCGAGGACGTAGAGCCGCAGGTCGGGGATGCCGGTGCCGATGGGGCTGGCGGTGCCGGGGCGGGCCGTCGCGTGGTCCAGCTCGGCATAGGTGACGTGCACGGTGGTCTCGGTGATGCCGTACATGTTCACCAGGCGGGGCGCGGTGTCCGGGTGCCGGGCGTACCAGTCGGCGAGCCGGGTCACGTCCAGCGCCTCGCCACCGAAGATCACCGTGCGCAGCGCCAGCCGGGCGCCGACGCCGGGGAGTTCGGCGTCGGCCCGGCTGAGGGGGTAGAAGGCGGAGGGCGTCTGGTTGAGGACGGTGACCTGTTCGTCGGCGAGCAGGCGCAGGAAGTCCTCCGGGGAGCGGGCGGTGTCCTCGGGGACGACGACGAGCCGGCCGCCGTGCAGCAGCGGGCCCCACAGCTCCCACACCGAGAAGTCGAAGGCGTAGGAGTGGAACAGCGTCCACACGTCGTCGGGACCGAAGCCGAACCAGTGCCGGGTGCGGGTGAACAGCCGGACCACGTTGGCGTGCGGGACGACGACGCCCTTGGGCCGGCCGGTGGAGCCGGAGGTGTAGATGGCGTAGGCGGGGCTCTCGGGCAGCGCGCGGGGAGCCGGGCCGGCGGCCGGGCGCCGGTCCAGGTCGGCCCGTACGCCCGGATCGTCCAGCAGCAGGAGCGGCACCGTGGTCCCGGCCCGGGTCCCGGCCGTGGTCACCAGTGCCACCGGCGCGGCGTCGGCGAGCAGGTGGCGGAGGCGTTCGGCGGGCAGGGCGGGGTCGACGGGCAGGTAGGCGGCACCGGTCCTGAGGACGGCGAGGACGGCCACGACGAGGTCGGTGGAGCGGGGCAGCGCGAGGGCCACGAACGTCTCCGGTCCGGCGCCGAGTTCGGCGAGCCGGTGGGCGAGCTGTGCGGAGCGCGCGTCCAGGGTGGCGTAGTCGAGCCGCTCGTCGCCGCAGGTGACGGCCTCGGCATCGGGGGTGCGGGCGGCCTGGGCGGCGAAGAGACGGTCCAGGGTGTCGGCGGGCCGGCCCTCCTCGGTGCCGTTCCAGTCGTTGAGCATCCGCCGCCGCTCCTCGGCGGTCGTCCAGGCGAGGGCGTGCACGGGCCGGTACGGGTCGTCGGCCAGTTCGCGGAGCAGCAGGCACAGCCGGTCGGCGAGGCCGCGCACCGTGGTGGCGTCGAACAGCTCGGGATCGTAGGCCAGGTCGAAGCCGAACCGCTCACCCTGGTAGGCCCGCAGCACGAGGGCGTAGTTGGTGGCGTCGCGGGCGGAGACGTCCGCCAGGCGTATGCCGGAGCCCGCCGAACGGGCCTCGTCGAAGGGGTAGTTCTCGAAGGCCACCATGCTGTCGAACAGCGGGCTGCCGGGGGGCACGTCGCTCAGCGAGGTCAGCTCGGCGAGGGACACCGCCGCGAACCGCCGTGCCTCGGCCTGCGCTTCCTGCAGTTCCGCGAGCCAGGCGACGGCGGTCCGGCCGCCGTCCACGCGGACGCGGGTGGGCAGGGTGTTGATGAACATGCCCACCATCGACTCGACGCCGGGCAGGTCGTCGGGGCGCCCGGAGACGGTGGTCCCGAACAGCACGTCCCGCTCGGCGCTGTAGCGGGACAGCAGCAGCGCCCAGGCGCCCTGCACCACGGTGCCGAGGGTGAGCCCGGCCGCGCGGGCGGTACGGGCCAGCCGCGCGGAGACCTCGTCGGACAGCCCGGCCGTGTGCACGCCCGCCGAGCGGGTCTCGTGCCCCGGCCGCCGGACGCGGTCGGCGGGCAGCGGGGTGGGGGTGGCGAACCCGGCGAGGGTGTCCCGCCAGTGCGCGTGTGCGGCCTCCCCGTCCTGGCCGGCCAGCCAGCGCACGTAGTCGCCGAACGGCCGGCGCGCCGGGGGCCGGGGCGTGGCCCCCGTGGTGAGCGCCGTGTACTCCTCGAACACCTCGGTGAGCACCTGGGCCAGGCTCCAGCCGTCCAGGATCAGGTGGTGGGAGGTCCACAGCAGCTGCAGCCGGGCCTCGGGCAGCCGGACGAGGGTGAGCCGCATCAGGGGGGCCGTGCCGAGGTCCAGGCCGCGTGCGAGGTCGTCCGCGCGCAGCCGGTCCAGCCGCGCGGCCCGCTCCCCCGCGTCGAGTTCCCGCCAGTCCAACTGGTCGACCGGGACCCGTACGTGCCGGTGGACGACCTGGAGCGGCACCGGTACGCCCTCCCACACCACCGAGGTGCGCAGGGCGGGGGTGCGGTCGGTCACCCGCTGCCAGGCCAGGGCGAGGGCCTCGGGGTCGCTCACCCCCTCCAGGAGCAGGGCGGCCTGGTCCACGTACACGTCGTCCGGTCCGCCGACCAGCCGGTGGAAGAGCATGCCCTCCTGGAGCGGGGTCAGCGGCAGCAGGTCCAGCACGTCCCGGCCGTCACCGGCCAGGCGGTCCACGCCGGCCTGGTCCAGGCCCGCCAGCGGGAAGTCGGAGGGGGTACGGCCGCCCGCGCCGGGCCGGGCGCAGTGTCCGGCGATGGCGGCGAGGGCCCGCACCATGCCGTCGGCGAGCTCCCGGACGGTGCCGGGCCGGTGCACCTGGTCGCTGTAGTGCCAGGTGATCTCCAGCTCGCCGTCGGCGACCAGGGCGGACACGTCCAGGAGGTGGTCCAGGGGCGCGCCGGGGTCCATGTCCCGGCCGGGGACGTCGGCGACGGGCGCGAAGTCCCCTCCGGCGGGCGCCTCCCACTGGCCGTGGTAGGTGAAGCACACCTGGGGAAGCGGCAGTTCCCCAAGGGCGCGGGCTTCCGGCCGGGGGGAGCCGAGGTGGCCCAGCGCCTGGTAGCTCAGGCCGCGACGGGGCACGGCCCGCAGCCGTTCCTTGACGGCCTTGAGTGTGCCGGCCCAGTCGTCCGGGTCCGCCGGGGTCAGGGTGACCGGGTACTGGGTGGTGAACCAGCCGACCGTGCGGGACAGGTCGGCGCCGTCGGTCAGGTCCTCCTCCCGCCCGTGGCCCTCCAGGGCGACGGTCACCCGGTCCGCGCCCGTCCAGTCGGCCAGCACCCGGCCCAGCGCGCTCAGCAGCACGTCGTTGACCTGGGTGCGGTACACGCCCGGCACCCGGCGCAGCAGCGCCTCGGTGGTGGCGCGGTCCACCCGGGTGCGGACGGTGCGCACGGACCCGGCGAGCGGGGTGCCGGGGAGGTCGACGGGGAGCGGGGTGCGCGGCGGTGCGGTCTCCCGGGTCCAGTACGGCAGGTCGTCGTCCAGGCCGCCGGCTCTGACCCGTTCGGCCAGTGCGCGCGCCCAGTCGGCGAACGGGGTGTGCTCGGGCTCCGGCCGCACGTCCTCGCCCGCCGCGGCCTGCCGGTAGGCCCGTTCCAGGGCCGTGAGCAGCACACGCCAGGAGACGCTGTCCACGGCCAGGTGGTGGGCGGTCAGGAACAGTCGCGGGCGCTCCGGGCCGGTCAGCAGGGCCGCGCGCAGCAGGGTGCCGGTGGCCGGGTCCAGGGCCGCGCGGGCGGCTTCGGCGGCCTCGGCGGGTGGGGTCCCGGGGCCGTGGCGGGTGAGCAGTCCGGTGGCGGGGCCGGTGCCGGGGTGCTGCCGCATCCCTTCCGCCGTGCGGGTGAAACGCGTCCGCAGCGCGGGGTGGTGGGCCACGACGGCTTCCAACGCCCGTTCCAGCGCCGGTTCGTCGAGGTCGTGCGGCAGGTCGAGGAGCATCGACATGCTGAAGTGCCGCAGCGGGCCGTGCGTGGCGAAGAACCACTCCTGGACCGGGGTGAGCGGGGCGGGGCCGTCCTCGTGCGGGAGCCGGGGCGCGGGCACGGCGGCCGTGCGCCGGGACGCGGCGGCGGCCAGGTCGGCGACGGTCTGGTGCCGGAAGACGTCCTGGGAGTTGATGCCGAGGCCCGCGGCGCGGGCCCGGGAGACGGCCTGGATGCTCAGGATCGAGTCGCCGCCCAGCTCGAAGAAGTTGTCCGTGACGCCCACCCGGGCCACTGCGAGCACCTCGGCCCAGATGCCGGCGAGGGTCTCCTCCTCGGGGGTGCGCGGAGCGACGAACTCCCGCTGCGGGCCGCCGCCTTCGAGGTCGGGGGCGGGCAGGGCGCGGCGGTCCAGCTTGCCGCTGGTGGTCAGCGGCAGCGCGCCCAGCGGAGTGAAGGAGGACGGCACCAGGGGGTCGGGCAGGACGCGGCGCAGGGCCGCGCGCAGGCCGGCGGGGTCGGGCCGGGGCGCGCCGGGGGCGGGGACGACGTAGGCGGCGAGGCGGGTGTGGCCGTGCGCGTCGGGCACGGCCACGACCGCGGCGGCGGTGAGGCCGGGCAGCGCGAGCAGGGCGGCCTCGATCTCGCCGGGCTCGATACGGTGGCCGCGCACCTTGACCTGGTCGTCGGCGCGCCCGAGATAGTCCAGGCGGCCGTCGGCGGTCCACCGGGCGAGGTCGCCGGTGCGGTACATGCGGGTGCCGGGCGGCCCGTAGGGGTCGGGGAGGAAGCGGGCCGCGGTCAGGCCGGGCCTGCCGGTGTAGCCGCGGGCCAGCTGGGCGCCCGCGAGGTACAGCTCGCCGCCGACCCCGGGCGGCACCGGCTGGAGCCGGCCGTCCAGCACGTAGGCGCGCACCCCGGGCAGGGGGCGGCCCACCAGCGGGCGGTCGCCGCCCTCGATACGGCAGGACAGCGCGTCGACCGTGCACTCGGTGGGTCCGTAGAAGTTGTGGGCGGCCACGTCCGGGTGGGCGGCCAGCTCGTGCCAGAGCGCGGACCCGACGGCCTCGCCGCCGAGCATGAGGACCCGCGGGCGGTGCCGGGGGTCGGTGAGCAGCCCGGCGGGCAGCAGCTGCCGCAGGTAGGAGGGGGTGACGTCGAGGAAGTCGACCTGGTGCGCGACGACGTACTCGACCAGGGCGGCCGGGTCCATCCGGGTCACCTCGTCGACCAGGTGCAGCGGATGGCCGTCGGCCATCAGCAGGACGCCTTCGAGGGAGGTGTCGAAGGAGAAGGACGCGGTGAGCGCGACCCTGAGCGGGCCGCCGCCCGCCTCGGCGACGAAGCCGGCCCGGTGGGCGGCCAGCAGGTGGGCCGCCGAGCGGTGGCTCACGGCGACGCCCTTGGGGCGGCCGGTGGAGCCGGAGGTGTAGATGACGTACGCGGTGTGCTCGGGGTCCAGCGGGGCGCGCCGGTCGGCGTCGGCGGGGTCGGTGTCCGGGCCGGCCGCGGGTACGGCGCGCAGGGCGGTCTCGTCCAGGACCAGGGCCGGGCGGGCGTCGTCCAGCAGGAACCGGATCCGCTCCTCGGGCAGGGCGGGGTCCAGCGGCAGGTAGCCGGCGCCGGACTTCCAGACGGCGAGGATCGCGACGATCATGTCGGCGGTGCGCGGCAGCCGCAGCGCGACCAGCTGTTCGGGACCGGCGCCGCGGGCGATGAGGTGGTGGGCGAGCCGGTTGGCGCGGGCGTTGAGGGTGGCGTAGTCCAGCCGTTCGCCGCCCGCGACGAGGGCGAGGGCCTCGGGGGTCCGGGCCGCGCGGCGCTCGAAGATCTCGGGGTAGGCGGTGTCGTCCACGGGGTGGGGCACGGTGGTGTTCCACTCGTGGACGACGCGCCGCACCTCCTCCTCGGACAGCAGGGGCAGGCTGCCCAGCGGGCGGTCCGGGGCGTCGGCGGCACCCTGGAGCAGGCGCAGCAGCTGTCCGGCCAGCCGCTCGGCCGTGGCCGCGTCGAACAGGTCGGTGCGGTACTCCAGCAGACCGGTCAGGCCCGTGCCGTCCGGTACGAACTCGACGCTCAGGTCGAAGGTGGCCGCCTGCCGGGGCACGGCGACCGGCGTGGCGGCGAGCCCGTGCGGGGCCGACGCGGCGGGCGGGTCGGGGTGCAGCAGGACCATCACGTCGAACAGCGGGTTACGGCCCGCCTCGCGTGCGGCACCCACCGCCTCGACGACCCGCTCGAACGGCGTGTCGCCGTGCGCGAAGGCGTCGTTGACCGTGCCGGCCGCTTCCGCCAGCAGGTCGCGGAAGGTCGCGGACGCGTCCACCCGGGTACGGAGCGCGACGGTGTTCACGAAGAAGCCGACGGTCCGTTCCAGGTCGGTGCGGGACCGGCCGGGGGTGAGGGAGCCGACGGTGATGTCGTCCTGGCCGGACCAGCGGGCCAGCAGGGCCTGGGTGGCGGCGACGAGGGCGGTGTGCAGGGTGCTGTGCTGTTCGCCCGCCAGGTCGCGCAGGCGCGTGGTGAGCCGGGCGGGGACGGTGAAGGTGTGGACGGCGCCCTCGCCGGCCTCCTCGCCGCGCCGCGGCCGGTCCAGGGGCAGCTCGGGTGCCACCGACCCGGCCAGTCGCTCCTTCCAGTGCGCGAGTTGGCGTTCGAGGCGGGGCCCGGAGAGCTGTGCGCGCTGCCACACCGCGAAGTCCGGGTACTGCGTGGTGACCGGGGGCAGCTCCGGTGCGGCGCCGTGCGCGAGGGCGTCGTAGGCGGTGCACAGCTCGTCCAGGACCACGCCCATCGACCAGCCGTCCGTGACGATGTGATGGGCCGTCAGCAGCAGGACGTGCGAGGTCGCCGACTCACGCAGCAGCAGGGCCCGCAGCAGCGGCCCGTTCCGCAGGTCGAAGGGGCGGGAGTACTCGGCGAGCAGGTCCGCGTCGAGGTCGTCGGTGTCCCGCAGCGGCAGCGGCACCTCGAGCGCCGGGCGCACGCGCTGCACCGGTCGGCCGTCGGTCTCCTCGAAGGTGGTGCGCAGGGCCTCGTGCCGGGCCACGACGGCGGCGAGGGCCGCGTGCAGCGCGTCGCGGTCGGGCGCGCCGGTGAGGCGGACCGCGACCGCGCTGTTGTAGCGGGCGTCGCCGGGCCGCAGCCGGTCCAGGAACCACAGGCGCTGCTGCGCGAAGGACAGCGGCAGCGGGCGGTCCCGGTCGGCGCGCGGGATGCCCTGCCGGGCGGCCGGGGCTGCGCCGCCGGCCCGCCCGGCGAGCCGGCGCCGCAGCGCCTCCCGCATCTCCTCGGGCAGGGCCTCGGCCCGGTCCCGCCTGGAGGGCCGTCCGGAGCCGGAGGGGTTGGAAGGCGTCGAAGGCGTCGAAGACGTCATGGTCGTCGGATCCTCACCGTTCGTGGTCGTGGCCGCCGGACGCGGCGTCTTCGGTGTCCTGGCCGCCGTACGCGGCGTCCTCCAGTTCGCTCAGCACCTGGTCCTCCACGACTTCCGCCAGTGCGGCGACCGTGTGGCAGACCAGGACGTCGCGCGGGGTGAGCGTGACGCCGAACGCGTCGTTGGCGCGGGAGGCGATGAGCAGGGCGCGCATGGAGTCGCCGCCGAGCAGGAAGTAGTCGTCCTCGGCGCCCACGGCCGTCTGGAGGGTCTCCTCCCAGATGGCCGCGAGTGCCTCCTCGGTGGGCGTGCGGGGTGCCACGTACTCGGGCCGTGCCCGCTCCTCGGCAGGGGCCGGTGCGGGTGCGGGCAGCGCGGCCCGGTCGGTCTTGCCGTTCTCGGTGAGCGGGAAGCGGTCCAGCACCACGAACGCCGACGGGACCATGTGGCCGGGCAGCGAGCGGGCGGCCAGCGCTCGCAGCTCCGTGGCGGCGGGCGGTTCGGCGCCGGGTGCCGTGAGCAGGTGGGCGACCAGGCGCGGCAGGCCCGGTTCGTCCTCGCGTACGGTCACCACGGCGTCCAGCACGCCGGGATGACGGACCAGGGCCGCCTCCACCTCGCCCGCCTCGATACGGTGCCCGCGCAGTTTCAGCTGGTGGTCCGAGCGTCCGAGGTAGTGCAGTTCGCCCGCGCTGTCGCGGCGCACCAGGTCGCCGGTGCGGTACATGCGGGTGCCGGGCGGCCCGAACGGGTCGGCGACGAACCGGGCCGCCGTCAGCCCGGGCCTGCCGAGGTAGCCGCGGGCCAGTGCCGGGCCGCTCAGCCACAGTTCGCCGGTGACGCCGTCGGGGACCGGCCGCAGCCGGGCGTCGAGGACGTAGGCGCCGGTGGCGGGCAGCGGGCGGCCGATGGGCGGTGCGGTGCCGTCCGCCTCCAGGGGCGCGGACCAGGTGGCGACCACGGTGGCCTCGGTGGGGCCGTAGGAGTTGACCATGCGGTGGTGCGGGGCCCAGCGGGCGACGAGTTCGGCACCGCACGCGTCGGCGCCGACGATCAGCGTCTTCAGGGCGGGCAGCGTGCCGGGGGCGTCGGCCGGCAGGGTGGCGAGGGCGGCCGGCGGCAGCAGGGTGTGTGTGATGCGCTCGGCCCGCAGGACGTCGGCCAGTTCGGCGCCGAGCAGCGGCCCGGGCCGGGGTACGACCAGCCGGGCGCCGTGCGGCAGGGAGGCGCACAGTTCCAGCACGGAGGCGTCGAAGCTGGGCGTGGCGAAGGCCAGTACCCGGTCGCCGGGGGCGACTTGGTAGTGGGCGGCCTCGGCGGCGGAGAACGCGGCGAGTCCGCGGTGGGTGACGACGACGCCCTTGGGGCGGCCGGTGGAGCCGGAGGTGTAGATGACGTAGGCGGGGTCGTCCAGGTCGAGCGGGCGGGTCCGGTCGGCGTCCGTGGGCCGGTGTCCGGGCATGTCGTCCGGCGGGGCGGCGAGCAGGGCGGCGACCTCCTTGGCGTCCAGGGTGAGGGCGGGGGCCGCGTCCCTCAGCATCAGGGCGATGCGCTCCTCGGGGTAGGCGGGGTCGACGGGCAGGAACGCGGCGCCCGTCTTCGTCACCGCCAGCTGTGCCAGCACCATGTCCGCCGAGCGGGGCAGCAGCAGCGCGACGAGGTCGCCCGGTCCGGTGCCGCGGGCGATGAGCCGGTGCGCGAGCCGGTTGGCGCGGTCCTCCACCTCGGCGAAACCGAGTGCCGTGCCGCCCGCGTCGAGCGCGGGTGCCGTGGGCCACCGGTCGACGGCGGCCTCGACGAGGGCGGCCAGGGTGGCGGCGGGCACCGGGCCGAGCGCGGGGCGGGCCGGGCCGCGCAGCAGCCGCTCCCGGTGCGCGGGCGGCAGGACGTCGAGGTCGTCCAGCCGGGCGGTGCCGTCCGTGCCGGCCAGGGCCCGCAGCGTGTGCAGCAGCTGCTCGGCCAGGGAGTCGGCGGTGGCCGCGTCGAAGTACCGCGGGTCGTGGCCGAGTTCGACGGAGAGCCGGTCCCCGGGCGAGACGACCACGGTGAGGGGGTAGTTGGTGGCCTCCCGGGCGTCCAGGTCCCGCAGGGCGAGCCCGTGCGCCCCCGCCGTCGCGTCGCCGACCGGGTAGTTCTCGAGGACCACCAGGCTGTCGAACATCGCTGTACCCGGCGCGAGCCGGCCGAGGGAGTGCAGTTCGTTCAGGGGCAGGTGGTCGTGGCGGCGGTCCTCGGCCCGTGCCTCCTGGAGCGCGCGCAGCCAGCGGGCGAGGGGCGCGGAGCCGTCGACGTCGACCCGCGCGGGCAGCGTGGTGATGAACAGGCCGGTGATGGTGTCGGCACCGGGCAGATCGGCGGGCCGCCCCGAGACGGTCGTACCGAAGCAGACCTCCCGCTCCCCGCTCCAGCACGCCAGCAGCAGCGCCCAGGCGCCCTGCACCAGGGTGTTGAGGGTGAGGCGGTGCCGGCGGGCGAACTCCTGGAGCCGCTGTGTCTCCCCGGCGTCGAGCCGCCGGGACAGCCAGGTGCCGGAGCGGGCGGTGTCGCCCGGGGCGGGCCTGCGGTCGTACGGCAGCGGGGTCGGGCCGCTCAGGCCGGCCAGGGCGCCGCGCCAGTGCTCCCGGGCCTGACCGGTGTCACGCGCGGCCAGCCAGGCGGCGTAGTCCGCGAACGGCCTGCGCTCGGGCAGCCGGGGCCGCTCCCCGCGGGCGAGGGCGGCGTGCGCGGCCATGACGTCGGCGAGGACGTGGAAGACGCTCCAGCCGTCGAGCAGGACGTGGTGGAAGGTCCACACCACGCGGACCGCGTCCGGGCCGAGCCGGACCAGGGCGAGCCGCAGCAGCGGGGCACGGTCCAGGGCGATGCCCCGGGCCCGTTCGCCGGTGAGCAGCCGTTCCAGTTCCGCGTCGTGCCGGTCCGCCGGGATGCCGCTCCAGTCGTGCTCGGTGACCGGCAGGGTCACGTCCCGGTGGACCACCTGGAGCGGCACGGGGACGCCGCGCAGGGCGACGGACGTACGCAGCACCGGTGTGCGGTCGACGACGTGCTGCCAGGCGGCGGCCAGGGTCCGCGGATCGCGGGCGCCGTCCGCCACGAAGGTGATCTGCTCGACGTACAGACCGTGTTCGGCCTCGTCCAGGCCGTGCATCACCATGCCGGTCTGGGTGGGGGTCAGCGGGTAGACGTCCGTCACGTCCGCTGAACCGCCGACGAGCCGGTCAACGGCCGCCTGGTCCAGCGGCGCGAGCGGGAAGTCGGAGGGGGTGCGGCCGCCGGCGCCGGGTTCGGCGCAGTGCCGGACGATCGCGCGGAGTTCGTCGGTCAGCTCGGCCGCCAGCCGGGCGACGGTCTCGCGCCGGTGCACCTCGCGCGAGTACGACCAGGTGAACTCCAGTCGGCCGTCGCTGACCTGTCCGAGGACGTCGAGGAGGTGCGGGCGGAGGGCCGCGGGGTCCATGCCGCCGGTGAGGCCGCCGTGGGGGGCGTGCAGCAGTCCGCCCGGGGCGGCGGTCCGGTCCTGCCGGCCCAGGTAGTTGAAGCAGACCGGCGGCAGGGCGGGCAGCTCGGCCCCGGCCGACGGGTGCAGGAAGCGGAGCGCGCCGTAGCCGAGTCCGCCGTGCGGTACGGACCGCAGGTTCTCCTTGACGCTCTTCAGCACGGTGCCGGTGCCGGCGCCGCGGGGCACGTCCAGGACGACCGGGTACATGGCGGTGAACCAGCCGGCGGTGCGGGCGAGGTCGGCGTCCGCGAACAGCTCCTCGCGGCCGTGGCCCTCCAGGGTCACCGCGACCCGGTCCCGGCCTGTCCAGCGGGCCAGGACCCGGCCCAGCGCGCACAGCAGGACGTCGTTGACGCGGGTGCGGTACACGTCCGGCACGTCCTGGAGCAGGCGGCGCGTCTCCGCGGCGTCGAGTCCGGCGGTCAGGCTCTCCTCGACGGCGACGGTGTCGGCGCCTCCGGCATGGTCGGCCGGCAGGGTGGTGCCGGTGTCGAGGTCCCGCCAGTGGGCGAGTTCGGCGTCGAAGCCGCCCGCCTCGGTGTGGGCGGTGAGCCGGCGGGCCCAGTCGCGGAACGAGGTGCTCTTGGCGGCCAGGGCGGGCCGCCGGCCGTCCCTGAGAGCGAGGTAGGCGGTCTCCAGGTCCTCCAGGATCAGCCGCCAGGACACGGCGTCGACGACGAGGTGGTGGGCGGCCAGCAGCAGCACCGGCCGGCCGCTGCCGGCCGGGTGGCACAGGGCGGCCCGCAGCAGCGGTCCGCCGGCCAGGTCGAAGCCGGCCCCGAGCGCACGGGCCACCTCGCCCGGGACCGCCCGGTGATGCACCTCCAGGTGCGGGGCGCCGCCGGGCGCGGTGCCGTACTGCCGCCACCGTCCGTCACCGGTCCGCTCGAAGCGCAGCCGCAGTGCGTCGTGGTGCTCCAGTACGACGGCCAGGGCGGCCCGCAGCAGCGACTCGTCGGGGTCGGTGGCCAGCTCGTGGGCGACCGTCTGGCTGAAGTGGGCGGGGTCGCCGGTGAGCGTGCCGAGCAGCCAGTGCTGTACGGGGGTGAGCGGGGCGTCGCCGGTCACCGGTCCCTGCTCGGCGGTGACGGCGGACACCGCGGCGTCCGGCATCGGCTCGGCCGCGTCGGCGAGTTCGGCCAGCGTCTGGTGGGTGAACAGGTGCCGGGGGGTCAGGGCGAGCCCGGCCCGGCGGGCGGCGGAGACGATCTGGATACCGAGGACGGAGTCGCCGCCGAGCGTGAAGTAGTTGTCGTCTGCGCCGACTTCGGGCACGCCGAGCACCTCGGACCAGATGGCCGCGAGGGTCCGCTCGGCCTCGGTGTGCGGCGGCCGGCCGCTCTCGCCCGCGGCCGGGGCGGCCCACCGGGGTGCGGGCAGCGCCCGCCGGTCGAGCTTGCCGGTGGCACCGAGCGGAAGCCGCTCCAACGGGACGACGAGGGCGGGCACCAGGTGGTCGGGGAGGCTGCGGGAGAGGAAGGCGCGCAGCTCGGCGGGGTCCGGCAGGCCGTCCGTACGGGGTACGGCGTAGCCGACCAGCCGTCGGTGGCCGGCGTGTTCGATCACCCGGGCCGCTGCCGCCGCCACGGCGGGGTGGCGGGCCAGGGCGGCCTCGACCTCGCCGAGTTCGATGCGGAAGCCGCGCACCTTCACCTGGTCGTCGCCGCGGCCCAGGTAGACGAGGTCGCCGTCGGCCGTCCAGCGGACCAGGTCTCCGGTGCGGTACATGCGGCTGCCGGGCGGTCCGAACGGGTCCGGCAGGAAGCGGGACGCGGTCAGGCCCGGCCGGTGCAGATAGCCCCGGGCGACACCGGTCCCGGCGAGGAACAGCTCGCCCGGTGCCCCGACCGGCGTCGGGCGCATCCGCTCGTCCAGGACGTAGGCGCGGGCGCCGCCGAGCGGCCGGCCGATCGGCGGGTCGCGGTCGGGGTCGGCCGGGTCGCAGGTGTGGGCGGTGGCGTAGACGGTGGCCTCGGTGGGGCCGTAGATGTTGCGCACCTGGCTGCCGGGGACGGCGTCGCGCACCCGGCGTACGGTGCGGGCGGGGAGCCCCTCACCCGCGAGGACGACGGTGTCCGCGGTGATCCGTACGGCGTCCTCGGCGAGCAGCCGGTCCAGGGCCGAGGGCACCGCGCTGAGCAGTCCGGCCCGCCAGGGCCCGGGCCGCTCGGCGAGGGCCAGCAGGTCGCGGACGACCTCCACGCAGCCGCCGGACAGCAGCGGAGAGAAGATCTCGAAGACCGACACGTCGAAGTTGAGCGAGGTGGAGGCCACCACGTGGGCCAGTCCCCGGCCGGTGAACTCGGCCGCCGCCCAGTCGGTCAGGGCCCGCACGGAGGCGTGGCTGACGACGACGCCCTTGGGCCTGCCGGTCGAGCCGGAGGTGTGGATGACGTAGGCCGGGTGGGCGGGCAGCAGGGTGCCGCGCCGCTCGTCGTCGCCGACAGGGGTGTCCGGGAGTCCGGGGTCCGGTTCCTCGTCCAGCAGGATGCGGGTGAACGGGCCCTCGGGCAGCCGGGCGGCGGTCCCGGTGGCGGTGATCACGGCGTCGGGGCGTACGTCCTCGAAGAGGAACGCGACGCGTTCGGCCGGGTACTGGGGGTCGACCGGCAGGTAGCCGGCGCCGCTCTTGAGCACCGCGAGGAGGGCCACGATCAGGTCGGCGGTGCGGGGCAGGCAGAGGGCGACGAAGCGCTCGGGTCCGGCGCCGGCGGCGATGAGCAGCCGGGCCAGCCGGCTGGAGCGGGCGTCCAGTTCGCGGTAGGTCAGGCAGGTGTCCGCGTGGCGGACGGCAGGGGCGTCCGGGGTGCGCTCGGCCTGCCGCCGGAACGCCTCGGGCAGGGTGTCGTGGGGTGCCTCGGCGGGAAGTCCGCCGAACCGGTCCACCAGCGCACGCCCCTCGGCCGGCGCCAGCAGCGGCAGTTCGGCCAGGCGGCGGTCCGGGTCGGCGGCCATGCCGGTCAGCAGGGTGCGCAGGCTCTCACCCAGGGCCTCCACCGTGGAGGCGTCGAAGGCGGCCGGGTCGTAGTCCAGGTTGACGGCCAGGGCGTCGCCGGGCGCGACGACCACACTGAGCGGGTAGTTCGTCGGCTCCAGGTCCCGTTCCTGCTCCATGGCCAGGCCGTGCCGGGCCAGCGCACCCTCGTCGAAGGGGTAGTTCTCGAAGACCACGATGGAGTCGAACAGGCCGGTGCCGCCGGGCACCTCGCTCCACGACTGCAACTGGGCCAGCGACACGAAGTCGTGGCGCCGGGACTCCGACTGGGCGGCCTGCAGTTCGCGCAGCCAGTCCAGCAAGGGGCGCCGGCCGTCGACGCGGGCCCGGGTGGGCAGGGTGTTGATGAACAGGCCGACCATCGAGGTCACGCCCGGCAGTTCGGCGGGCCGGCCGGAGACGGTCGTGCCGAACACCACGTCGGCGCCGCCGCCGTAGCGGGAGAGCAGCAGCGCCCACGCGCCCTGGAGGACGGTGTTGAGGGTCAGCCCCGCGCGCTGGGCGGTCTCGCGCAGCCGGGCCGAGTCGTCCGGGCCGAGGGTGATCCGCACCGACTCCGACGAGGAGTCGCGATGGGCCTCGGCGGGCCGCCGGTCCCGGGGCAGTTCGGTGGGGGCCTGGAAGCCGGCGAGGGCGGCGCGCCAGTACCGCTCGGCGCTGCCGGTGTCCCGCCCGGCCAGCCAGCGCAGGTAGTCGGCGAAGGGCTTGCGCTCCGGTACCCGGGGGCGGCGCCCGGTGGTCAGGGCGGCGTAGCGCTCGCACACCTCGTCGAAGACCTGGGCGGCGCTCCAGCCGTCGAGCAGGACGTGGTGGAACGTCCAGACCAGGCGGACCCGGTCGGGTGCCAGGCGGATCAGCGTCAGCCGCATCAGGGGCGCGGTGCCGAGGTCGATGCCCGCCTCCCGGTCCTCGGCCAGCAGCCGGTCCAGCTCGCGCGCGCCGTGACCGGGGCGGCCGGACCAGTCGTGGTGGGTGACGGGCACGGGGGCCCGGTGCCGGACGACCTGGAGCGGTTCCGGGGTCTCCTGCCACACCAGCTGTGTGCGCAGCACCGGGTTGGCGTCCGCGGTGTGCTGCCACGCCTCGGCGAGCGCGTGCGGGTCGGTGACGCCGGACAGCACCAGCTGCACCTGGTTGACGTAGGTACGGCCGTCGGGGTCCAGCAGGCTGTGGAAGAGCATGCCCGACTGCATCGGCGTCAGCGGGTGGATGTCCACGACGTCCCGGCCGTCCCCGGCGATCCGGTCCACCGCGGTCTGGTCGAGGCGGGCCAGCGGGAAGTCCGAGGGGGTGCGGCCGCCCGCCCCCGGTCGGGCGCAGTGCGCGACGATGTCGCCGAGGGCCCGCAGCATGCCGTCGGCGAGCGCGGTGACGGTCTCCGCGCGGTGCCGTCCGGCGCTGTAGTGCCAGGTGATCTCCAGCCGGTCGTCCTCGACCCGGGCCACCACGTCCAGCAGGTGCGGCCGCTGGGTGCCGGGTGCCTCCGCGCCGCCCAGGCCGCCGGGCACCGCCCCGATCAGGGCGCCGCCGGAGGCGGTCCAGTCGAACCGGCCCAGGTAGTTGAAGCTGATGCCGGGCGCGGGCGCGCCGGTGAGCCGTTCCTCGCGGGCGAGGTGGCGCAGCACGCCGTAGCCCAGCCCCCGGTCGGGTACGGCCCGCAGCTGCTCCTTCACCGCCTTCAGGGCGGTGCCCCAGTCCCCCGCCGGGACGGACAGGGCCACCGGGAAGAGCGAGGTGAACCAGCCGACGGTGCGGGACAGGTCGACGTCCTCGAAGAGCTGGTCCTCGCGGCCGTGTCCCTCCAGGCCGACGGCGACGGTGTCGCGTCCGGTCCAGTCCGCGAGGACCCGGCCCAGCGCGGTGAGCAGGACGTCGTCGATGCGGGTGCGGTAGACGCCGGGGACCCGGCGCAGCAGGTCCGCGGTGCGCTCGCGGTCCAGCCGGACGGTCACCGCACGGACGTCGGCCGTGGTGTTGCCGCCGGTGCCGTCCACGGGCAGCGGGTCGGCGCAGGCCCGGGCGGCGCGCTCCCAGTGGGCGAGCTGTGCGGTGAGACGGCCGTGGCCGCGCAGCCGCCGGGCCCACTCCCGCACCGAGGTGGTGCGGGCGGGCAGGCTCATGGGCTGTCCGGAGGCGGCCTGCCGGTAGGCGGTCTCCAGGTCCTCCAGCAGGATCCGCCAGGAGACGCCGTCGACCACCAGGTGGTGGGCGACCAGCAGCAGCCGGTCGGGCCGGGTGCCGGCGGCGGTGAACAGGCGGGCGGTGAACAACGGGCCCGCGTCGAGCCGGAGTCCGGCGTGCACGGCCGCCGTGGCGCGTTCCTCGTCCCGCCGGTCGTGGATCCGGAGCAGCTCGGGTACCGGGCCGTCGGGGGCGGTGATGTCCTGGCGCCAGGTGCCGTCGTCGAGGGTGAACCGGGCGCGCAGGGCGTCGTGGTGGGTCCACAGGGCGGTGAGGGCGTGGCGCAGGGCGTCCCTGTCGACGGCGCCGGCCGTCTCGATGACGACGGACTGGTTGAAGAAGGCGGCGTGCTCCGGCCGCGGGTCCAGGAACCAGTGCTGGATCGGCAGGAGGTCCGCCGCTCCGTCGACCGGGTCGGTTCCGGCCACGGCGGTCGCCGCCCCGCCGGTGGCGACGGCCAGCTCGGCCACCGTGGGGTGCCGGAAGAGATCGCGGGGGGTGAGGGTGAGTCCCGCGGCGCGGGCCCGGGAGACCACCTGGATGCTGAGGATCGAATCACCGCCCAGCATGAAGAAGTTGTCGTCCACGCCGACGCGTGCCACGCCGAGCAGCTCGGCCCAGATCCCGGCGAGGACGCGCTCGGTCTCGGTGCGCGGGGCGCGGTGGGTCCGCTCGCCGCCCGCCGACCAGTCGGGGGCGGGCAGGCGTCGCCGGTCGACCTTGCCGTTGGCCGTCAGCGGCAGTTCGGGCAGGGTGACGAAGGCGGCGGGCACCATGTAGTCGGGCAGTCCGGCCGCAAGGTGCGCGCGCAGCTCGGTGGCGGCGGGCACCTCGGCGGTGCCGGCCGGTACGAGGTGGGCCGCCAGCCGCTTGCGTCCGGCGTCCTCGTACAGGGAGACGACGGCCTCGGCGACGGCGGGGTGGGCGGTGAGCCGGGCCTCGATCTCGGCGGGTTCGACGCGGAAGCCGCGGATCTTGATCTGGTCGTCCGCGCGGCCGACGAAGTGCAGCTCGCCGTCGGCGCTCCAGCGCACGATGTCGCCGGTGCGGTACATGCGGGTGCCGGGCGGGCCGTAGGGGTCGGCGACGTAGCGGGCGGCGGTCGCCCCGGGCCGGCCCGCGTAGCCCCGGGCCAGCCCGGCGCCGGCTATGTACAACTCGCCCGGGACGCCCGGCGGTTGGGGCTGGAGGGCGGTGTCGAGGACGTATACGCGTGTGTTGTCGAGCGGACGGCCGATGGGCAGCACGGCGGGCAGCGGGTCGCCGGAGCGGAAGACCCGGCGGGTGGCGAAGGTGGTGGTCTCGGTGGGGCCGTAGCCGTCCACGACGGTCAGGCCGGGGCAGGCGTCCAGGACCCGGCGCACGGCCGCGCCCGGTACGGCCTCGCCGCCCGTCCACACCTCGCGGGCACCCCGCAGACAGCCGGGGTCCTCCTGCGCGAGGAGGCGGAACAGGCCCGCGGTCAGCCACAGGCAGTTCACCCGCTGCTCGGTGACGGCACGCCTGACCTGGGCGGCGTCCAGGTCGGCGGGCGGGGCGAGGACGGCCGTGCCACCGCGCAGCAGTGGCACCCACACCTCGTAGGTGGCGGCGTCGAAGGCGTGCGGCGAGTGCACGAGGACCCGGTCGTGCCCGGCGAAGGCCCGGTCCAGGGCGAGGGCGACGACGTCCCGCTGGCGCACCGCGACGCCCTTGGGGGTGCCGGTGGAGCCCGAGGTGAACATCAGGTACTGGACGTTGTCGGGGTGGACGGCACAGGCGGGCGCGGGGCCGTCGGCTCCGGTGGCGTCGTCGACGCGCAGCACACCGTCGCCGGGCAGCACCTCCCCGGCCGTCCGCGCCCATCCGGCGTCGGTCAGCAGCAGCCCGGCACCGGCCTCGGCCAGGATCCGGCGCAGCCGCTCGGCCGGTGCCCTGCCGTCCAGGGGCACGTTCACGCCGCCGGTGCGCACGAGGGCCAGCTGGGTGACGATCAGCTGCACGGAGCGGTCCATGAGGACGCCCACCGGCTGCTCGGGCCGTACCCCGAGCCGGGCCAGCCGGGCCGCCAGCCGGTCCGCCCGGGCGTCGAGTTCGCGGTAGGTGACGTGCTCGTCTCCGGCCTCCAGGGCCACGGCGTCGGGAGTACGGCGCGCCTGTGCGGCGAAGATTGCGGCGACGGTGGTGTCGGGGAGGTCGGTGGCGGTGTCGTTCCAGTCACGCAGCACCTGCTCGCGGCGGTCCGGGCCGAGCAGCGGCAGCCGGGCGGGCGGGCGTCCGGCACCGGCGGCCAGGCCGGTGAGCAGGACGGTCAGGTACTCCGCCATCCGCTCGGCGGTGCCGGCGTCGAACAGCTCGGGGTCGTAGCCGAGGCGCAGGGCCAGCTCCGTACCCGGGTAGGCGGTGAGGCTCAGCGGGTAGTTGGTGGTCTCGATGCCCTCCAGGCCGCTCAGGCGCAGTCCGTGGCCGGCGGCGAGGTCGCCGTCCACCGGGTAGTTCTCGAAGACGACGATGCTGTCGAAGAGGCCGACGCGCTCGGGCAGTTCGGTGAGGGCTCTCATGCGGGTGAGCGGCAGGTGGTCGAAGCGCCGGTCCTCGCTCTGGTCGCGCTGGAGGGCGCGCAGCCAGTCGAGCAGGGTGCCGTGCCCGGGGACGGTGACCCGGGTGGGCAGGGTGGTGATGAACAGGCCGGTCATGTCCTCGGCACCGGGCAGCTCGGGGGGCCGTCCGGACACGGTGGTGCCGAACACCACCTCGTCCCGGCCGGCCTGCCGGGCCAGCAGCAGTGCCCAGGCTCCCTGCACCAGGGTGTTCAGGGTCAGCCCGGCGGTGCGCGCCAGTTGTTCCAGCGCCCGGGTGTCTGCCGCGGGGAGCGTGCCGCGGACCGCGTGCGTGGACTCGGCGCGGTGCGCCTCGCGCGGCTCACGGTCGTACGGCAGCGGGGTGGCCTCGGTCAGGCCGGACAGGCGGCGTCGCCAGTGCCGTTCGGCCTCGGCCGGGTCGCGCCGCCGCAGCCAGGCGACGTAGTCGCGGTGGGGCGGGCGGTGCGGCAGGGCGTCGGGGCCGGCCCCGGCGTGCCGGGCGAAGACGTCCGACAGCACCTGGAACAGGCTCCAGCCGTCCAGCAGGAGGTGGTGGAAGGACCACACCACGCGCACCTCGGTGCCGGAGAGCCGGGCGAGGAGCAGGCGCTGCAGCGGGGCACGGCCGAGGTCGATGCCCTCGGCGCGGTCGCGGGCCAGCACGTCGTCCAGCCGGGCCCGGCGCTCCTCGGCGGTCAGGTCGCGCCAGTCCAGGTGGGTGACCGGGACGGCCGCGTGGCGCTGCACCACCAGCAGCGGCTCGGGCACGTCCTGCCAGACCACCCGGCCGCGCAGCACCTCGGTGCGGTCGGTCACGTGCTGCCAGGCTGCGGCGAGGGCCCGCGGGTCGGGCACGCCGTCCAGGACGAACGTCAGCTGCTGGAAGTAGACACCGCGGTCGTCCTGGGACAGGCCGTGGAAGAGCATGCCCGCCTGGGTGGGCGTGAGCGGCAGCACGTCGGTCACCGCCGCCGGGTCCACGCCCGTGATCCGGTCCACGGCGGCCTGGTCGAGGGGGGCCAGCGGGAAGTCGGACGGGGTGCGTCCGGCGGCTCCCGGGCGGGTGGCGTGCCGGGCGAGGTCCGCGAGCGCGTCGGCGAACCGCCCGGCGAGGGCGGTGACGGTCTCCTCTCGGTACCGCCGGTCGGTGTAGAACCACGTGAACTCGAGGGCGTCGTCCACGAGCCGGCCGACGACCTCCAGGGGGTGCGGGCGCTCGGCCGACGGGTCCGCGTCCAGCTCCAGCGGCCGTACGGTGCCCCGGTAGAGGCCGTCGGTGTCCTCCGACAGTTCCATCCGGCCCAGGTAGTTGAAGCTGACCTGCGCGTCCGCGGTGCGCGCGCCCGCTCCGGGGCCGGCCAGGTACCGCAGCGCGTCATGGCCCAGGCCGTGCCGCGGGACGGCGCGCAGCTGCTCCTTGACCCGCTTCAGTACGGTGTCCCAGCCGGCGTCGGCGGGAACGGCGAGCGCGACGGGGTACCGGGTGGTGAACCAGCCGACCGTGCGGCTGATGTCCAGCTCGGGGAACAGCTCCTCGCGGCCGTGTCCCTCGACGTCGACCACCACCCGGTCGCGCCCGCTCCAGGCGCACAGTGCCCGGCCGAGGGCGCTGAGCAGGACGTCGTTGGCCCGGGTGCGGTAGGTGTCGGGCAGGGTGCGCAGCAGGGCCGAGGTGTCCTCCGGGCTCAGGCGCACGGTGACGGAGCGCTGGGCGGCGTAGGTGTCGGCGCCTTCCGGCAGGTCGGCGGGGAGGGCGGGTTCCGGGCCGGGGACCGACTCGGCCCAGTACTCCCGTTCGTCGTCGAAGCCGCCGTCCGCCGCGTGGGCGTTCAGCCGGCGCGCCCACTGCCGCAGCGGTGAGGACTTCGCGGGCAGCGCCGTGGCGCCGTCGTGGCCGGCGCGGCGGGCACGGTAGGCACGGTCCAGGTCCTCCAGGAGCAGGCGCCAGGAGACGCCGTCGACCACCAGGTGGTGGACGGCGAGGTGCAGCACGGGGGGCCGCCCGGCGCCCGGGTCGTGCAGCACGGCGCGCAGCAGCGGTCCCCGGGCGAGGTCGAAGGGGCCGAAGTGCGGGGTGTCCGTCTCCGGGCCGGTGTGGCGGCCCAGGCGGACGCGGGGCGCCCGGTCGTCGATGAACCAGCCGGCCCCGTCGGCCCCGGCCGCCGCGCCCCCTGCTCCCGACGCGTCGGCCGCGTCGGCCGCGACGAAACGGGAGCGCAGGGCGTCGTGGTGGGCGACCACGTCGTTGAGTGCCTCCTCCAGCGCCGCCGGATCCAGGTCCTCGGGCATCCGGACCGACAGCGCCTGGGAGAAGTGCCCGGCCCGCTCGGCGGCGCCGAACAGCCAGTGCTGGATGGGGGTCAGAGGGGCCGTGCCGGTGGCCGCCTCCGGTGCGGGGGCCGACTCGCGCGGTCCCGCGGCGGCGTCCGCGCAGCGGGCGAGGGCGGCGACCGTCTGGTGGTGGTAGACGTCCCGGGAGGTCAGCGGCAGACCCTCCTGCCGGGCCCGGGCCACCACCTGGATGCTCAGGATCGAGTCGCCGCCGAGTTCGAAGAAGTTGTCGTCGACTCCGATCCGCTCCACGCGCAGCACCTCGCACCAGATCGCGGCGAGCGCACGCTCGGTCGCCGTGCGGGGCGCGACATGGCGTACCGCGCGCACGGCGGGACCGGGGTCGGGGAGCCGGCTCCGGTCGAGCTTGCCGTTCGGGCTGAGCGGCAGGCGGTCCAGCACGAGGACGGCCGACGGGACCATGTAGTCGGGCAGCGTGCGGCCGAGCTCCCGGCGTACGGCCTCGGCCTCCGTCCGCTCCCCCGCGGCCGGGACGACGTAGCCGACCAGGCGCCGGTGGCCCTCGCCGTCGGTGGTGACGGTGGCCGCCGCCTCGGCGACCGCCGCGCAGCCGCGCAGCGCCTCCTCCACCTCGCCCAGTTCGATGCGGAAGCCGCGCACCTTGACCTGCTGGTCGATCCGGCCCACGTACTCCAGGCCGCCGTCGGCACGCCGGCGCACCAGGTCGCCGGTGCGGTACATGCGCTCGCCCGGCGCGCCGAACGGGTCGGCGATGAACCGGGCGGCGGTCAGCCCGGGACGGTGCAGGTAGCCGCGGGCCAGGCCGCCGCCGCCGAGGAACAGCTCGCCGGTGACCCCGATGGGCTGGGGACGCAGGGCGTGGTCCAGGACATACGCCCGGGTGAGCGCCACCGGGCCGCCGATGGGCGGGGCCTGCTCCGGCAGCCGGTCACCGGCGAACCAGGCGGTGGCGTACACGGTGGCCTCGGTGGGGCCGTAGATGTTGGCGATCCGGCTCCCGGGCATGGCGGCCCGCAGGTCGTGCACCGTCTGCGCCGGCAGGGCCTCACCGGCCAGGACCACGGTGTCCGCGGTCACGGGCGCCGTACCGCCCGCGAGCAGCCGGGAGACGACGGAGGGCACCCCGCTGAGCAGCCCGGCGCGCCGCGGGCCGGCGCCGTCGGCGAGGGCCGGCAGGTCGGCGACCACCTCGACGGTGCCACCCGCCATCAGGGGGCAGAGCAGTTCGAAGACCGAGACGTCGAAGTTGAGGGACGTGGAGGCGATGACATGGGCCAGTCCTTCGGCACCGAACCGTTCCCGCGCCCACTGTGCCAGGGCGGTGACACTGCGGTGGGTGACCACGACCCCCTTGGGCCGGCCGGTGGAACCCGAGGTGTAGATGACGTAGGCGGGATGGTCCGGCAGCAGCGGGCGCAGCCGGTCGGCGTCGGTCGGCTCCGTGTCGGCCACGTCCGCCTCGGCGCAGTCCTCCAGCAGCAGCGGCGCACAGTCCGCGGGCAGTGCGGCGGCGGTCTCACGGGTGGCGACGACGAGGGCGGGCCGGGCGTCGGCGAGCATGAGGCGGAGGCGCTCGGCGGGATAGCCGGGGTCGACCGGGAGATAGCCGGCGCCCGAGGCGAGCACCGCCCACAGGGCGGGCACGAGGTCGGCGGTGCGCGGCAGGCACAGCGCGACCAGCCGCTCCGGGCCGGCGCCCCGCGCGACCAGCAGCCGGGCGAGCCGGGCGGCCCGCCGGGCGGTCTCGGCGTAGTCCAGCCGGACCGGGCCGCAGACGACGGCGGTGCGGTCGGGGGTCCGGGCGGCCTGGGCGTACAGCAGCCCGGGCAGCGTGGTGTGCCCGGTGTCACGGGCGCGGCGGGCGGGCGGGTTCCAGGTGTCCACCAGCGTCCGCTGTTCCTCGGCCGAGAGCATGGGCAGCTCGGCCAGCGTGCGGCCCGGGCCGTCCGCCATGCCTTCCAGCAGGCGGTGCAGATGGGCGGTCAGCCGGCTCACCGTCGACGCCTCGAACAGGTCCGTGTTGAACTCGGCGGTCAGCACGCAGCCGCCGTCCGCGTCCGGCGTGAACTCCAGGACCAGGTCGAAGCGGGCGGCCGGGCGGGGCAGCGGGTGGTCACCGAAGTGCACACCGCCGGAGAGCGGCGGCACGGGCGGAGCGGTCTGCTGCACGACGAGTGCCTGCACCAGCGGGGTGCGGCTGGGGTCGCGGGGCGGGGCCAGCTCCTCCACCACCCGGTCGAAGGGGACCGCGTCATGGGCGAAGGCGTCCAGCACCGTGGTCCGCATGTTCTCCACGAACCGGTCGACGGTCACCCGCTCGTCCACCTCGCCCCGGAGCACCACCGTGTTCGCGAAGAAACCCGGCACTCCCTCCAGGTCCCGTCGGCCACGCCCGGTGGTGACGGTGCCGAACGCGACGTCCCGCTGCCCGGAGTAGCGGGAGAACAGCAGTGCGGAGGCGCCCGTGAACAGGGTGAACACGGTGGTGCCGCGCCCGGCGGCCAGCTGCCGCAGCCGGGTCACCAACTCCGCCGGGAGGAGGTGCCGGTGGGCCGCTCCGGCGGTGGTGCGCACGGCGGGGCGCGGCCGGTCGGCCGGCAGTTCGAGGTGCTGGATCCCCGCCAGGTGCCGCTTCCAGTAGGCCAGGTCGGCGGTGTCGGCGCCCGCGGCCCGCTGCTGTCGCTCCCACACCGCGAAGTCCGGGTACTGCACGGCGGTCCGGGGCAGACCGTCCGGCTCGCCGGTGGTCTCCGCGTGGTAGAGGGCGGCGAGTTCGCGGGTGAGGATGCCCACCGACCAGCCGTCGGTGACGATGTGGTGCTGGGCCAGGAGCAGCAGATGGTCCTCGGCGGCGAGCCGGACGAGCAGGGCCCGGGTGAGCGGGCCGGCCGCCAGGTCGTAGGGGCGGCCCAGCTCCTCGGTGAGCAGTGTCTCGGCGGCCTCGGCGCGGCGCGCGTCGGGTACGCCGGTGAGGTCGGCCGTCCGCAGCGGCAGGTCCGGCTCCGGCGCGACACGCTGGACGCCCTGGCCGTCGGCCGTGCCGAACGTGGTGCGCAGGGAGGCGTGCCGGGCCGCGAGGCGGTGCAGGGCCCGGCGCAGCGCGTCCCCGTCCAGGGGACCCCGCAGCCGGAGGGCCACCCCGGTGTTGTACTCGGTGCCGCCCGCGGTCAGGTCGTCGAGGTACCAGAGCCGTCGCTGCGCGCTCGACAGGGGCAGCTCGCTCCCCGCCGGGGCCGGCGGGATCGGCTCCGCCGGTGCGGCGGCCGACGGGTCGGCGAGCAGGGGGGCGAGGGCGGCGACCGTACGCGCGGTGAAGACGTCCCGCACGGTCAGCCGTATGCCCAGTTCGTCCCGGATTCTTGCCAGGACGCGGGCGGCGAGGATCGATTCGCCGCCGAGGTCGAAGAAGTCGTCCGTCACCCCGACCGCGTCGACGCCCAGGACGTCCGCCCAGATCTCGGCGAGGGCCCGCTCCCGCGCGGACCGTGGTGCCACACGGCCGGCGGTGACCGTGCGCTCCGGGGCGGGCAGGGCCCGCCGGTCGATCTTGTTCTGCGGGGTGAGCGGCATGTGGTCCAGGACCACGACCGCGGACGGCACCATGTGCGCGGGCAGCACGGCCGCCACAGCCGCGCGCAGAGCCGCCGGGTCCGGGGCGGGCGCCGGGTCCGGGGCGGGCGCCGGGTCCGGGGCGGGCGCCGGGTCCGGGGCGGGCG
>NZ_JBEZBT010000064.1:31484-40803 GCF_040647235.1 Streptomyces sp. NPDC042638
GCCGCGGCCCCGCGGCCGCGGCCCGCTCGTCGGCGGCCGGCGGCCGGGCCGGGGTGACGTACCCGACGAGCCGCTGGTGTCCCGGTTCGTCCTCGCGTACGACGACCACGGCCTCGCCGACGTCCCCGGCCTGGCGCAGGGCCGCCTCGATCTCGCCCGGCTCGATACGGAAGCCGCGGATCTTCACCTGCCGGTCCAGCCGGCCGAGGAACTCCAGTTCCCCGTCGGCGGTCCGGCGCGCCCGGTCCCCGGTGCGGTACATGCGGGCGCCGGGCGGGCCGAAGGGATCGGCGACGAAGCGTGCGGCGGTCAGGCCGGGGCGCCCCAGGTAGCCGCGGGCCACCCCGTCGCCGGCCACGTACAACTCGCCGTCCGCGCCGGGCGGCACGGGCCGCATCGCGGGGTCGAGGACGTGCACCCGGGTGTGCGGCACGGCGCCGCCGATCGTCGGCGTGCCGCGGCCGGCGGTGAGCGGCCCGGTCCAGGTGGCGACGATGGTGGTCTCGGTCGGACCGTAGGAGTTGATCATGCGGCGGCCGGGCGCCCAGCGGTCGACGAGCCCGGCCGGGCACGCCTCGGCGCCCACGATCAGCGTGCTCAGCCGGCGTGCCGTGCCCTGGGCGGGGTCGGGCAGGGTGGCCAGCGCGGCAGGCGGGATGAGGGCGTGCGTGATGCGGTGCTCGTCCAGGACGGCGGCGAGTTCGTCACCCAGCCACGGGCCCTGCGGCGGTACGACGAGGGTGGCACCGGTCAGGACGGAGATGAACAGCTCCAGCACGGAGGCGTCGAAGCTCGGTGAGGAGAACTGGAGCACCCGGTCGCCGGGACCGACCGCGTACCGTTCGGCGGCGGCCGAGGTGAATCCGCCGATACCGCGGTGGGTGACCGTCACACCCTTGGGCGTACCGGTGGAGCCGGAGGTGTAGATGACGTAGGCCGCGTGGTCGGCGCCGGTGCCGGCACCGTGCCCCGCCGCTGGTCCCGCGTCCTCCCCACCGTCCGGCGGTTCCCCCGTGCCCAGCAGCCGGCCGACCCCGTGCGGATCGTCGAGGGTGACCGCGGGCGCGGCGTCGGCGAGCATCAGCGCGCGGCGCTCGGCGGGGTAGGCGGGGTCCACGGGCAGGAAGGCGGCACCGGCCCGGGCGACGGCCAGCTCCGCCGCGATCAGCTCCATGGAGCGGGGCAGCACGAGCGCCACGACCCGGTCGGGCCCGGCCCCTCGCCGTACCAGGTGCGCGGCCAACCGGTCGGCGCGGGCGCCCAGTTCGCGGTAGCTCCAGGTGCGCCGGCCGTCGGTCAGGGCCGGCGCGTCCGGGGTGCGGGCCACCCAGGCGGTGAACAGCTCACCGAGCGTCGGGTACGCCGGAGCCCCGGCACTCTCCGGCGCGCCGGCGGCGGGGCCGGCCTGCGGCAGGGAGGACGCCGGTGCGGGCTTGTCGTGCAGGTCCGTCATGGGTCAAGTCCTTTGGAGAGCGGGACGAAGCGGCGCGGACGACCCCGGCCCACCGCGGGGCGGTGCGCTGGATCGGGGTGACGCACCGGCGTGCGCGACGGTGCGGCGGTGCGACGGGCCGACCGGGGGTCACCTGACCCCTGGGCGCGCCCGGTTGGTCCGGGAGGGCACCGCGGCGGCGGCCCCGTCGGGGTCGCGGGACTGCCGGGTGGTACGGCGCCGGGGACGACCGGGCCGAAACGCCGGGGGCCGCCGGAACCGGGGACTGGACCGGCGGTCTCCCCCGAACCGAGCCCGGAACCGGAACGGACACCACAACTGGCGCGCTCCGGTTGAACCGAGGCCGAGGCCCGGACAGGGACAGAGGCAGAGGCACAGCCCAAGGCTGGGAGAACCGGAACCGGACCGGACCCAGCCCCAGCCCCAACACCGGAGCCGGAGCCGGCCGGCGCCGCCGTTCAGCCGTCGTCGGTACGGCGTGCCGTCCGCCCGGATATCTGCACCCGGTCGATCCTCCCGGTGTCCGGATCGCGGTGGAACCGGCCCCCGGGCTCCGGACGCCCGGTGGCCGGATCGAGCAGGTCGCACGTCAGGTCGGCGTAGCAGACCAGCGGCAGCGCGAGGTCACCGTCCACGGAGAGGGCCGGCGCGCCGTCAGGTCCGGGCGCGACGCGGTACGTCGTGGTGCCGTTGCGGTACGTTCCCTCGCAGCCGGCCAGGGCGACGGGACGGCCCCGGTCCGTGGCGCGGGCGCCGATTGGCACCCGGATACCGGTGAGCCGGGCCAGGTCCTCGGCGATGTCGCGCCAGAGCGCGGTGGCACTCCCGGCGTTGCCCGTGAAGGCGACCACCACGCCGCTCTCGGGATCGGCCCGCAGGTGGCAGGACGTGCCCTGGGCGTTGCCGTCGTGCCCGCACCACACGCGGCCGTCCCGCTGGTACAGGGCGAGGCCGAGGCCCCAGCCGTCGGCCAGCGCGCCCGGCCGTGCGGCGGTCTCGGGGCGGCGCATCTCCTTGGCGACGGCGGGCGGCAGCAGATCCGAGCGGCCGATCAGCGTGTTGCCGAACGCGGCCAGATCCAGGGCGCTCGCGAGCAGCGCTCCGGCCGGTGCCTCCAGCGGCGCGAGGTTCTGCCGGGCCGGACGGGCCCTGCCGGTGGCGGTGTTGACGGCGTGTCCGGCGGCCACGGGGCGGCCGGGCGAGGCGTCGCCGATGAACGCGGGCAGGACACGCAGGGGTTCGAGGAGCAGCGCCCGGACCGCCTCGGGCCACGGCATGCCGGTGACCGTCTCGACCAGTCGTCCGGCGGCGACGTAGCCGGCGTTGGAGTAGGAGAAGTCGGTGCCCGGTGCGAACAGCGTGTCGCGGGCGGTGCAGACGGACGCGAGATAGCGGGCGGCGGTGGTCGCGGCGGCCGTGTCCGAGTCGGGCCCGGTGGGAAGACCGCCGGTGTGGCTGAGCAGGTGACGTACCGTCACCTCAGGTATGCCGCTCAGCTCCGGGAGGTGCTCGGCCGCGGGTTCGTCCAGGTCGAGGTCACCGTCGTCGGCCAGGAGCATGACGAGCGCGGCGGTGTAGGGCTTCGTGAGCGATCCCAGGGGGACCGCCGTCCGAGCGGTGAAGGGGCTGCCGGTCGCGGCGTCGGCCGTACCGGTGTGCACGGTGACGACGTCCGTTCCGGTGTCCAGGACCAGTTGGGCGCCCGGCACCCGGTGCGCCCGGGCGAGGGTGGCCAGCCGGTCCTGCAGCTCCCGGCGTAAGAGGGACGGCGTCCGGACGGCGGCCGGAGCGGCGGGGATGGTGTACGGCATGAGAAGGGGACTCCCGTTGGATGGGTCTCATGTGCGGGTGTACCGGTCCGGTCCGTGCAGAGCGGTGTGGAGCCGGCCGGGGGCGCTGCGCGCGCGGGCTACGGTCTGCGGACCTCGACGGGCAGATGGCGTACGCCGATGATGACCGCCGGGTTCTGGTAGGCGATGTCCTCGTAGGAGGGGATCACCAGGGTGCGGAATCGTTCATGCAGCATCCGCAGGGCGATCCGGGCCTCCAGCCGGGCCAGTGGCGCGCCGAAGCAGAAGTGGATGCCGTGCCCGAAGGTCAGATGGGGATTCGGACTTCGGGTGACGTCGAGGACGTCCGGTGCGGCGAAGCGGGCGGGGTCGCGGTTGGCGGCGCCCAGATGGGCCATCAGCAGGGTGTCGGCCGGGATGTCGTGACCACCGAGGGTGACGGGCCGGGTGACGCGGCGGCCCAGTTCCGGGAAGGGCGGCAGCCAGCGCAGCACCTCCTCGACGGCGGCCGGTATGCGCGCGGGGTCGGCGCGCAGCGCGGCGTCCGTGCCGGGGTGGCGGTCGAAGGTGACGACCGCGTTGCCCAGCAGCGCGGTCGTGGTGATGTGGCCGGCGACCAGCAGCAGGGCCACGAAGCCGACCATCTCCTGGTCGGCGAGTCTGACGCCGTCGACCTCGGCGGCGATGAGTCTGCTGGTGAGGTCGTCACCGGGGTCTGCGCGGCGGGCGCGGATGTGCTCCAGCATGTAGCCGTTCATCTCGCGCACCGTGGGGGCGATGGCTTCCAGCGCCCGCTCCAGGTCGGCCATGTCGGGCGCCTCGCCGAGCTGGTCGCCGCCGAACAGCACGCTCGCCCACTCCTGGAAGAGCCGGTGTTCCTCGGCCGGGATGCCGAGCAGTTCGGCGATCACGATGATCGGCAGCGGATAGGCCAGGGCGTCTACCAGGTCGAACCGGTCGTGGTCGGCGACGGCGTCCAGCAGCCGGGCGGAGACCGCCTCGACGCGGGGTTCGAGCCCCTGCACGACCCGCGGGGTGAACGCCTGGCTCACCAGGGTGCGCAGTTTGCGGTGCTCCGGCGGGTCCATGCCGACGAAGTTGCCCTGGGTGAAGGTCTCGAAGTCGGCCTGGGTGGGAGCCAGTGCGGACATGTCCGAGGAGTAGGTCGCCGGGTCGGCGAGCACGGTGGCGACGCTCTCGTGGTCCAGCACCTGCCAGACGCCCTGTGTCTCGTCGTACCGGACCGGACCGGCATCGCGCAGGTCTCGCCAGCGGTCGGGTAACTCGTCCAGGAGGGGCCGTGAGCCCGTCGGTTGCTTGCTGATCACCTTGTCTCCTTGCTAGCGCGTGCGGGCACGGAGGAGTCACGCACACAGCGGGATGTCATGGGCCGAATCCGGCCCGTGCGTCAGGGAGTCCCGGGCACGGCTGCGCCACCGCTGCCGGAACATCCGGACGGGAAAAAGAGCGCGTGACCCCCGTAGCCTTCCTCGTACGCGGCGGGACGGTCAGCCGCCGTGGGTCTGCTGTCGGGACGGGCCGGAGGCCCTCAACACATGCGGTGCAGGACGCGGCGGCCGCGCGGCCGGCTCCGGCCCCGCGGCGAGCCCGGTCGTGTGGCGCGCCAACCCGACATAACCCCATCCCCTCGGCGATACCTCCCGCGCAGCGACCACGCGGGACCCTCCCGGCTCGTGAACGGACAACGGAGCCCGCGGCCCCGGCCGTTCGAAACGAGGTGTGAGAATACGCAGTCCCAGCCCGTGCCGCCCCATCATTGGCATGATGCGTACCTCGGGACACCTTCGTTTCGATGGAACTCGGCCACAGTCTTCACGGTGAGTCACACGCAAGCAACCCCCTGAAGTTGAACGGAGAGTACTCCCCCGGTGCTCTTGCGTCACCATCCGGCCACTTCATCAGGCCCCTCGTACGCACGACGCGGCGTCCGGACAGTCGCACCGCGTGTGCCCCGGCGCCGCACCCGCAAACCAGGCCCGCGAGAAAAAGACGGTGCCCCGTCATGGCGTCGGGACACCGTCCGACACCCCGTCGGCTTCCGGCCCACCCGTCCGGCCAACCCGCCATGCAGCGGGGCGGGTTGACCGGGCCTTCTCTGATCTGGGGTGATGATCCGGACGGCGACACTCCGGACCCCCCACCGGGTACGGCGACACGACACGCCGTGGGCACCTGCGGGGCCGTCGGCGACACACCCCGCCCGCCCGGCACACCGCCGCCGCGACGCTCGGCCGCCCCGGGGAACGAGCGACCCCGGCCGACCCCTCTGCGTACGAAATCAGCCATCCTGGCGCGAGGGGGGCGCACACGAGGCAACCCGCACATCGCCCGTGCTCCGCCCGCACAGCCGGGCGCCCCTGCCGGCCAGGCCGCCCCGAGGGCGTTCCGGTCCTGGCCGGGGGGTGGTACGGAGAGCCGGGGGCGGACCCGGCACCGGCCGGGCGGCAGGAGGGGCGGTGCACGCGGCATCGGAGCCGACGGGCGACACGCCCGGAACACGCTCTCGCCCCGCCCCGGCTCGTGCGCCCGGTCGGCGCCGGGGCATGGGGGCGGCCGAACGGGCCACGCGGAGCCATCCGCCGCGCGGGGCGCGAACGGGGCCTCAGGAGCGCTCGCCGTGCGCGGGGCGCCACCCCGGGGGGCCTGTGCCCGGGATGCCACGCACGGCCGTGGAAGGAGGTGGTCGGCGTGTCGGACAGGGCGGGGCCGAAACCGGCGCCGGCGGCCCGCGGTGCTGTCACCGACGGTCTGGTGGAGTCCCCCGGCGTCGACGTCGAGGAGCGTCGGCCGGCCTCGGCGAGCTGCTCACGGACATCGGCGACCAGCCGTTGGAGAGGGCGGCGGACGAGGTGGTCCGGCGAAGTACGGCGGCGCGGCAGCGGGTGGACGACGTGGCCGTACTGCCGCTGCGTGCCCGCGCCGACGGCTGACCGGCGCACGACCGTGGTCCGGCCCTCCGTCGGAGGGCCGGACCAGTCCCCGCCGAGCGGACCGAGGGGGAGGCCGGCGGGGAGTTCGGGGCGCCGGCCCGCTCAGCGGTCACCGTGGCCGGACGGCTCGTGGGATGCCGTCGAAGGGCGGCCGGGTCGGTGCACTGGGGGGACGGTCCGGCGCGCGCCGGTGGGGGACGGCTCAGTTGGTCCCGGTGAGGGAGGACGACCCGGCGTCCGCCGTGCCGCCGCCGGACCGGTCACCGGCCGAGCCGGCCGGGTCCGACGAACCGGACGGGTCGGCACCGCCGCCGATCTGGTCGCCACCGGCACCCGCCTGGTCGCCTCCACCCGCCTGGTCGCCACCGGTACCCGTCTGGTCGCCTCCGGCCGCCTGGCCGCCCGTGCCTGCCTGGCCGCCGGTACCCGCCTGATCGCCGGCGCCGGCACCGGCACCCGCCTGGTCACCGGCTCCGCTGCCACCGTTGCCCGCGGCATTCCCGCCGTTGCCCGCGGCATTCCCGCCGCCGCCCGCGCCGTTGCCGCCGTTGCCCGCGGCGTTCCCGCCGTCGCCCAGAGTCGCGCCGGTGGCCTGCAGGGCGGTGGTGACCGGCTGGAAGAAGGTCTCGCCGCCGTTGGTGCAGTCGCCGCTGCCGCCGGAGGTGAGGCCGATGGCGCTGCCGTCCTGGGTGAACAGGGATCCGCCGCTGTCGCCCGCTTCGGCGCAGACGTTCGTCTGGATGAGGCCGGTGACGGTGTCGACGCCGTTCGGGTCGGTCTCGCTCTGGAAGTTGACGGTGGCGTCCAGGCCGGTGACCTGGCCGTCGTGCAGCCCGGTGGTGGACCCCATACGGAACACGGTCGCGCCGACGGTGGCGTCCGCGGCCTGCTTGATCTGCACGGTCTGGCCGTTGCCGGTGTTGACCTCACTGGGCGCCTGGGTGTTCGGGTCGTTGTACTTGACCAGGGAGAAGTCGCCGTTGCCTGGGAAGGTGGCCTGGTCGACGGTGGCGATGGGCTGCCCGTTCTGGGAGTCGGACCAGTCCTTGGCGGCGACTCCGCAGTGACCGGCCGTCAGGAAGGCGGGGCTGCCGTCGGAGGCGGTGACGTTGAAGCCGAGGGAACAGCGGACATTGCCGCCCGTCACCTGGGAGAAGATGGCGTCGCCGCCCGAGACGAATGTCTTGAAGGTGCCGGAGGACGTCTTCAGGGTGGCCATGCCGGAGCCGAGGTCCTGCACGGTGGACCGGAGCCGGTCCCACTGGGCGCCGGTGACGGTGGAGTCGGCGGTGACGAGGACCTTGTCGGTGCGCGGGTCGACGGCCCAGGAGGTGCCGGGGATGGTGGCCCTGGTCTTCAGCGTCCGGGCCGCGGCCTTGAGTTCGGCGGTGCTGTTCTCGACCTTGCGGACGACCGCGCCCGCCTTTTCCGCCTGGACGACGACGTTGTCGTCGCCGCTGACGACGTTGACGACGAGCTGCTGCTTGCCGCTGTCGTAGTAGGAGCCGGCGAAGGCCTCGCCGAGGGTCTTCCGCAGCTGGGCGGCGAGGCCCGAGGCGTCCGCGGCCTTCAGGGTCCTGGCGCCCGCCGTGCCGCCCGCGGCCGTCTTGTCGTGGTCCTGGGAGGCGTTGGCGTTCGGCAGCAGGAGGGCCGCCGCTCCGAGTGCCGCGACTCCGCCCACCGCTATCGCGGCCTTGCGCTTGGGCATTCGCTTGTGACTCAACCTTCTCTACCTCCTGGGGACGGGGGTCTGCCGCTCGTGGGCAGTTCGCGTCGGGGTGGATACCGGGGCGCCTGGATGGCCGTACGTACGCACCGGCCGCGTGGTGTGTTCAATTCCGTTTCCCCGCGGCCGGTTCGGGTGCGGCCGATCGGCCAGGCTCCGCGTGCCGCGGCGGGCGGCCGGGAACAATCCCCCTATGACGATGACGCCCGCCGAGGCCGACAAGATCCTCTCCGTCGCCTTCGCCCCCTGGGTACTGGAGCTGGGGCTGACCGTGGAGGCGGTGGGCGAGGACCGGGCGGTGCTGCGTCTGCCCTGGTCCGACCGGCTGGCCCGGGAGGGCGGCGGGCTGTCGGGGCAGGCTCTGATGGCGGCGGCGGACACGGCGGTGGTGATCGCGGTCTCCGCCGCCCGGGACGGGTTCGTGCCGATGACGACGGTGCAGCAGTCGACCTCGTTCCAACGGGCGGTGACCGGTGCGGATGTCCTGATCGAGGCGGTCCTGACGAAACTCGGCCGGCGGATGGCCTTCGCGGACGTCACGTTGAGCGATGCGGCCTCCGGAGCGCTGGCCGCCCGGGCGAGCACGGTCTATGCGCTTCTTGACTGACACGACTGACACACACAGCTACTGATCAGTAACGGTCAGTACCGAACATGAAGCGGAATCCCTCCTTCAGGGAATCTGCACATCTCATACCCAGTCGCGTCACCGGCACCCGGGGATCTGCACATCCGCGCGCTCCCGGGCAGGCCATTGGCGAGGAGTGCCGGATTCGCGACGGGGCGGACAAGGCACCCGGGGCGAGGATGCCGTGCGGCATGTGAAGGAGTCGCCGACATCGCGTGCGCACACCTGCACGGATGAAGCCGCTCGCGAGCCAAGTGCCCAGGTGAGAGCCCTGGTTGATTGGAAGCGCGCCCCGCGTGCGTGCTTTGATCCATTGCACCGCGGGGGTCTGGCGGCCTTCCGGAGACGGAAGCCCGGCGCCCGCGGCGGCGGCCGTCCGTCTGTCCCCAGAGGGGGCCGCTCTCCCCCTTGTGAAATACCCATATGAAGGGAAGTTCCATCATGAACTCCACCCCCCAGGTTGAGACCGTCGAGATCTCGGACGCCGAGCTGGACAACGTCGCCGGCGGCCTGTCCGTGAACGCCCTCACCACCGTGACCGGTGCCGTGAACGGCATCGCCCCGGTTTCCGGCCTGGTCAACACGGTCGTCGGCACCGTCGAGGGTGTCACCGGCCTGAACACCCAGCCGGTCACCAACCTGGTCGCCGGTCTCTGACCGCACCTCGGTGCCACCGAAGTCCCGGAGCCGGTCCTCGGGTCCGGGACTCTCGGATGGCCAGGAACACGGGGGCACCCGGCACACGTGCGCCGCTGTCGCACACACGTATGC
>NZ_JBEZBT010000065.1:0-40243 GCF_040647235.1 Streptomyces sp. NPDC042638
CGAGGCCAGCAACGCCGACGACGTCCTCGCGCGCGTGGCCGACGAGACCGGCGTAGCACCGGCCGCCCTTCGTCATGCCGTCCTACTGCTGCGGGGGCGGGGCGTGCGGCGGTTGCTGCTGTCCCTGCGGCTGCTGGGGATGGCCGTACCGCTGGCCGGGCTGCTGCGGCTGCCCCTGCTGCTGCGGGTAGGGCTGCTGGCCCGGAGCGGCCTGCGGGTACGGCTGCTGGCCCGGAGCGGCCTGGGGGAACGGCTGCCCCGGATAGGGCTGCTGTCCCGGGTAGGGCTGCTGTCCCGGGTAGGGCTGCTGCCCCGGGTAGGGCTGCTGTCCCTGCGGGTACGGGTACGGCTGTCCCTGCGGGTACGGCTGGCCCGGCGTCTGAGGGCCCGGCATGGGCGGGGCGGCCACCGGCGGCGGGTTGCCGTCGCTGGTCCACAGCCCGTGCGACTGCTGGTGGCGTACGAAGTCCTCGGCGACCAGGGCGGCGAGGTTGAAGTACGCCTCGCGCGTCCGCGGTCGCATCATGTCGAGGTCGACCTCGGCACCGGCGGCCAGATGCTCGTCGAAGGGCACGACGACGACCCCGCGGGTCCGGGTCTCGAAGTGCTGCACGATGTCATCGACCTTGATCATCTTGCCGGTCTCGCGGACCCCGGAGATCACGGTGAGGGACCGGGAGACCAGGTCGGCGTACCCGTGCGCGGACAGCCAGTCCAGCGTCGTACTGGCGCTGCTCGCGCCGTCCACCGACGGGGTGGAGATGATGATCAGCTGGTCGGCGAGATCGAGCACCCCGCGCATGGCGCTGTACAGCAGACCGGTGCCGGAGTCGGTCAGGATGACCGGGTACTGCCGGCCGAGCACGTCGATCGCCCGCCGGTAGTCCTCGTCGTTGAACGTGGTCGAGACGGCCGGGTCCACGTCGTTGGCGATGATCTCCAGACCGGAGGGCGCCTGGGAGGTGAACCGCCGGATGTCCATGTACGAGTTGAGGTACGGGATCGCCTGGACGAGGTCGCGGATGGTCGCCCCGGTCTCGCGCCGCACCCGGCGCCCGAGCGTGCCCGCGTCCGGGTTGGCGTCGATGGCCAGGATCTTGTCCTGCCGTTCGGTGGCGAGGGTGGAGCCGAGCGCGGTCGTCGTGGTCGTCTTGCCGACGCCGCCCTTGAGGCTGATGACCGCTATCCGGTAGCAGGACAGCACCGGCGTACGGATCAGCTCCAGCTTGCGCTGCCGCTCGGCCTCCTCCTTCTTGCCGCCGATCTTGAACCGGCCGGCCGCCGCCGTGGGCCGGCCGCTCTTCGGCTTCTGTCGCTTGTTGTTGAGCAGCCGGTCCGCGGACAGCTCGACGGCGGCCGTGTAACCGAGCGGCGCGGCACCGGGGTTGGTCGGCTGCCGCTGGTCGTGCTGCACGGGCTGCGGCCACGCGGCGCCGGAGCGGGGGTCGACCGGGGCCTGCGGAGCTGCCTGCGACGCGTCGGGGGCGGCGGTGGGAACGCCGTCCGGGCCCTGGGGAGGCCGGGGGAAGCCGTAACCTCCCTGCTGGGCCTGGGCCTGGGCGTCGGGACTTCCGGGCTGCGGGAAGCCGTAACCGCTCGGCTGTGCCGCGGGGTTGGGTGCGCCGGGCGGCGGGAAGCCGTAGCCGCTCGGCGGGGTGGGGCCGTCGGGGTTCGGCTGGGCGCCCGGGGGCTGGTGCTCGGGCTGGGGGACACCGTGACCACCGCCCTGCGCCGCGGGGCTGGGCATGCCGGGCTGCGGGAAGCCGTAACCGCTCGGCGGGGCGGGGGCGTTGGCGACCGGCTGCGGGCCGGGCACCGGACCGGCCGGCTGGTTGGGCTGGTTCGGCTGGTTCGGCTGGTTCCATGCGGCGGGTGCGGGCTGCGGGGCCTGCGGCTGGAACGGCGGCTGCTGACCGGGTACGCCGGCCGGCCCCTGTCCGGCCGCCGGCTGCGGCTGCTCGCCGGGCATCGGTCCGGGCTGCTGCGGGGCGGTCTGCGGCGGCGCGGGCTGCGCGGGCCACTGGGCCGCGGGAGCCGGGGCGGCGGGCTGGTACGTGGGCGGCAGCGGGGGCAGCCCGTTCTGCGGCGCGGGCGGCGGGGGCCAGCCGGGCTGCCCACCCTGGGGGGCCGGGGGAGCGGGCGGCATGGCGGAGTGCGGGGCACCGGGACCGTACTGAGCGGCGGCGGCCTGGGCGCCACCCGGTTCCGGAGCCCCGGGGTGGCCCGCGGGGGGCTGGACGGCGGGGGGCTGGGCGAAGCCGTGGCCGCCCGGCTGGGGGGCTGCGGCCTGCGGGGCGCCCGTCTGCCGGGCGTCCGCGTGCGGTGCTGCGGTCCGCTGGACGGCATCGTCTGAGGTGCCGTCACCTGGAGTGTGGCCGGCTGGCGTGCCCTCGCCCGGAGTGTCCTCCCCCGGGGTGCTGTCCTGCGGCGCGCCCGGCTGGGGCGCACTGTCCGGGGCCACGGCGTCCGAGGGCTCCGAGGGGTGGCCGGAGTGCGCGGCGCCGTCGACGGAGGCCTCAGGCGCGTCGGGACGCCCGGCACCGGCGGCCCCTGCCTCGGCGACGGACTTCTCGGTGACACCCGCCTCCGCGGCGGGTTCCTCGTCGGCGGACGGCTCCACGGCACCGGGTACGACCGGGCCCTCGGCCGCCGTCGCCCGGCCGCTCTCGTCCCGCTCCTCGTCCCCGTCGGACGCGGAGCCCTCCGGGACGGCGGCGTCCGCGACCGGGTCCTCCCGGGCGGCGGCCTCGCCAGCAGACTGCCCGGCGCCGGCGACCTCGACAAAGCCCTCGGGGCCCGAGACGGCAGACGTGACCGTCGCGACCGAGGTGTTCGACGTGACCGAGGTGTCGGCGGCGTCGGCTGCGCGCGAGGCGTCAGCGGCCCCTGAGCCCGTTGCCGAGCCCTTCGCCGAGTCATCCGTCGAGCCCTCCGCGGAGCCCTCGTCCGCGGACTCGTCCGGCTTGCCGGGGGCTGTCGCGCGCTCGGCGATCTCGGCCATCTGGCGCTTCAGGGCGACGGCGGAGAACCGCATGGTCGCCCCGCTCTCCAGGTCGCCGTTGTCCGTCTCCGGCTCGACCGCGGCGGGGGAGACCGGTGTGTCCTGCCGGTCGGGCCCGGGCTGCTGCGGTTCGAATCCCTCGGGCAGCCGCGGAACCGGGGCGGCCTCGCCTGCCGGCGGCGCGCTCTGCGCGGCCGGGGCGTACGGCGCACCTTGCGCGGCCGCGGGCGGAGCGGGCGGAGAGTACGGCGCGCCCTCCGGAGTCGCGGGCGGAGCGGGCGGCATGTAAGGCGTCCCCTGCGGCGGGGTGAAGGAGGGCCCCTGCGCGGGCACGTGCGGTGCGTAGGCGGTCCCCTGGGGCGGGATGAACGGGGTGCCCTGCGCAGGGGTGCCCGTCGGCTGCACGGGCGACGGCTCGTTGGCCGGCGCCGGTGCCGGCGCGGGACCCGGAACGGGCGCACCCGTGGGGAACGGCGGCACCCCGGGAGCGGCCGGAGCACCCGGGTCCCCGGCGGCACCGGAGCCACCCGGGCCACCGGAGCCGCCGAAACCGCTCAGGCCTCCCGAACCCGCCGGGGTGCCTGTGCCGGAGCCCCCCGACGTACCGGACGCGTTCTGCGTGTACCAGGCCGGGGGAGCGTAGTCGATGGTGAACTCGCCGGTGGTCTCGACGGCCTCCGCGTCGGGCTGGTCATCGCCGGGTGTGTCCCAGCCCCCGCGCGTCCCGTCCCGATCGCTGCTCACAGTTCCTCCTGGTGTGGTCGAGCACCCTCATGCCGTGCCGGGGCGACCATGTCGTGTCGTACCGAGTCGTCCGAAGTCGTTCGGGGCGGTCCGGCTCACCGGACCTTCCCCCCGGGACACCGACGCCCGGTCCACGGTTCCTGCCATCGCGCCCGCTCCCAGCCTAATCACCACGAGGCACACCTCGGCAGGCCCGCCCGCCTCTGCGTACGCGCCCGCCTGGTCACCGCACGGCCGGAGGACTCCGCCACCCCCGAACAACCGCACCCAGCACCCCGAATAAATGGGACGGGGAAGGGCAGTTCAGTCCATTCGTCGGGGTGTGCCCAACAATCCGATCTCAGCGTCGGTGGGTTGCGTCAGCACGTACTGCCGGTCACGGTCGGTGCACCACAGGGTGACGCCGTCGGGCAGCGCCGGCAGCGATTCCACCTCGGTCCGCGACAGGCCCATGGTGCGCCCCAGTTCGGCGGCCTCGTCCGGCGAGACCCGCTGGATGCCGGCGAGCCGCGCCTGCCGGAGGAGCCGGGGCGCGACGGGGCTGAGATACGGCAGCAGGGTCAGCACCGACTGCCAGGGCCCGGACACCACCCGGCCGCGCGGGGGACGCATACCGCAGTCCCGCACCACCAGTACCGGCGTACCGGCCGAGGCGCCCTGTGGCGGGACCCGCCCGACCTCGTACACGGACAGACCGTTCTGCCCGCCGCCCATGGCATGCACCATCTGCATCCACGCCTGCGGCCGGCCGGTCTCCACGGCGACCCGGGCACCGGTGGCGGCCGAGCGCAGCGCCAGCACCTGCGCGGTCCACAGGCCGCCGATCAGGACGACGTCGTACGGCGTGGGCCGGTTGATGCCCAGCACGGCCGGCTGGCCCTCGGCGTCGACGCCGGCCACCACACCGTCGTCCCCGATGGGCAGGGCGAGCGCGTCCAGTTGCTGCGCGGACAGACCGTGCCGGCCGTGCCGGGGCCCGACCAGCCCGAGCCCGTGCCGCAGCCGGTCGACAGCCCGCCGCGGCCCGGACGGCTGCTGAGCCCCTTGCACGCCTTGCGCCCCTTGCACGCCTTGCGCCCCTTGGGCACGCGCGCCCGGCGCCGTCGAAGTCGTCGGAAACGTCGTCACCGCACACCTCCGAGGGGCAGAGTGGCCAGCATGCCGGGCAGCTGCTCGCGGTCGAGCCGGGCCAGCCCAGCTCCGGACTGCCGGGCGGCACCCTCCAACGCGCGTCGCGCGGCCACGAGTTCGTCGTCGCTGCGTCCGGTCACCCGCAGGTGCCCGCACAGCGAAACCTCCTGCCGCTCCCCGCGCGCGAGACTCAGGCTGAAGGTGGTCGCCAGGGCGGGTATCGCCGTGACCCGGGCGACGAACTGGGGCAGCGACTCGGCCCGGCCGCCGCCCAGCGGGGGCCAGCGCCGCACCCAGTACGTCGTGTGCCGCCGGTTGTCACAGCGCCAGCTGCGCCCCGACTCCTCCGTGCGCCGCTCCCGGGTCTCGCTGCGCCCGGCCTCGGCGGTGACCAGCGGGTTGGCACAGGCCGAGGTGGCGAGCGCGGCGACCAGTTCCTCCTCGTCCAGTACCCGCGCCCGGAACCCGGCGCCGGTCAGCCGGCTCGCCAGATGGTCCGTGGCCCGTACGACGCACTTCTGCGCCCCCGTCAGCCCACCGCCGCGCGCGGCCACGGCCTCCGCGCACAGCTCGGGATCGAGCTTGAGCGCGATCCAGGTGATGCGCACCGCCGGGGCGCCGGTCTGCTCCTGGAGAGGAAGGTAGTTGGCGACGGCCACGGACTGCTGGGGCAGGTGCAGCGCGGGCGCCGGCTGGGTGTGCAGCACGATCTGTGCCGACTCCAGGCGGATCCCGTCCACTTCCAGGGCGTCCCGCACCAGGCCCAGGGGCAGGGGCTGGCGGTTCCGCTCGGCCCGCAGCGCGGTCGCGTCGGCCTCCACCTGCAGCACGGCCGTGACGAAGGTGCCGTCCCCGACGATGCCGACCGGCCGCCGGTCACGCGCGCCGTACGAGTACGTGCGCAGGGCCGGCTCGCACTCCACCGCCGGGACCAGACCGGGCTCCGTGCCGGGCGGTATCGGGGTGTTCTCGGCCCGCCTCTGCCGCGCCCGCAGCTCCCGCGCGGTGGCCAGCCACTCCGGCAGGGACCGGCCCCGCCGCCGTACGAAGGCCAGCAGGACCAGCGCCGTCGCGACCACCGCGGCCGGCACCAGTGCCGCCATGCCGACGGCCCAGCCGACGAGCAGCACGGCCACCGCCAGCTCCATCAGCACGAGCCGTTGCAAACGGAACGAACCCGCCTGGCCGGGCCGCTGCCTGAGACCGAGGGCGACCTGCTGCCGCTCGCCGTCGCGCCGGGCGGACCTCCCGCGCGGCGGCGTCCCCGAGCCGGCCGCGCCGCCCCGTGCCGCCGACCGGCCACGCACTCGCGTCCGCGTACCGGAAGCCATCACTCCATCCCCCCGATTTGCTCACAACTCGCTGGAACCAGGCCACTGAACAAGGCCCTTGAGGGCCCAGGTACCCTACCCGCTCCACGAGACCCGCTCCGTACCAGGCATAGTAGGGGCCGGGTCCGACAACGGAGGGCGGGGGAGCGTGGTCCCCGGGCGCGCTCCGCGTGAGACACGGGGAGAAACAGGCACAGATGGCATCTCGGCGGGACCAACTCAACGCCTACACCTTCGCGAAGCGCCGCATGCTCGCGTCGTTCGTGCAGTCGTCACCGGATGGCTCCGACGAGGGGGCACCCCGGCCGCTGCGCGCGATCCTGCCCAGCGCGATCGTCGGCGTGGTCGTTCTGGCGGGCTTCGGTGCCTGGGGCATGTTCAAGCCGACGGCTCCGCAGGGCTGGGACAAGCCGGGGCAGAAGGTGATCATCGCCAGCAAGTCCACCACCCGCTACGTCGTGCTGGAGACGAAGCACAAGGTCCAGCTCCACCCGGTCCTCAACATGGCGTCGGCCAAGCTCGTCCTGGACACCCAGAGCGACGTCGACGTCGTCACCGTCGACGAGTCGATCCTCGACAACGGCAAGATCCCGCACGGCATCACCATCGGCATCCCCTACGCCCCCGACCGGCTGCCCTCCGGCAAGGAGGCCGGCACGGCCAAGGAGTGGGCCGTCTGCGAGCGCCCCAGCGGCAGCGGCAGCTCCATCCAGAAGGCCGCCTTCGTCCTGGCCGAACGGGACCAGGACAAGCTCACGGGCCCCAAGGAGAAGCTGCACGGCGGCGAACTCCTCTACGTCGCCACCCCGGACAAGAAGCGGTACGTGGTCGACGCGCACGGCTGGGCCTACCCGGTGGCCGCCGACAACAGCCTGCTCCTCCAGACCCTCGTGGGCGCCGACCGCACCCCGCAGCAGGTGACCCAGGAGTGGATCGAGACCCTGCACCAGGGCGACGCGATCACCTTCCCGCCGATCACCGGTGTCCCGGCCGCCGCCGCCGACGCCCCCGGCCAGCTGGACGAACACGCCAACCGCGTCGGCATGGTGCTCCGGGCGCCGGTCAACGGCCAGGAGCAGCACTTCGTCGTCCTGCCCGGCCGTGTCGCCCCCGTCTCCGACTTCGTCGCCGAGCTCCTGCTGACCAGCGAGAACCTCGTGAAGCTCGGCCAGGCCGGACACGCCCTGGAGGTCAGCGCGGGCGCGATCACCCGGGGCGAGCCGTTCGCCGCCGAGCACAAGTGGCCCACCGAGAAACCCAAGGCGGTCAACAACCCCTCCACGGCAGACGGCAGCCGCAACACCGTCTGCAACGTCCTGAACCACGTCGACCCCGGCAACGGCGGGACCACCCTGAGCACCTGGGCCGGCACCGACTTCCCGGCCGTCCTGCCCACCGGCTCCTCCAGCGCGTACGTCACCGCCGGCTCCGGCCAGCTCTACCGCCAGTTCCAGGGCACGAAGACCACCGTCGGCGGTGTCTTCCTGGTCACCGACACCGGCCTGCGCTACGCCCTGCAGTCCAACGACGACAGCGCCGGCGCCGACAAGGGCATCGGCATGTCCGACCAGAAACGCAAGCAGCTCCAGCAGGAGGCCAAGCTGGCGCAGACCCGCCTCGGTTACGCGGACGTCAGCCCCGCCCCCATCCCCGCGCCCTGGTCGCAGTTCCTGCCGACCGGCCCGCGCCTGTCGACCGCCGCGGCCCGCCAGCCGCAAGGCTCCTGAGGGGTACGACGATGCCCCAGACGGCCACGAGGACGACCCCCGCGCTACACCGCCGCGCGACCCTGGCGACGGCCGCGGCCATGACCGCCACCCTGCTGGCGGCGCCGGCGGCCACGGCGGACCCGGGCTCCGACCAGTGCACGTTCTCCAAGACGAACCACCAGTACGCCAGCACGCCCTGGGCGCTGCAGCGCGTCAACCTCGACGAGCTGTGGAGCGAGTCGAAGGGCAAGGACGTCAGGGTCGCCGTCATCGACACGGGCGTCGACACGGCCAACCCGCAGCTCACCCACGCCGTGGAGGCGTCCCTGGGCGCCAACTTCCTGCCGGTGAAGGACAAGAAGGGCCAGCCCGTCCAGGACCGCGGCAACCACAGCGGCACGACGGACACGGTCGGCCACGGCACGCGCGTGGCGGGCATCATCGCGGCCCGCCCCATGAAGGGCACGGGCTTCGTCGGCCTCGCCCCCGAGGCCACGATCATCCCGATCAAGCAGAACGACGCGGAAGGGCACGGCACGGCCGGCACCCTCGTCACGGCCATCCGGCACGCGATCAAGGAGAAGGCCGACGTCATCAACATCTCCCAGGACACGACCGGCGCCGCACCGGACGAGGGCCTGCGCGAGGCGGTCGACGAGGCACTCGGCGCGGGCATCGTCGTCGTCGCCTCGGCGGGCAACAACGGCCTCAACGGCAAGAACCAGAACACCTACCCGGCGTCCTACCCCGGTGTCCTCGCCGTGGCCGCCTCCGACCGCAACAACGAACGCGCGCCCTTCTCCCAGCCCGGCGACTTCGTCGGTGTCGCGGCCCCCGGCGTCGACATGATCTCCACGGTCCCGAAGGGCGGCCACTGCTCCGACAACGGCACGAGCTTCTCCGCGCCCTACGTGGCCGGCGTGGCCGCGCTGATCAAGGCCAAGCACAAGGACTGGACGCCCCGCGAGATCGTGGCCCAGATCGAACAGACCGCCGAACGCTCCATCCCCGGCCACGACCGCCTGGTCGGCTGGGGAGTGGTGGACCCGGTCCGCGCCCTCACGGAGGACGATCACCCGATCGAGTCCCCCCGCCCCGACGCGGGCCTCACCCACGCGGAGGCACCCACCCCCGCGAAACTCACCCTCGGCGAGACCCCCCAGGAACGCACGGCCCGCATCGCGACGTACGTCGCCGTGGGCGTGGCGGTCCTGGTGGCGGCCCTCAGCGGCGCAGCGGTGGCCCTCCGCGACGCCAGACGCAGGCGCCGGTCCCTGGAGGGCCGGGCCTGAAGACATGCCGGACTCCGCCGTCCTCACGGCCCGGCACCCGACATGGCCACGACTTCCGAGGCGGGGCGGCCGGAGGCCAACCGCTGCTCAGGACGCCGCCTTGCAAGGACGCCGCTCTTCCAGTGAAGCCGTGTATCCCCGAATCAGCTTCTTCATGGCCGCTTCGTCCCGGCGGGCGGGCTTCAGAACCTTGATGAGGACGCTGATGTCCTCCTCTCTGACAGCAGCGCCACGGCACTTGATCAGCGACACAGCGGCCTGATCCGTATAGGCGAGGGAGTCGCCGTCCGCGGACTTCTGCACCTGCAGGGAAAGCCGGCTCCGCAAGATGTCATGTGCCGAACTGCCGGCCTCGATGCGCTCGTCACTGATCACCAGCACCGTGTCTGCGTCCACTTTGACCTCGCACAGCGCCGAGCCGTCATCCAGGCTTCCCGTCGGCGCGACCGTGACACGCTCACCCGAGGCAGGCAGGAGACGTGAGAGGGCATCGGCCGGGACGGGTGCTCCGCAGAGGGCCTTCGGCACGGAGAACTCCTGCTTCGGCCCCCCCGAAGAGCACCCGGCCACCGTCGCCGCGGCGGCGAAGAGCGACATGACACGGAGAACGTACGGTGCGGATCTCAATGCTTGTTACTCTCCGATTTCCACTGGGCGCCGTCCGAGTGGCTGTGACCGGCGGATGTACGCGCTGCTCTCCTCAGGTCGTCGGCGGTGTCCGGGTCGATGGCGTTGTTGTTCACCAGCGCATGATCGACGGCGGCTCGCGCAGACTCGAGGGCGGCCTGGCGACCGTTGGTGTACTCCTGGCCGGCCTGCGCTTCGGCTTCGCTGGTGGTGTCCTGCTCGATGTCCGCCAGGACGTTCGCGGCGTTCGTGTCCACCGTCCACCCGAAGTCCTTGTCGGTGAACAAGTCCAGGTAGGAGCTGAAGCCGGGATTCCCCTTCTTCACAGTGCCGTCTTCGCCAAACCTCGGTCCGCGGTCGTGTCGGTCGGCTCGGCTTCGAGGACATCGGCCCTGAGGAGCGCGGCAACCGCCTGGGCGCCGGCAGAGTCGCCATCCACACGCTCATCGCGTTGTGCCGGGCACTGCGAGCGCGGTGACGGCTGCCGTGGTTCGGCGGGTGGTGGTCACGACGGCGTCACCTTGGAGGGTGCATCGCACTTCGCGTTCTGGTGTGCGTAGAGCGCGGTATTGCGGACGAGTGAGATCAGTCCCTTCCGCAGCTGATCGTCGTCCGCGCCGCCAGGCTGCTTGAGATGCGCGACGACGCTCAAGTGCGGGCCGGACGCACGAGCGACACAGGGGAGGTAGATGGCGGCGACCCTGTCCGAGGCGATCGCCTTGTCGCCGGCGGAGAACGGCCTTACCGAGGAGACCGGCCTATTGTCCTCGACAACGTCCTTCGCCCAGGCGTCGGCCTCGTCGTACTGCGCCATCTCGGCCGTGACCACAACCAGTAGCTTCCCGTCGCCGTTGACGAAACAGGAAGCGGAGTAGGTCGAGTCCATGTCGTCCCGACGAGGGTCGGTCACGGCGTCCTGGAAGGCGTAGTCAGACCTGTCGGGCACGACACGTTTCAGCGCGGCGGCACTGCTGGACGAGGAACCGAGCGTCCTGCACACCTCGGCTGCCTTGATCTCGCCCTTCTTGTCCTTGAAGGGCGGAAGTCCCAGCGCGTAGAGGGCACCCGCGGCAAAGCAGAGCAGCAGCGCCGCTCCTCCCACGAGCAGGGACTTGGTACGAGTGGATGCCAACGTCTCAGTCTTCCGTGTCGAGTTGCCGGGGGATTCCCTCACCGTCGAGGTACTGGTGGACCAGGCGCCCAGAGGTGTCGAACCCGTCTTGCGCAGAGGTGGCCACCGATCCCTCGATCATCGGATAGCGGTGACCGGTGTTCTGCCCCGCCTTCTGGGCGGCCAGCTCCACCATCTTGTAGGTCGAGTCGGAGGTGTCCTGGAAGCTCTCGCCGTTGCGGTAGATGATCTCCCCGGAGCTGTCGCGCATGGCCCCTTCGGTGATCTTGCCGATGATTTCTTCGGCCGCGGTACCGGCCACGTCACCGATGATGGCGCCGCCGGGACCGGTCATCGGCTCCGTGGCCATGCCGATGCCGATACCGATGGCCGTGCCGCCCCAGCTTCCCGCGCTCTCGATCGCGGCGTTGTACTCGGCGTCCTTCGCTCCTCCGTCCAGCTCGCCCTGGTAGGCGCGGCCGGCACCGATGAGGCCCTCGATCTCGCCCGCGGTGCGCGCGATGTGGTCGGCGCCTTGTTTCAGGTTGTCGGCTTGGGAGAACGAGGCATCTTCGACGTATGCGGTCGGATGCGCGAAGTGATGCTGCATGAGCTGCGTCGTGTAGCTGTGCTGACCGAGGTTGACCGCGGCGTAGCCTTCGGGGTTCTGGCCGACGGAGTACAGGAACCTGCTGATGTCCCGCTCGTCGAGATCGGCCGCCGTACCCGCCACGGGAAACAAGGTTGTCTCTCTGACATCGCCCGCGTGCAGCCCCCGGTGGATGTCGGGCATGTACTCCGCGGCGATCTGCCCCATGCTGTCTGACATGTAGCCGTGACCGGTCAGCCGGTCCGGCTTCTCCGACACCGAATGGAAGATGTCCTCCACCAGCTTCGCCTGACCCGCATTGTGCGGCGGGGTGTCCGCCGTGGGCATCTCCCCGGCCGGATGCCCTGTGGTGGCGGCCTCCAGGGCCAGGGCCAAGTTGTTCTGGCCCGTGACGATGTCGTCGCCGTGGAGGTTCGACTCCTGCGGCCAGTCCCGCTCCTCGAACAGGTACTGGAAGTTCGACAGCGACACCTTGCCCTTCTTGCCGTTGCCGTCCGTGTCCCGCTCGAAGGGGTTGTCCGGGTCGTCCTTTGAGATGTACTGCTCGTTGAAGAAGTCGGTAGCAGCATCAGGGCTATTGGACAGGCCCTTGAGATAGCCGGTGAGCGGGTCGTTGCCGCTGTCGTCGCCGATCCGGTTCAGCCAGGCACTCCCTCCCAGGTGCTGCCAGAACGGGTTCCCGTGCTCGCCGTTACCGGTCATCTTCCGTTCGGTGGCCATGAGCTTGGTCCCGTAGTCCTTCAGGAACTGGTCGTCATAGTCGCCGGTCCGCATGAGGTTGCTCATGACCTGGAAGCCCATGGGGCCACCACGGTCGCCGTAGAGCGGCTTGTCGCCGAGGTCGATCATCTGGCGCTTCCACTCGGTCATGTCAGTGGAATCGCTCTGCGTGGCATGGGCCAGCGTCAGCCCCAGGTTGCGCTGGAGATCGTCGAGCTGGTCGAGGCGCTTGTGCCCCACCTCGTAGTTGCCCCGGTTGGGATCGCTGATCCCGGTCCAGAACTCCAGCGTCTTCTGCGGCCCGAGGCTGTGGGCGAAGCGCTCGGCGAACAGCGGGTCGTTCGCGTACTTCTTCAGCCCCGCGTTAAGCCGGTCGAAGTCCTGCACGGACAAGTCGTCGGGGTTCTTCTTGGCGAGCTTGGCCAGCTCGTCGGCCTCCTTGACGGCATCAGCGGCGTCATCCCGGTTCGCATAGCTGGCGTCGGAGAAGCCCATCTTGGCCTGGTCGACGAGCGTCATGAGGACGGTCTTGGCCGAGTTGTCGCTCTCGGTGGCCTTGCTGAGGATGCCCTGGATCTCGTCGCGGAGATCGTCGACGTCCTTCTGGTTGGTCGCGCTCTTGTTGCCGCTCGGATCCGAGTTCCCGTCGGGCCGCGTGCTGCCCGTGACAGTGAACTTGCCGTCACCGGCGTCGACGACCGTGAGGTTCTTCTTCTCCCCGCGTGAGACGGCGTCCTTCAGCTGCTGGTGATACGACTTCAACTCACCCTGGGTATCACTCAGGATGTTATGGATGGTGGTCGCCTGGGTGTGGGCGTCGCCGAACTCACCGGCTGTCTTGCCTACGAACTCCCGGGAGACCTGCGCGTTCACGCCGGCCCAGTCGGCCTTGAGCGCGGCCTTGTGCAGATCGTCCTCGGCGTCCTTCTTCAAGTCCCCGAGGTGCTTCACGAGCGTCGACCAGTCGGTGACGGCGTCGTCGAGCAGCTTGAAGTTGGCGTGGTACAGAGCGTTGAAGTCCATGGGGTGTCGTCGTCCTCTGGGGTAGCGGTGTCAGCTGACGCGGGGGGAGGTGTCGCCGTCTCCTCCCGGTGCCGCTACTCCTTCTTCTTATCCTGGTCCTTCTCCCCGTAGATGGAGTTCTTCTTGCCCGGCGCCCCCACCCGCTCGTCGAACCCGTCGTCCAACGTGTCGATGCTGCTCATCTGCCGCTGGATGTAGTGCTCGTCGTTCGCGTGTACGGCCTTGGTGGTCTGCATGTGGTTCGAGATCTGGGCGCAGGCGTCCATCAGGGACTTCAACTGCTCCTCCCAGCGGTTTGAGACGTGCTGGAGGCCCGCGCCGAGAGCGAAGCCCTGCTTGGAGAGGTCGCCGGCTGCGGAGTCGCTGCTCGGGCTCGCCACGCGGGCCTTGTCCCAGAGCTGGTTGTAGAGGTGGTGTGCCGCGCTGCCGATCTTCTCCAGATCCTGGTGACCCACTTTGAGGTCACCGGTCTTGCTGGGCACGACATAGGGGCCGTAGGTGCCACCACCCGGATCGACATGATCGAGCTGCATGTGCGTCGACTGCCCCTGGGCAGTGTCCGCCTTGATCTGCTCCCATTCGTCCCATGCCATGGAAGGGCCCCTTCCCCCGTGGTTGCTCCAGCCTCGGGCCAAACTAGCAACCAACGCTGCGGAAAGTTTGCGCAATGTCTGCTATGTGTGATGTGTCGGGCGTGAAAATTCGGGGGAGGAGGCCTGCCGACTGGACGCGAGTCAGTCTCGGCGGAGGGTTGATGGTGCGTCCGAACTGTTCGGCCACCGTGGACCGGTGCCCCGGGGGTGAGGTTTTGTGGTTGCAAAGTTCTCCCCCGGACTGCCTCCGGCGGCGCGCCCGCCGCGCGCATGTGAAGCTTCTGCGCAGATGCAGGGCCCCTTCTGTCGTCATTGACCGCCTTGTCGATCTTTGTCGGCCGTGACTCGGTCACTTCCGGACGGCATCGCAACTGAAGCGTCGCAGAGTTCAGTTGGCCGCGATTTACACAGTGACTACAGTGGTCAGCGATGGATCGCGTGCGGCCGGGTGCCGCTGGGTCTGTCCGGCTGTACCAACGGGGAGACGGGGAAGGGGTCGCGGTGGCTGACGGTGGCGGCTCGGGTATGAGGCGTGGCATCGATGCGCTGCAGGAGTTCAAGGGCAAGCTCGACAACGCGCTGTCCGACTTCGAGGAAGGGCACGGAAGTCCGTCCAAGATCGCGCAGCAATCACTCAGTCGGTCGTCGTTCGGTGGCACGCACGCTCCGTTCGACGAGGCGAGTGACCTGCACACGGCATACGAGACGGTGCACGCGCGTCTCACGCACCTGTCGAAGACTCTGGGGCTGCACATCGAGTCCCTGAAGCTCGCATCGCATGCGGCCGATGCCACCTATGACGGGACCGAGGATGAGGTCCACCAGCGGTTCTGGCAGATTCGGACGCAGCTCGGCGCGCAGTACCAGAAGGACGTGGAGAAGGCCGCAGCCGCTGACAAGCAGGGTGCGGGACATGAGCGCGGCAACAAGTCGACGGGGAAGACGGACCTGCGGTGAGCGACGACTGGAAGAAGAAACCCGAGTACAAGTCAGCTGCGCAGGGAGTCGACAAGGAGGTCGGCCAGCAGGTCGCACCCATCACGACCGCGCAGAACATGCTGGCGCACATGCCGTTCTTCGGTGGTGGCGTCCGGGTCAACTTCGTCGGATCCACGAACTTCGAGAACCACAACCTCAACGACATGATCGACCTGGTCGAGCATGCCAACCCCGAGCACCTCGAACTGACCAGCAAGTCCCTGTTCGACGCGGGTAACGCCATCCGCAAGGCGGCGAAGGACCTGGAGCAGCACCTCAAGGTCGACTGGGAGGGCCAGGGAGCCACTTCCTTCCATGGCTGGACGAAGCAGCTCATCAACTACACCCACAGCCTGGCGGGGTACGCAGACCAGGCCGGCACCCACATCTCCGTGGCGGCTACGGGACTCGCCTCCGCACGCGTTTCCATGCCGCCCAGGGACACGCGGCCGGCACATGAGCAGAAGCTGCCCACCGAGCTGCCCAAGGCCAAGCAGGTCGACAGCAACCCGGACTACGCGGCCGCGGTGAAGGTCGAGAAGAACCGGCAAGAAGCCATCAACCAGATGAACCGGCTGGCCTCGTACTACAAGGTCGCGGCGACGGATCTGAGCAAGCAGAAGGAACCGGAACCGCTCAAGCCGATCACGGACGTCGGAGTACCGACACGTTGGTCTGACAACCAAAGGCGAGCGTACGGTTCAGGGTCGGCGTCGGAGTCAGAGGCTTCGACGCCGAAGGCTGCGGTGCGAGGCAATGTCGGGGAAGGCCACGCGGCCAGGGCTACCTCGAACGGGGCAGAGACTCACGGGCACGTACCACCCCTCAAGGAAGTCCACGAGCCCAGCATGCCTCCCGGCCATGATGTCGGCACGGAAATCAACACCACGACGACCCTGCCTCCTCAGGTGCCCGCCACACCGCCCAACGCCCCAGCACCCACTTTGCCGACCACTAGTGGTGGCAGTGGGCAGATGCCTCCGCTCCCCACGGGGCCGATGGCGCCTCCCATCACGCCGACCTCGGGCCGTACCTACGGGCCCGTCGGCCGCCCCCCGGTGACTGCTCAGGGACGCACCACGGGTACCGCGGGTGGCCGAGTGTCACAGGGACCCGTGGGTCAGACAGGGCGTACCGGCTCAAATGGCCGAGTGCCGCAGGGGCCGATGAGTCAGGCGGGGCGTTCCGTAGCTGGTGGTCGAGCCCCCCAAGGCCCGACGGGGCAGGCTGCTCGTGCCATGGGACGTGCGAACCCTGCGGGCCAGCCGGGTGCGCGGGGGCCCGCTCAGTCAGGTCGCTCACCGATGGGGCGCCCCGTCACCGGCGGAACCCCCAGGACCACCGAGACGCCCGGTGGGCGCACGGGAACGACTGGCCCTGTCGGTCAGGCGCGCAACGGTGTCGTGGGCGGCAAGCCCGTCACTGGCCGTACGTCCGGTGGGCCGACCAACTCCCGTGTCCCGCGCGGTATGGTCGTCGGCGCCGAGGAACCGGTCTCGTCCACGCCGGCGAAGGGGACCATCGGTCAGCGTGGAGTCGTCGGTATCCCTCCGGCGAAGGCCAATCCTGGCCTGGGCCAAGCGGCGCTTCGCTCGGCGAGCAACCCTGAGGGGGTCATCGGTGCCCCCCGCAACTCCACGCAGGGCCACGAGGCCGGCGGCGCGGGCCTCGGGCGCGGTGCGGTGGGCAGTCGCCAGGCTCCTGGAGCTGCGGCAGGCCGCACCGGCGGCCCTGCCGAGAAGGAACATCGCCACCCGGCGCAGAAGCGGCGCGATGTGCCGAAGACGAGCGACTGACACAAGCGAGGACGTACACAGGCATGAAGCCAGGGACCGGCCGACGCGGCACGAGGATGGCCATCCTGACGACACGCAACACGCGACGTCTGTCTGCTGTGTTTTCGGCACTCGGTGCACTCGCCATCACGTCGGCAACGTTTGCCCCGGAGGCCGCCGCCATTGATGTCCAGTCCAAGGAGTGGTATTTGGACGCGATGGGCGCTGATGACATCTGGAAGATCAGTACAGGCAAGGGGGTGAAGGTTGCCGTGATCGACAGCGGGGTCAATTCGGCGACTTCCGCCCTCAAGGGACAAGTGCTTGTCGATGAGGTGCCCAAGTCCGTGGCGTACCACGTCACCCACGACAAAGACGGGCACGGCACCTCGATGGCCGAGATCATCGCAGGCACGGGAGCTGGCGGTGGCATCAAGGGCCTTGCCCCGGGGGCCAAGATCATTCCCTTCCGTATTGACGGTGGGGATTTGCGGGGCGCTGAAATCGGCAGAACGCCTGACGTGGCCACAGCGATCCGGGCAGCCGCGGATAGCGAAGCGAAAATCATCAACATGTCCTTCGGTGCTCCCCAGTTCAGCGAGCAGGAGCAGGCCGCTGTGAAGTATGCGGTATCGAAGGGGAAGTTGATCTTTGCTGCCATCGGCAACGAAGGGGATAAGACGAACTATGAGGCTTATCCCGCCAATTACCCCGGTGTGGTCGGCGTGTCCGCAATCGACAAGTCCGGAACCGTGGCCAAGTTCTCCACCTTCGGTGACTACGTAGACCTCGCAGCCCCGGGTTTGCACATCCCTTCCTGGTGCAACGGCAGGTTCACCGAGTACTGCGACAGCGACGGCACCAGCCCCGCCTCCGCCATCGCCTCCGCCTCCGCCGCCCTGGTCTGGTCCGCGCACCCGGACTGGACGGCCAACCAGGTGCTGCGGACCCTGATCGACACCGCCGGCCGTTCCTGGCCGAAGGACGAGCCCAGCAAGTACCTCGGCTATGGCGGTATCCGCCCGCGGCGCGTGCTCATCAACAAGGACATCAACCCCGGACCGGCGGACGTCGACCCCCTCGCCAAAGAGAATGGCGACGGCGCATCGGCGACCCCCAGCCCCTCGGGCAAGTCTCCCACCGGCAAGCCCACCAAGGATGCCGGCTCCGCCGACGGCCCCACCTCGGCCGCCGCACAGGACACCGGCTCCGGTGGTGATACCCAGACCTGGGTGATCATCGGCGCCGTAGCCGCCGTACTACTCGTCGGAGGCGCCGGTTTCGCCGTGCTGCGTGCACGCCGTAACGCCTGAGCGGTCTCCCGCGAACCTGCTCGCTCGCCGAGTGAGCAGAAGCCCGCTTGCCATCAGTGCTGACGTCCGCTCCATGGCTCCGCACCCGGCAAGGTCAATTCAGAACGAAAGGCATGGAAATGGCGACAGGGCGTCAGAAAGTAAGTGACGGCGACATTGTTGCCCTCGAAAAGGAGCTTGCGCACCGTTTCGAGGGGATCAAGGGCCAGCTCAGGGAGCTGCAGAGCATCATCGACAGCCTCGAGGGCCACTGGAAGGGCATCGGTGCCGGCGCGTTCAACGCCAAGCAGACCGAGATCAACGAGCGCATGGTCCGCATCGGCAACATCCTCGCCAAGTTCATCGAGGCCATGAGCAGCACCCGGAAGATCAAGGACAGCACCGAAGACGAAGTCCGCTCGCAGGTGCAGAGCATCGACGTGAACTACGGCGGCTCGAACTCCGCGCTGTCCAGCTACTGATCCCGGCCGCCACAACTTCTCAGCAACGGAGGCAACCATGAGCGCCCAGAACCTCGGCGACCTCGAAGTCTCGTACCACAACCTCGACCACACCGCGACCGAGCTCGCCAACCACGCGCGTCGGCTCGAGGAGAGCCTCGAGGCCATCAAGCAGAAGGTCGCCGGTGTGGCCGACATGTGGGAGGGCGACGCCCACACCACGTACACCGAGCAGCAGGCCGCCTGGGACCGCGAGGCCAACGGCATCCACGAGGCCCTCGTCGCCATCGGCAAGGTCGTGCACGCGGCCGGCGGTGACTACCAGGGCGGAGACCGCAAGGCCGCCAGCTACTTCATGTAAGTCGGCTTCACCGGCCGGCCGGACCGGTCGACGCAACACCGCAGAGGGTGGGCGCGCACGGGAGGTGCCCACCCTCCGTCGTGCCCGGACGGCGACAGCGGAGCGCAGGACCGGGACACGGAAATGCAAGGGCGCCACCGGCATGGCCGCCGGGGAGGAGCCGGGCAGAGCAGCCAGGGCACGGCGGCGGTCGGGTCCGTACACCCTGATCATGTGGACGGTACTCGCGCTCGGTGTGGCCCTGGCCGTCCTGCACGGACAGGGGCTTACCTTCGTGGTCGTGTCCCCGGCGGCCGTTCCGCTGGCCTCCGACGGCCGCCTTCGTCCTGTTCCGGCGCCGTACGCGCAGCAGCCCTGGACAGCACCTCCGTTCCGGACTGCCGAGCCTCGAGCCGGGAAGCCTGCCGCCGGAACGGCGTCCGGTAGGCGCTCGCGCTCCTTGTGGACATGCATGCCCCGGAGCTGCCCTCGCGTACGCCGCCACGGGTCATGCGACTCGAGAGCGGGACGGCCGCGCGCGACCAGGAGACGCTGCACACCTTCGGTCCCTCGACCGGATAGGCCACGTGGACCGCCCGTGACGGGCGAAGGAGCAGTCCCTCTTGCCCGTCGCCCGGAACGGCATCGTCCACCTCAGGGGCAGGCCGCTGTCCGGTGCTGGATCTCGGCGGCTCCACGGTGCGGACCGTGACCCCGGACATGCACGCGAGGTCCGGACTACGAAGTTGAGGGCGGCGGTGAGAACGTGGCCTTCGCAGCCCGGAGCAACCGCGTCATGGCGGCGAAGTCCGACTTCTTGCACACTCTCCCGGCGTTCTGATCGCTTTACACAGTCGGCGGCATCGTGAACGCTCCGGTGATGCCCGTTCCCTTCTCACACCCCAGCAAGCGGGACAGCGCGCGGCTGGAGCCGTGCAGGACACGGAGGTTGTCTTCCCGCGCCGCGGCGGCCGTCTCGGTAACCCTGAAAATGGGCTCCAGCTCCGCATGTACCAGTTGGGTTGTGCGGTCGAATTTCGCACTGGAGCAATCAAAGTAGAGGTAACCGGCCCTGCTGCTGACACGGGCCGCCTTCCCCATGCGGTATCCCTGGAACTCAGAGCCCGTCGTGTCCGCCCGCGGGAGTACGTGGGTCAATGAGAAGTCGATTCGCACGGACTCGTGCTCGGACGAGTCCTTGTAGGCGCCACAGAAGAAATATTCTCTCTGATCGGGCTTACCCGTGAGGTATTGAGTGACCAGTTGGTTGGCCGTCAGAGCCGGGTCGCCCTCGTACTCGACCTTCGCCGGGGCGGGGATGTCCGCGAGCCGGCGAATGGCCGACTTGGTCTGAGCGTCCAGGACCTCGGCACAGGACGTCCTCGCAGCAGACGGCCGCTCGTCCTTCGCCTCCCCGCTCTGGCAGCCGGTGGCCGCCAACACCAATGTGACCAGTGCAGTGATGAGCGGGTTCTTCCCCCGGTGGGCGGTTCGACTAGGCATTGGGCAGCACGCCGCGCTGACTCTCTCCATCGGTTCCAACTCCGTAGCCGGTTCTCAGAGCCTCTTCGAGGTCCTGCCCGAATCCGCCGTCGTCATGGTGGATGCCGTGGTTGCTCATGAAACTCTCCAGGGGAGAGGCCGCGGCAGCCTGGCCTGCTCGGTAAACCTCTCTCGTCTGCTGGTGAATGGAGTCTGCGCTGTCCTTCTGCATCGTCTCGGCCCCGTCACCGATGACATTGGCGATCTGCTGACCGATCGCGCCTTTCCCGGCATCGGTGAAGACGGGAATGAGCGTCCCCGCCACCCCGGCTGCGGCCACCGGGGGGAGAAAGGCGGCGCCGGCGGCGATTCCCACACCGGCTCCGAACTGGAACCAGCCGGTCCTCTTCTCCAGGCTCTTGTTGTACGCCTCGTCCGCGGCGAGGCCCTCAGCCTTGATCTGGTCTGATCGGGACTGATCGAGAATGCCCTGAACCTGCGCGCCCGTACGAACGATCTCCCGCACGTGCGGCTGATTGATGTGGCCGTCGTGAGCCTGTGCTTCCAGCGCGGTCGTTCCGTACACCTGCTGAGCGGTCGAAATCTCGGAGTATCCGTCCGGGTGCTGTCCGACCGCGCTCAGGAACTTGATCGCGTTGGCCTCGCCGAACTGTGCATGGCCACCGTCCGAGGGGTAGTACAGGCTGTCCGTGCGGTTGTCGTTCAGGGCCCAGTTCATGTCATCGATGTATCCGGCTCCCATGCGGCCGAGGCTGTCCGCCATGGGGTCCTGAATTCGTTCCGGGTCACCGAATGCCTCCACGACCTTTGCCATGATCGCGGCCGAAGTGTCGTCCCGCTTGAGCGTGGGCGCCGGATCGTCGTAGGAGTGTCCCAGCGTGGCCGCTTCCAGAGCGTGCCCCAGTGCGTCGGGGCCGCCCTCGCGGACATGGGCCGCGGCGTCGCTGCCGGGCGCCACCAAGCTGTCCGGCGGCCACTCGAAGTCCTTCTTCGTCAGCTCGTCGAAGTAGGTGTAGTCGAGGGTGGCACCCTCCTTCACCGTGCCGTCCTCGTTGTACACCGTGGGTGTCATATCGTCGGAGAAGAACTTCTTGGCCGCTTCGGGGCTGTGGCCGAGCCCCTCCAGAACGCTGGTGAGCGGATCGTATCCGGCACCGTCCTTGCCCGACGGATTGAATCCCCAGTTGGTGTCGGAGCCGCCCGTCATAGGCTTGTTTCCCATGAAGAAATCGGGGTTCTTGTGATGCAGTTGCGCGATGTGTTCAGCGAGGGGGTTGATGAACTTCGGATCGTAATTTCCGTACCGCAGCAGCCCACCGAGAATTTGGTACCCGTAGGGTGAGTTCAGGGCTCCGGGATAGAGTTCGATCGACTTCGTGCCCAGCTTCCGGAACTGTTCTCCCCAGGCAGGCGGAAGATGCGACCTGTTGTCCGGATCGGTTGCGCTGGCCAGAGCGACACCCATGTTGCGCTGGAGCTGTTTCGTCAGTTCCAGACGCTCCTTTTTCTCACCCTCGGTGCCGTCGAGCGCCATGTGTCCATAAAATTCCAGTGTCTTCTCGGGGCCGCCGAGGGACTCATAGAAAGCGGTGCTGAAGTCGGCGTCCTTCGCGTTCCACTTCATGATCGAGTTAAGTTCGGCGAACTGGCGGTCGCTCATTTTGGTGCCCAGCCTCGCCAGTTCCGTGGCGCGCTGTTGCTCCGCCTCGTCCAGCGAGTTGTACGTCTCGTGCCCGAAGTTGTGGGCATCGTTGCCGTGGCTCTTGGCGAGGGCACGAGCCACCGAAGCATCGATCTCCTGCGCGTGGGCCACAAGGTTGGCGATGTGTATGGCCAACTCGTGTGCTTTCGCGAGTTCCTCATCGGTGTGCGTGTCGTCCGTCGTCCGATCGTGCGGAAAGAAGACGTGGATCAGCGGGCCGCCGCCCTCGTTCCCGTAGTCGGCCACCTTGACGCCGAGCGCGGGGGCTTCCTTGTCCACTATCGATTTCAATTGCTTCTGCAGGGGCGAGAGTTCGGCGTGCGCGTCGCTGAGCACTTTGTAGATGCTGTCAGCCTCGGCATGGGCGTCCCTGAACTCCTTGGCCGTCTTACGGACGAACTCTCGGGTGACGTCCGAGTTGACACCGGCCCACCGGGCGCTGTCAGCCTTCGCCTGTAACCCCTTCTCGGCTCTGGTCGCCAGATCGCCAAGTTTGTCAACGACCGACTTCCAGTCGGTGACGCTGGCTTCCAGTTTGCTCAAATCGACTTCGAGAAGGCCGGTCAACGTGACGCCGGGCATCGCGTCCCCCGTTACTTGAAGTACTTGCTCAATTCCGAAACAGGTGCGGCGGAGCCGTCTGCCTGCTTGAGGCTGGCGGCAATTACGCCATCGTCATGGGCGTGAGTCTTCTGGGAGTAATTAAGGTGATTCGAAATGGTCGCGCAAGCCTGCAGAAGAGAATTCACCTGGTCCGTCCAGGTCGTGACGGACTGCGACAGTGCCGGACCTGTGGCGAAGCCCTGGCCCTTGAGCTCGTTCGCGGCCTGCATCGTGCTGCCGGTGCCCTGCTTGTCGGAGCCCATGCCGTCTATGTCCGCCTGCTTGCGGAGCGCATCGTGCAGCTCGTACGCCTCATGCCCGATGGCGCCGAGGTCGTCCTGGTAGACGACCAGGTCCTGGTCACCGCGGCCACCACCACCGCTGTCCGCCAGTTGGTTGAGCTGCGTGTGCGGGCCGCCAGCTGCCTGACGCTTGAGACTTTCCCACTCGTCCCACGCCATGGACGCTCCCCGTGTGCCGAATGCGAATGTGGCCGCGCGGCACGTGACGCTAACGGTGAGCCGGGAGCCACCGCAAGGGATTTCGGGAGAGTCGGCCATAACCGGCCAGTTGGCTGAGATTCCATAACGTGCAGAATCCGGCGGCCGAATGACCGCCGGATTCAGCAAGCGTCCACTGATGTCTCAGCTTTGAAGCGCCGTCTCAGTACTCCACATCCACCAACCCCGTCTGAACCAACGGCTTCCCCCGCTTCCGGGACACGAAGACGCCCCGGCCCGCCGGCATCGGACGGGGGCGGACTCCGCCGAGGACGTCGCCCTCGGCCGGGTCGCCGGCCATGACCAGGCCCTGGGCGCCGAGTTCCTTCATGCGCTGCATGAACGGCTCGTAGGAGGCCCGGCCCGCGCCCGCGGAGGAGCGGGCGATGATGAAGCGGACACCGACGTCGCGCGCGAAGGGCAGCATCTCCGTCAGACCGCTGAGCGGGTTGCCGCTGGACGTGGAGACCAGGTCGTAGTCGTCGATGACGACGAAGACCTGCGGGCCCCGCCACCAGCTCCGTTCCCGCAGCTGCTGCGCGGTGACGTCGGCCGTCGGCGTGCGGCGCTGCATGAGGTCGGCCAGCGCCGCCATGTGGTGGTCCATCTGGCTCGACATCGGGATGTACTCGGCCAGATGGGACTTCGGCGTGATGTCCAGCAGCGAGCGGCGGTTGTCGACCACGAAGAACTTCGCCTCGTCGCCGCCGTACCGCAGCGACAGCTGCCGGATGAGCAGCCGCAGCAGGTTGGACTTGCCGGACTCGCTCTCGCCGAAGACGAGGAAGAACGGGTCCTGCTCGAAGTCGACGAACACCGGCTGCAGGTTCTCCTCGTCCAGCGCGAAGGCGATGCCCCGCTCCCGGAAGCGGTCGCCCGGCGGCAGCTCGGCCGCTTCCAGCCGGCGCGGCAGCAGCCGTACCTTGGGGGCGCCCGGCGCCTGCCAGTGGCGCCCGACCTCGGTGGTGAGCGCGGACGTGGCCTCGGCCAGGTCCGTGTCGGAGGTGAGACCGTCGATGCGCGGCACCGCCGCCATGAAGTGCAGCTTCTGGGGGGAGAGGCCGCGGCCGGGGACGCCCGCGGGGACGTTCACGGCGACCTTGCGGTCGATCTCCGAGTCCATCACGTCACCCAGCCGCAGCTCCAGGCGGTTCATCAGGTGGTCCTTGAGGTTCGCCCGGACCTCCATCGAGCGGGACGCCGTCAGGACGAGGTGGATGCCGTAGCCGAGGCCGCGCGCGGCGATGTCCAGGACCGCCGGCTCCAGGCCCTCGTAGTCCGTGCGGAAGTTGCCCCAGCCGTCGATGACGAGGAAGACGTCGCCCCAGGGCTGGTCCGTGACGGAGATGTCGCCGCGGGCGCGCCGGGCGCGGAAGTCGGCGATCGAGGCGATGCCGGCCGTACGGAAGTACTCCTCGCGGTGGGTCAGGACGCCGTACACCTCGGAGACCGTACGGCGGACGCGTTCCGGGTCCAGGCGTGAGGCGATGCCGCCGACGTGCGGCAGGCCGTCCACCGCGGCCATACCGCCACCACCGAAGTCCAGGCCGTAGAACTGCACCTCGTGCGGGGTGTGCGTCAGCGCGAAGGAGCAGATCAGTGTGCGCAGGAAGGTGGACTTGCCGGACTGGGGGCCGCCGATGACCTGCATGTGGCCGGCCGCGCCCGAGAAGTCGAGCATCAGGCGGTCGCGGCGCTGCTCGTACGGCTTGTCGACCAGGCCGGCCGGGACGACCAGACGGCCCGCGCCCTCGTAGCCGGGCTGGGTCAGACCGCGGCCCTGCACCGCCGCCAGGCCGGGCAGCAGCGCGTCCAGCGACGGCGGGCTCTCCAGCGGCGGCAGCCACACCTGGTGTGCCGCCGGGCCTTGCGCCTCCAGCCGGCGCACGATCACGTCGAGGACGGTGTCGGCCAGCGCCTCGTCCACCTCGGGCTCGGACCGCGTGCGCTGCTGCGGGATCGTGGTGTACTGCACCGGCACCTCGGCGGCCGTGAACAGCACCGGCCGCCGGTCCACGGGCAGTTGTCCGCCGGGCAGGGCCGCCCGCTGCGGTCCGGCGCGGTACACGCCGGAGACGTACGCCGCCTTGAACCGGACCATCTCGTCCGTGCCGTACTTCAGGAAGCCGGAACCGGGGACGTTCGGGAGTTCGTAGGCATCGGGGACGCCGAGCGCGGCGCGGGACTCGGCGGCGGAGAAGGTGCGCAGACCGATCCGGTAGGAGAGGTACGTCTCCAGGCCGCGCAGGCGGCCCTCCTCCAGGCGCTGCGAGGCGAGCAGCAGGTGCACGCCCAGCGAACGGCCGATACGGCCGATCTGCACGAACATCTCGATGAAGTCCGGCTTGGCGGTCAGCAGCTCGCTGAACTCGTCGATCACCAGCACGAGAGAGGGGATCGGCTGCAGGGGTGCACCCGCCGCGCGCGCCTTCTCGTAGTCGTGGATGTTGGCGTAGTTGCCCGCGTCGCGCAGCATCTCCTGGCGGCGGTTGAGCTCACCGCGGATGGAGTCGCCCATGCGGTCGACCAGGGTGAGGTCGTCGGCGAGGTTGGTGATGACGGCGGCCACGTGCGGCATCTGCGCCATGCCGGCGAAGGTCGCACCGCCCTTGAAGTCCGCGAGGACGAAGTTCAGGGTCTCCGAGGAGTGGGTGACCGCGAGGCCCAGCACCAGGGTGCGCAGCAGTTCCGACTTGCCGGAGCCGGTCGCGCCGACGCACAGGCCGTGCGGGCCCATGCCCTCCTGGGCGGCCTCCTTCAGGTCGAGCATCACGGGCCGGCCGTCCTCGCCGAGCCCGATCGGCACGCGCAGGCGTTCCGCGAGCGCGCGCGGGCGCCAGGTCCGCTTGGTGTCGACGGACGCCGCGTCGCCGAGGCCGAGGAGATCGGTGAACTCCAGGTTGGCGAGCAGCGGTTCGTCGTCGTCGCCGCCCGACGCCATGCGCAGCGGCGCCAGCTGCCGGGCCAGTGCCTCGGCGGACTCGTAGGAGAGGACGTCCGGGCCGCCCTCGTACACCTCGCCGTGCCCGGACTCCAGGCGCAGCAGGCCGGGCTGTACGACGATGGACAGGTCGCCGCCCGCCGTCGTGAGTTCGCCCGGCACCACCTCCAGCACGGTGACGCCCTGCAGCCCCTCCGGGTTGGCGAGCACCGAGTCCGGCAGCAGGGACAGGTCGTCGAGTACGAGCACGATGTGCGGCTCGTCCATCAGCGGCGCGGCGCCGGGGTGGAAGCGCGGCCGGCCGGCCAGCCGGGCGGTCAGCAGGTCCTCCATTTCGCGCGGGTCGGTGCCGATCAGCCGGCGCGAGCCCGCGCCGTCCACCGCACCGGGCGCCTGGACGTGGGGCAGCCATTTCACCCAGTCCCACTGCGGCAGCGCCTCCCGGCCCGCGGCCACCGCGATGATCAGGTCCTGCGGGGAGTGCAGCGAGGCCAGCGAGCCGACGAGGGCGCGGGCCGAGGCCCGTACGGACTGCGGTTCACCGCTGACCGTGACGTGGTAGAAGGCGCGCAGCGAGACCGCCATCGGCAGGTCGCCGACGGTGCCGTGGGCGGCGAGGAAGCGCTGCATCGCGCCCGCGGTCAGCGGCTCCAGCTGCTCGACGGGGGCCGTCTCCGGGGCGACGAGCGGGGTCGCCAGCGGCTGCGGGCCCAGGCCGACGCGTACGTGTGCGAAGTCCTCGTCACCGGGCCGCCGCTCCCACACCCGGCTGCCCTCGGCGACGAGCGCCCAGAGCTGCTCCGGGGAGGGGTGCAGGTAGTACTGCGCGTCCCGCTGCGTCTTCGCCGTTGCCACGGCCGACTTACGGGTCTGCGACAGATAGCTGAGGTAGTCGCGGCGCATGTCGGCCAGCTGGCCCTGGGAGCCGCGGCGGAAGCGCACCACCATCGCGATGGACATCGCCACCGTCGAGGCGATCATGATCATGCCCATGATCTTCATGAACGGCTGGCCGTTCGTGAAGAAGAAGACCACGGAGCCGCCCATGCCCAGCGTGGGCAGGAGCTGCATCAGCACGCTTTCCTGAGGCCCCCGCGGCAATTCGGGCGGTGCCTGGACAACGACCTCTTCCGTGGGCACTTCGGACGGAAGCGCCCTAGGGGGGCGCTTGACGACAATCTGGCTCACCGCTCACCAATTCCCTTGCCCGACCCAGGCGTTCCGCCCGCCGCCCCGTGTCCGGCGAGCGCAGGCCGCCGCGTGATCCTACTGAGTTCATCCGGCACGGGTGAGCGGTAGGGTGCCGGATGTTCGCGTGAGCACACGCCGAGCAGGCTGGATGTAACGGGGCAAACCCCTCAATGCAGAGGCGGCGGAACCCCGGAATCCCGCCGTGCGGCACCCGCGCCGTCACGCACCGGGCGCATCGGCACGGGACCTTCACGACATAGACGCACCACCACCACTGAGGGGGAGCAGCAGGTGAGCATGACGGCCGCCGCCACCGGCGGACCCGGGACAGGAGCCCCTTCCGCATCCGGCACCGGACTCGGCTTCTGCCGGGTCACCATCGTCGCGCCGGACAGCCGCATCGACGTGGCCCTGCCCGACGACGTTCCGGTCGCCGACCTCTGTCCGGAGATCCTCCGGCTGTCCCAGCAGAGCCCCGCGGCGGGCGCCCCGGTCGGCTACCACCTCGTCCGCACCGACGGCACCGTGCTGGACAGCGCCCGCTCCTTCGCCGCCCAGCGCATTCTCGACGGCGAACTCCTCACCCTGCGCCCGTTCGCGGAGTCCCTGCCGCCGGCCGTCTTCGACGACGTGGCCGAGGCCGTGGCCTCCTCCGTCACCAGGCAGCACAAGCTGTGGAGCGGCGACCTCACCCGGGCCGCGGGCCTCGTCGGCGGCGGCGTGCTGCCCGCGCTGCTCGCGTTCGTCGCCTGGACCGCCGACCCGCGCCACGACATGCACGGCCTGGCCGGCATCCTCGCCGCCGTCACCGGCGTCCTCCTGGTCGTGCTCTCCGCGGTCCGTGCCCGCGTCTACGACGACCGCGGCTCGGCCGTCGCCCTCGGCCTCGGCGCACTGCCCAACATCGGCGTCGCGGGCAGCGGACTGCTGCCGCTGAGCGACGGCGAGGGCATCGGCAGGCTCCAGTTCCTGCTGGCGTGCGCGGCCGTCCTCATCGCCGCCCTGATCCTCGCCCTGTGCTCACCGCACGGCGACGGCCCCTTCGTCGCCTTCGTGTTCGCCTCGTCGGTCGCCCTGATCGTCGCCTTCGTCGCGACCCTCACCGGCTGGGCCCCCAGGGAGATGGCCGGCCTGTGCGCGCCGGTCTCCGTCGGCGCGCTCGCCTTCCTGCCCGGCATGTCCATGCGGTTCGCCCGGCTGCCGATCGGCTTCGAGAACCCCGGCGGCGGCGCCCCCCGCTCCGCCTACGGCACCGAGACCGCCCCCCCGGAGCCGGTGGACACCGGGCGCATCGAGGCGCAGGCGCGGCGCGGCCACGAACTCCTCGTCGGCCTGGTCGGCGGCTGCGCGCTGCTCGCCGTCGGCGCATCGGCCGTACTGGGCTTCTCCGACGACGTCTGGGCCCAGCTGCTCGCGTTCGTGACCGGCGTCGCCATGCTCATGCGCGCCGGCCTCTTCCGCTACACCGCCCAGGTCGCCTCCGTGCTGGCCGCCGGCCTCGCCTCCCTGGTCCTGCTCGGCCTCGGCCTCGCCCTCAACCCGCCGCGGCACATCATGGGTGCGGCGCTGGCCGGCGACCGTACCGACCTCGACATCCGCACCGTCTGGCTGGTCGCGGTCATCGCCCTGGCCACGGCCCTGGTGACGGCCCTGGGGCTGATCCTGCCGCGCGGCGGGCTGACCCCCTTCTGGGGACGCTTCCTGGAGATCTGCGAGGGCTTCGTCCTGCTGACGCTGATCCCGCTCACCCTGGCCGTCTTCGACGTGTACGCGAAGGCCCGCGCCATGACCAGCTAGGAGACGACAGAAAGGAAAGGGGCGGCACGCGCGCGTGCCGCCCCTTCTCACGTGCCGCTCACTGCACGCCGAGTTCCCGCGTGCCGCTCACTGCACGTCGAGCCCGCCGTTGTGCGCCATGGGCTTCAGATCGAACTCCCCGTCCCGGGCGCCCAGCACGAACGCCCGCCACTCCGCCTCGGTGTAGCGCAGCACGGTGTCCGGGTCGAGGGAGGAGCGCATCGCCACCGCCCCGCCGGGCAGGTACGCGATCTCCACCCGCTCCTCCTGCTCCTCCGTGCCCGGTGCGCAGTGCCACTCGGCACCGGAGATGTCGAGGGCGTACAGCTCGTCCCGCTCCCGCTCCTTGCGCGCCTTGATCTGCGCTTCCGTCTCCGCCATGGTGCAGCGACCCCTTCCCGAGGTAGGTACGGTCCCGGCGCTCACCCTAGTGGGGGACGCCGCCCCGTCAGGGCGGTTCGCCGACCGTGCGTAAGGTCTCCGCCGGCGCCTGGTACCCTGAGTGACGGCCGTTTGTGTACGCACCCCCGGAACCCTGTTCTGGAGGCCGCGCCCAGCGGATCCCGCCTCCCGAGTAACGGAAGCTCCCCCGCGATGCAGACCGGGGGCACTCGGTGGCCACTCACAGACTACGAGGAGTACGCGTGTCGCTTGACGCCGCTACGAAGAAGCAGATCATCACCGAGTTCGGTACCAAGGAGGGCGACACCGGCTCCCCCGAGGTCCAGGTCGCCATGCTCTCGCGCCGCATCTCGGACCTGACCGAGCACCTCAAGACCCACAAGCACGACCACCACTCCCGCCGTGGTCTGCTGATCCTGGTCGGTCAGCGCCGTCGCCTGCTGCAGTACCTGGCGAAGAAGGACATCCAGCGCTTCCGTGCGCTGGTCGACCGCCTCGGCATCCGCCGCGGTGCGGCGGGCGCGAAGTAGAACGCCGTGAGGGGAGCGGTTCCCGGACGAAGTCGGGGACCGCTCCCTTTGCCGTATGCGGGGCTCCGCCGCGCACCCGGCACCCTTCGTCGTGCACGCGGAAACGTGCGGAGTGTCACTCACGCTTTGTAGTGTGGTAGCACAACGCAATACGGACGACACAGCACGACGACCAACGAGGAGACGCGCACCACGCCGCCGCCGGTCCTCGGTAGTGGCCCCCGGGGGGAAGTGAGCCCCGGGTGCTTCGATCGAAGACCGGCCCGCACCGCACGGAGCGCCTCTCCGCCACCGTCCCCCTGCCACACGGGCAGCCGAGGGACGAAAGACGACAAGTAACGGAGAAAACGCTAGTGGAGAACGAGACCCACTACGCCGAGGCCGTCATCGACAACGGCTCCTTCGGCACCCGCACCATCCGCTTCGAGACGGGCCGCCTGGCCAAGCAGGCCGCCGGCTCCGCCGTGGCGTACCTGGACGACGACACCATGGTGCTGTCGGCCACCACCGCCTCCAAGAACCCCAAGGACCAGCTCGACTTCTTCCCCCTCACGGTGGACGTCGAGGAGCGGATGTACGCCGCCGGCAAGATCCCCGGCAGCTTCTTCCGCCGTGAGGGCCGGCCCTCCGAGGACGCCATCCTCACCTGCCGCCTGATCGACCGCCCGCTGCGCCCGTCCTTCAAGAAGGGCCTGCGCAACGAGATCCAGGTCGTCGCCACGATCATGGCGCTCAACCCCGACCACCTGTACGACGTCGTCGCGATCAACGCCGCGTCCGCGTCCACGCAGCTGGCCGGCCTGCCCTTCTCCGGCCCGATCGGCGGCGTCCGCGTCGCGCTGATCCGCGGTCAGTGGGTCGCGTTCCCGACGCACACCGAGCTCGAGGACGCCGTCTTCGACATGGTGGTCGCCGGCCGCGTCCTCGAGGACGGCGACGTCGCGATCATGATGGTCGAGGCCGAGGCCACCGAGAAGACCATCAAGCTGGTCGAGGGCGGCTCCGAGGCGCCGACCGAGGAGGTCGTCGCCGCCGGTCTGGAGGCCGCGAAGCCCTTCATCAAGGTCCTGTGCCGGGCCCAGGCCGACCTCGCCGCCAAGGCCGCCAAGCCGACCGGCGAGTTCCCGATCTTCCTGGACTACCAGGACGACGTCCTGGAGGCCCTGACCGCGGCCGTCCGCCCCGAGCTGGCCCAGGCGCTCACCATCGCCGGCAAGCAGGAGCGCGAGGCCGAGCTGGACCGCGTCAAGGCGCTCGCCGCCGAGAAGCTCCTGCCGGAGTTCGAGGGCCGCGAGAAGGAGATCTCCGCCGCGTACCGCTCGCTCACCAAGCAGCTGGTCCGCGAGCGCGTGATCAAGGAGAAGAAGCGCATCGACGGCCGTGGCGTGACGGACATCCGTACGCTCGCCGCCGAGGTCGAGGCCATCCCGCGCGTGCACGGCTCCGCGGTGTTCGAGCGTGGCGAGACCCAGATCCTGGGCGTCACCACCCTCAACATGCTCCGCATGGAGCAGCAGCTGGACACCCTCTCCCCGGTGACCCGCAAGCGCTACATGCACAACTACAACTTCCCGCCGTACTCCACCGGTGAGACCGGCCGCGTCGGCTCGCCGAAGCGCCGCGAGATCGGCCACGGCGCCCTCGCCGAGCGCGCCCTCGTGCCGGTCCTGCCGACGCGCGAGGAGTTCCCCTACGCGATCCGCCAGGTCTCCGAGGCGCTGAGCTCCAACGGCTCGACGTCCATGGGCTCGGTCTGCGCCTCCACGATGTCGCTGCTGAACGCCGGTGTGCCCCTGAAGGCCCCGGTCGCCGGTATCGCCATGGGCCTGATCTCCCAGGACATCGAGGGGGAGACGCACTACGTCACCCTCACCGACATCCTCGGTGCCGAGGACGCCTTCGGCGACATGGACTTCAAGGTCGCCGGCACGAAGGACTTCGTGACCGCCCTCCAGCTCGACACCAAGCTGGACGGCATCCCGGCCTCCGTCCTGGCCGCGGCCCTCAAGCAGGCCCGCGACGCCCGCCTGCACATCCTCGACGTGATGATGGAGGCCATCGACCGTCCGGACGAGATGTCCCCGAACGCTCCGCGGATCATCACCGTCAAGATCCCGGTCGACAAGATCGGTGAGGTCATCGGCCCCAAGGGCAAGATGATCAACCAGATCCAGGAGGACACCGGCGCCGAGATCACGATCGAGGACGACGGCACGATCTACATCGGTGCCTCCGACGGCCCGGCCGCCGAGGCCGCCCGCGCCACGATCAACGGCATCGCCAACCCGACGATGCCCGAGGTCGGCGAGCGGTACCTGGGCACGGTCGTCAAGACGACCACCTTCGGTGCGTTCGTCTCCCTGCTGCCCGGCAAGGACGGTCTGCTGCACATCTCGCAGATCCGCAAGCTCGCCGGCGGCAAGCGCGTGGAGAACGTCGAGGACGTCCTCGGTGTGGGCCACAAGGTCCAGGTCGAGATCGCCGAGATCGACTCCCGCGGCAAGCTCTCCCTCGTTCCGGTGATCGAGGGCGAGGAAGACTCTGACGAGGCGAAGGACGACGCCGAGCAGTGACGTCCCGTAGCTCCAAGGTGACGGCCCGCCCCTCTTCGGAGGCGCGGGCCGTCGCCCGTACCCAAACCCTCATCAAGGGCGAGAACGGCATCGGCACGGTCCGCAAGACCACCCTCCCGGGCGGCCTGCGCATCGTCACCGAGACCCTGCCCTCGGTCCGCTCCGCCACCTTCGGCATCTGGGCCCACGTCGGCTCCCGTGACGAGACCCCGGCCCTGAACGGCGCCACGCACTACCTGGAGCACCTGCTCTTCAAGGGCACGGCGCAGCGCAGCGCGCTGGACATCTCCTCCGCCCTCGACGCCGTCGGCGGCGAGATGAACGCGTTCACGGCCAAGGAGTACACGTGCTACTACGCGCGCGTGCTCGACACCGACCTGCCGCTCGCCATCGACGTCGTCTGCGACATGCTGACCGGCTCGCTCATCCTCGAAGAGGACGTCGACGTCGAACGCGGCGCGATCCTCGAAGAGATCGCGATGACCGAGGACGACCCGGGCGACTGTGTGCACGACCTGTTCGCGCACACCATGTTCGGCGACAACGCCCTCGGCCGCCCCGTCCTCGGCACGGTCGACACCGTCAACGCCCTCACCGCCGACCGCATCCGCCGCTTCTACAAGAAGCACTACGACCCCACCCACCTCGTGGTCGCCTGCGCCGGCAACATCGACCACGACAAGGTCGTACGCCAGGTCCGCGCCGCCTTCGAGAAGGCGGGCGCCTTCCGGAACCCGGACGCACAGCCCATCGCCCCGCGCGACGGCAGCCGTACGATCCGCACCTCCGGCAAGGTCGAGCTGCTCGGCCGCAAGACCGAGCAGGCACACGTCGTCCTCGGCATGCCCGGCCTCGCCCGTACCGACGACCGCCGCTGGGCCATGGGCGTGCTCAACACCGCCCTCGGCGGCGGCATGTCCTCCCGCCTCTTCCAGGAGGTCCGGGAGAAGCGCGGCCTCGCGTACAGCGTGTACTCGTACACCTCGGGATTCGCCGACTGCGGTCTGTTCGGCGTCTACGCCGGCTGCCGGCCCAGCCAGGTCCACGACGTGCTGCGGATCTGCCGTGACGAACTCGACCAGGTGGCGCAAAGCGGTCTCGCCGACGACGAGATCGCCCGTGCCATCGGCCAGCTCCGCGGCTCCACGGTCCTGGGCCTTGAGGACACCGGCGCGCTGATGAACCGTATCGGCAAGAGCGAGCTGTGCTGGGGCGAGCAGATGTCGGTGGACGACATGCTGGCGAAGATAGCCGCGGTCACGCCGGACGAGGTCCGTTCGGTCGCCCGCGACATCCTGGGACAGCGTCCGTCGCTGTCGGTCATCGGCCCGCTCAAGGACAAGCAGGCCGCCCGGCTGCACGACGCGGTCGCCTGAAACACCACCGGTTAGGAAGCAGGAACATGAGCAAGCTGCGCGTGGCGGTCCTCGGTGCCAGGGGCCGGATCGGGGCCGAGGCGGTCAAGGCGGTCGAGGCCGCCGAGGACATGGAACTGGTCGCCGCCCTCGGCCGGGGCGACAAGCTGGAGACGCTGGCGGAGACCGGCGCCCAGGTCGCCGTCGAGCTGACCACCCCCGCCTCGGTCATGGGCAACCTCGACTTCTGTGTGCGTCACGGCATCCACGCCGTCGTCGGCACGACGGGCTGGACCGAGGAACGCCTCGCGCAGCTGGAGGGCTGGCTCGCCCAGTCCCCGGAGACCGGCGTGCTCATCGCGCCGAACTTCTCCATCGGGGCCGTGCTGACGATGAAGTTCGCGCAGATCGCCGCGCCGTACTTCGAGTCGGTCGAGGTGGTCGAGCTGCACCACCCGAACAAGGTGGACGCCCCCTCCGGCACCGCCACCCGCACGGCCCAGCTCATCGCCGAGGCCCGCCGGGCGGCCGGCACGGCCCCGGCGCCGGACGCCACGGTCACCGCCCTGGACGGGGCCCGCGGCGCCAGCGTGGACGGCGTCCCCGTGCACGCCGTCCGCCTGCGCGGCCTCCTCGCCCACCAGGAGGTCCTGCTCGGCGGCGAGGGCGAGACCCTCACCGTCCGCCATGACTCCCTGCACCACAGCAGCTTCATGCCGGGCATCCTGCTCGGCGCCCGCCGCGTGGTGACGACTCCAGGCCTCACGTTCGGCCTGGAGCACTTCCTGGACCTGAGCTGAGACAGACGCCTGCCATGCGCGCGAAGATCACCTACCTCGTCACGGCCGCCGTCCTCGTCTTCTACTTCGTCCTGGTCGGCAGCCGCGGCGTCATGCTCATCCAGTCCGGCACGCTCGTCACCGTCACCTTCGGCGTGGCGGTGCTGATCCTGCCGCTCATCGGACTGTGGTTCCTGTGGAAGAACACCCAGTTCGTCCGCAGGGCCAACCAGCTCGCCACCGAACTCGAGGCCGAGGGCGGCCTGCCGGTCGACGAGCTGAAACGCCTGCCCAGCGGCCGGATCGACCGGGACTCGGCCGACGAGGTCTTCGCCAGGCGCAAGGCGGAGACGGAGGCGTCCCCCGACGACTGGCGCTGCTGGTTCCGGCTCGCCGTCGCCTACCACGACGCCCGCGACACCCCCCGCGCCCGCAAGGCGATGCAACGCGCCATCGCCCTGCACGAAGGGCGCCCCGCCTCGGTGTGACCCGCACGCCGTGCGTGCCCCACAAGCCGGCCGGCAAGCCGACGGGCCGCCGACGCATACCGAAGACGCATACGAAAGGGGCCGGCCCGCACATCGCGGACGGCCCCTTCGGGTTTCCCCGCGGATCAGCCGCGCCGGTGCTCCGCGGCCCACGCCTCCACCGCGTCCGCCGCCCGGTCGAAGGCCACCGGCCGGCCGAGGAAGTCCAGGCCGTGCGTGGTCAGCAGTGCCGCGCTCTCCTCGGCGGGCCGGTCCTTGCGTACGAGCGCCAGCGCCTGGCCCTGCACCGTGCGCGGCAGTCCCAGCCAGCGCACCGGCTGCTGCACCGTGCGCACCGAGGCGACCCGCGCCCACGGCAGCGTCCGCGTCCGCAGGAGACCGGTCCGGCGCAGTCCGCGCCTGCTCACCCACACCCCCATGCGCAGCAGCCGCAACGAGCCCGCGACGAGCGCCAGGCCCGCGACGAGGACCGCCCCGCCGGACGACACGGAGCCGGTCAGCGCGATGAGCACCGCGGCGAACAGGACGAACGAGGCCAGCAGCAGCCCCAGCGCGGCCGTGCCCACTCGCCAGGGGCCGGGCCGGTAGGGGCGTCGCCAGTGGTCCGGGTCGTCGTAGGGCAGCGCACTCTCGGCTGCCGTCTCGAAGCTGCGGTCGGCCGTCAGAAAGGGCAGGGGCACGGCTGGTCCTCACTCGGTCCTCGCGTGGGCTGTGCCCGGTGAGGCTATCCGGCCGTGATGCCGCTCACCAGCCCGGAGCGTCCGGAAGGGTCAGCGCTGCCGCTCAGTGCCCCTGGGACGCCTGGGACTGCTGAGCCGGTGTGCCGGACGGCGGGGAGAGCGCCGGTGTGCCGACGATCAGGGCGCCGACGAGCCCCGCGACGAGAGTGAGGCCCAGCAGCCAGCGTCCGGCCATCTCGCCGAAGGACGCCCGCTGGCGGGGCGGGGGAGTGACATTGCTGCGGAACCTCTGGGCCTCTGCCACGAAGGCGAAGGGGACGGGCTCGCGCCGACGGAACATGGGGGGCGCACCTCTCCTCTCGGGATCGAATGTGTGGTCCTCACCGATACAGACGCTCTGATGACACAAAAGGTGCCCATGTCGGGAAAACTCGTGCGGCGAGGTCACCGTTCCGGAAGGCGTCGGGTGCCCCGATACAGTGGACGCGAACCCAAGAAGTGATGGAAGGACCCTCGTGACCAGCACCCCGGACGACGATTTCAAGATCGATCTGCGCGGCGACGTCACGGTCGAGCTGGTCAAACACAGTGCGGCCGACTCCGACGTGCTCTTCGCGGCCCGTGTCTCGACCGTCGGGGAGCAGTCCCTGGCGGAGCTGGACAAGGACCCGGAGCGCTCCAAGGGCCTGATCAACTACCTCATGCGCGACCGGCACGGCAGCCCGTTCGAGCACAACTCGATGACGTTCTTCATCAGCGCCCCGATCTTCGTCTTCCGCGAGTTCATGCGGCACCGCGTCGGCTGGTCGTACAACGAGGAGTCGGGCCGCTACCGCGAGCTCCAGCCGGTCTTCTACGTCCCCGACGCCTCCCGCAAACTCGTGCAGCAGGGCCGGCCCGGCAAGTACGTCTTCGTCGAGGGCACCCAGGAGCAGCACGAGCTGCTCGGAAGCGCCATGGAGGAGTCCTACCGGCAGGCCTACTCGACGTACCAGGAGATGCTGGCGCAGGGCATCGCCCGCGAGGTCGCCCGTTCGGTCCTGCCCGTCGGGCTCTACTCCTCGATGTACGCCACCTGCAACGCGCGCTCCCTGATGCACTTCCTCGGCCTGCGCACCCAGCACGAGCTGGCCAAGGTGCCGAGCTTCCCGCAGCGGGAGATCGAGATGGTCGGCGAGAAGATGGAGGCGGAGTGGGCGAAGCTCATGCCGCTCACGTACGCCGCCTTCAATGCGAACGGACGTGTGGCCCCGTAGCGAAGGTCTGTTCCCCTCCCGGGAACGGATGTATGGGTCAGCCTCGCGAAGTGTCCGGTTTGCGGCATTTGGAGATGTTCATCTAGCCTGATCAAACGGACCCGGCACTGCTTGAACCCCCGAGCAGGCAGTGCCGGGCTCCTTCTTTGTCCTGACTTTCCCGGCACCCCACGGGCATGACCCGTATCGAGCACCGAGTAGCGTGTTACCCATGGCTCCGACCTCGACTCCGCAGACCCCCTTCGGGCGGGTCCTCACCGCCATGGTCACGCCCTTCACGGCGGACGGCGCACTCGACCTCGACGGCGCGCAGCGGCTCGCCGCCCACCTGGTGGACGCAGGCAACGACGGCCTGATCGTCAACGGCACCACCGGCGAGTCCCCCACCACCAGCGACGCGGAGAAATCGGACCTCGTACGAGCCGTCCTGGAGGCCGTCGGCGACCGAGCCCACGTCGTCGCCGGAGTCGGAACCAACGACACCCGCCACAGCGTCGAGCTGGCCCGCGAGGCCGAGCGCGTCGGGGCCCACGGCCTCCTGGTCGTCACGCCGTACTACAACAAGCCCCCGCAGGAGGGCCTGTACCGGCACTTCACCACCGTCGCCGACGCCACCGGCCTGCCGGTCATGCTCTACGACATCCCCGGCCGCAGCGGCGTCCCGATCAGCACCGAGACCCTCGTCCGGCTCGCCGAGCACCCCCGGATCGTCGCCAACAAGGACGCCAAGGGCGACCTCGGCCGCGCCGGCTGGGCCATCGCGCAGTCCGGCCTCGCCTGGTACTCCGGCGACGACATGCTGAACCTGCCCCTGCTCTCGGTGGGTGCCGTCGGCTTCGTCTCGGTCGTCGGCCACGTGGTCACCCCCGACCTGCGTGCCCTGGTGGAGGCGTACACCTCCGGTGACGTCGTCAAGGCCACCGAGATCCACCAGAAGCTGCTCCCGGTCTACACGGGCATGTTCCGCACCCAGGGCGTCATGACCACCAAGGCCGCCCTCGCCCTCCTGGGCCTGCCCGCGGGACCGCTGCGCTCGCCCATGGTCGAGTGCTCGCCCGAGGAGATCTCCCAGCTCAAGATCGATCTTGCTGCCGGCGGGGTACAGCTCTGACAACAGACTTCGCACCACCTGAGCCTCACAACTGAATCGACAACCGCATACGCAGGCCACCGGTGCCTGCATCCACAACGACAACTGCTTCCGCACGAACGTCATGCGCGCCACGTGCCCTACCGGTACGTGGCGCGTGTGGTTGAGGAGAGTCTTTTGAGTCATCCGCATCCTGAACTCGGCCCGCCGCCGCCGCTCCCCGAGGGCGGCCTGCGAGTCACCCCGCTCGGCGGTCTCGGCGAGATCGGCCGGAACATGACGGTCTTCGAGTACGGCGGCCGTCTGCTGATCGTCGACTGCGGAGTGCTCTTCCCCGAGGAGGAGCAGCCCGGAATCGACCTGATCCTGCCGGACTTCTCGTCCATCCGTGACCGTCTCGACGACATCGAGGGCATCGTCCTCACCCACGGCCACGAGGACCACATCGGCGGCGTCCCCTTCCTGCTCCGCGAGAAGCCGGACATCCCGCTGATCGGTTCCAAGCTCACGCTGGCCCTGATCGAGGCGAAGCTCCAGGAGCACCGGATCCGCCCGTACACCCTGGAGGTGGCGGAGGGGAACCGCGAGCGCGTCGGCCCCTTCGACTGCGAGTTCGTCGCGGTCAACCACTCCATCCCGGACGCCCTCGCGGTCGCGATCCGCACCCCCGCCGGCATGGTCGTCCACACGGGCGACTTCAAGATGGACCAGCTCCCGCTGGACAACCGCCTCACCGACCTGCACGCCTTCGCGCGGCTGAGCGAGGAGGGCATCGACCTCCTCCTCTCCGACTCCACGAACGCCGAGGTCCCGGGCTTCGTCCCGCCGGAGCGCGACATCTCCAACGTGCTGCGCACGGTCTTCGCCAACGCCCGCAAGCGGATCATCGTGGCGAGCTTCGCCAGCCATGTCCACCGCATCCAGCAGATCCTGGACGCGGCCCACGAGTACGGCCGCCGGGTCGCCTTCGTCGGCCGTTCCATGGTCCGCAACATGGGCATCGCCCGGGACCTCGGCTACCTGAGGGTCCCGCCGGGCCTCGTGGTCGACGTCAAGACGCTGGACGACCTGCCCGACCACGAGGTGGTCCTGGTCTGCACCGGCTCCCAGGGCGAGCCGATGGCGGCCCTGTCCCGCATGGCCAATCGCGACCACCAGATCCGCATCGTCGACGGCGACACGGTCATCCTGGCGTCCTCGCTGATCCCCGGGAACGAGAACGCGGTCTACCGCGTGATCAACGGCCTCACCCGGTGGGGCGCCCACGTCGTCCACAAGGGCAACGCCAAGGTGCACGTTTCCGGCCATGCGTCCGCGGGCGAGCTGCTGTACTTCTACAACATCTGCCGCCCGAAGAACCTGATGCCGGTCCACGGCGAATGGCGCCACCTGCGCGCCAACGCCGAGCTGGGCGCGCTCACGGGCGTGCCCCACGACCGGATCGTCATCGCCGAGGACGGCGTGGTGGTCGACCTGGTGGAGGGCAAGGCCAAGATCTCCGGCAAGGTCCAGGCCGGATACGTCTACGTCGACGGCCTCTCGGTCGGTGACGTGGGCGAGCCGGCGCTGAAGGACCGCAAGATCCTCGGTGACGAGGGCATCATCTCGGTCTTCGTGGTCGTGGACGCCTCCACCGGCAAGATCACCGCTGGTCCGCACGTCCAGGCCCGTGGCTCCGGCATCGAGGACTCGGCCTTCACCGCCGTCCTCCCGAAGGTCACGGAAGTCCTGGAGCGGTCCGCCCAGGACGGTGTCGTGGAGCCTCACCAGCTCCAGCAGCTCATCCGCCGCACGCTCGGCAAGTGGGTCTCGGACACGTATCGCCGCAGGCCGATGATCCTGCCGGTGGTCGTGGAGGTCTGACGCACCGTCGGTGCGATCCAGGAGCGGGGCGTCTCGATTTGCATCGGGGCGGCCCGCTCCAGTACGTTTACGGCTCCGCCCCACGGGGAACCCCAGCACTTCACGTGCTGGACACGGTTGCCCGGAGCGGGTGGGAAATCCGGCTCAGAACTTCTGATAAAGTCGGAACCGCCGGAAAGGGAAACGCGAGAGCGGGAACCTGGAAAGCACCGAGGAAATCGGATCGAGAAAAGATCTGATAGAGTCGGAAAC
>NZ_JBEZBT010000066.1:0-37913 GCF_040647235.1 Streptomyces sp. NPDC042638
CCGGGCGGGACAGGCCGTACGGTAGGCCGGGCAGACGACTGCCGGGGCGCGCCGTGCGGTGGTCCGGGCGGGCCGCCGTACGGGTAGCCCGGGCGGGCGACCGCCGGGGCACAGCCGACCGGGCGACGCCGCGCGGAACACCGGCCGGGCGACAGCCAAGGCGGGGCTCGGCCGGACGGGCAACGCCGCCCGGAACACTTGCCGGGCGAGAACCGGGGCACAGCCGACCGCGAGACGCCATGCAGAGCACCGGTCCGGCGACAGCCAGAGCACAGCCCACCACGCGACGCCACGCAGAACACCGGCCCGGCGACAGCCAGGGCGGGGCTCGGCCGGACGGGCCGAGCGAGTGCGTGTACGCCGTCGGACCGGCCGCGTCCGGGAAGCGATCCGCGGCGGCCCGGGAGCCGTCGGCCGGCGAGCATCGCGCCGCTCCCCCGCGGCCTCCGCCGCCCCGTACGCCTCGGCGAGGTCTACGGCGTGCGCCGGCCTGCCCGCCTCCCGTTCGCCGCCCGCCGGACCGGGCCCCCCGCTCCGGCCTCGATCACCAGTAGTGGCGTCGGCCTGCGACGGCGTGTCCCATCGCGCCGAGGATCCACAGGATGGCTCCGATGACCACCAGGATGATCCCGATGGTCCACAGGATGGATATCCCGGTGACGAAGCCGACGACGAGCAGAATGATGCCTAGGACGATCATGATGTCTCCCTCGGGGAGCGGTGTCGGTGCCCTGCGCCTGCGAGAGAGCGCGAGGGCGGGGTAACGGTGGGTCTCCTCCTCACTGCGCGCGGCGCGCTCTGTGGCGGGCGACGTGCAGGCGGGCCTCGGTGGGCATGTCAGGGATGCCGGTGGAACGGCCGGCGGTGTGCAGCGGGCCCTCGCAGAGGGCACCGAGAGTGTCGCCGGGCGCGGCCTGAGGGGTCAGGGTGAGACTGACATGGGTGCGGAAGCGGGAGGGCCGGCCGGTGATCCGTACGGCCGTGTGCTCGACCCCCGGCAGAGCGGCGGCCTCGCTCGCGATCGCGTCGCTGAGCGCGCGGTCGCGCAGTTCGACGCCTTCCTGCGGGGGCGTGCCGCCGACGGGCAGCGCTCCGGGACGGCGCCGCCCCGGCTGGGCGAGCAGCCACCACAGGGCGAGCAGGGCGACGAGGACGAGGGCGGCGATGACCGCGGGCCACCACCACCAGCCCTGGTGGCTCCAGCGGACCCGGTCGGCGGAACCGAGCAGGACGTCGCCCGGGGCGGTCAGGGGCCAGCCGGCAGGCGGGCTGAGTCCGAGCCGTCGGTAGAGGTCGAGCCCGGCGAAGAGGATCAGCAGTCCGCCGCCGAGCAGGACCAGTCCGGTGAGGGCCAGCAGACTGCGGTTGAGTACGGGGCGTGGCGTCATGGTGCGGGCTCCGGGGTCGGTCAGTCGTCGCGTCGCCGCACCCGTACGGCGATGCGGGGAGGGTGGGCGAGGGCCAGCCGGTCGCGTTCCTCGTGGAGGACGGCGGTGAGGTCGTCCCTCACCTGACGGGGGTCGCGGAAGCGGACGTCGGCGTGGGCCGTGACGCGGTGGCGGCGCAGCCGGACGCGCGCCGCGCCGACTCCCGGGACCCGCATGGCGGCGTCGCGCAGCACGGCGGCGGCACCGTCGCGGTCCAGGGAGGCCCGCAGCCGAGGGCGGTCGGCGGGGCAGCGCAGCGGCAGCCAGCGGCGTAGTCCGGGAGTGAGGGCCAGGAGGATCAGCCAGAGGCCGACGGCGGCGGCCACGGCGGCTCCCGTGAGCATCCAGACGTCGTCCACGGAGCGTGTGGCCAGTTCGTCGGCCAGGCGCCGCCGCCAGGCCGCCGCCGGGCGCCCCGCCCGTACGGCGATGACGTCGACCAGCGCCGCGACCGCCGCCACGAGGATCACCGAGGCGACCAGGCCGGCCGGGACGCGCCGCTGTGACCACGGCCGGCGGGTCCGGCTTCCCCGGTCACGACCGCCGGCCGCCTCGTCGGGAGGTGCGCCGGGCCCGGGCCCTGGGTCCCGTGCCTCGCGTCCGGAGGGATCGGGGTCCTTCGTCAGCGGCACGGTGGGAGGGTGCTCGGACGAGGCGGAGCCGGAGGTCATCGGGAGCCCCCTTCCCACGCGGCCTGCCCGGCGACGCGGGCGGCGCGGCCGCTCATCGGACCCGCCCCCGGCTCGCGTCGGCCGCGGGCACCAGCCGCCGGACGGTGAGGGTGACTTCCCGCACCCGCAAGCCGGTCAGCTGAGCCACCCGTTCGGAGACGTCCCGCCGGATCCGCTCGCAGACACGGGGGATGTCGGTGGGGTAGGGCAGGTCCATGGTCAGATGCAGGCGCACCGATCCGGTTCGGACGGCGGCGGAGGCGCTCGGTGCCATCGGTGCGCTCCGGTCGGGCGGTACCGCTGCGCGCCGCGCCTGGGCCGTGCGTGCGGCCTGGGCGGCGATACGGGCGACCACCCTGTCCGGGATGACGGTGGCGCCCCGCTCGGCCGGGGGCGGGAGTCCGGCGGCCGGCACCGGTGTGCCCGACCCCGCCCCGGGGGAACCGGGCCGGGTCGTCACCGCTGCCTCCGGGACCGGAGGTCGAGGTCGCCCTGGAGGACGAGACCGACGATCAGCCCCGCCGCACCCAGCACCAGAACCAGCAGGAACGCCCAGAAACCGCCGAAGTAGCCGGCGAAGCCCAGGGCCACTCCGGCCGCGAGGCCCGTCGTCGCTGCGCTCATCATGCACTCACCCGTCTGGCGGACGTACGTCGCCGTTCGCGCGATCACCACGCCCTTGCCGGGCGCGGCGGTGGATCACCTCACACGGCCCTCGTCCGGTTCGGCCTCTTCTTCCTCGTCGGGCAGGTGGACGTCGTCGACGGCGATGTTCACCTCGACCACCTCCAGCCCCGTCATCCGCTCAACGGCGCTGATCACGTTGGTGCGGACGCCGCCGGCGACGTCCACGATGGAGACGCCGTACTCGACGACGACGTCCAGGTCGATGGCGGCCTGCCGCTCACCGACCTCCACCTTCACTCCCCGCGTGACCGCTCCGCCTCCCCCGGGGACGCGTTCGCGCACGGCGCCGAGCGCGCGGGCCATCCCCGCTCCCAGGCTGTGGATGCCCGGTACCTCGCGGGCGGCCATGCCCGAGATCTTGGCCACCACCCCGTCCGCGATCGTGGTCCTCCCCCGCGTCTCGGCCGGAGTCCCGGCCCCGGTACGGCCCTTCAGCGCGCTCACGCCCGCGTCGGGCCGGCTGCCCCCGCCGACGCTGGTGATGTTCTCCGTCATGGCGGTCGCCTCGTTCGGTCGGCCGGGCACCGGTGCGGCACCCGTCGAAGAGTTGGACATCGGAGGCGGCGCGTTCCTCACACACATCCAGTGTGACGTGCATCACAGAGAACCCCTCGGGTACCCGGAGGGTCCAAGTCCTGCGTGGGAACGCCATGATCGAACGCACTGCTTCCCCACCGCCGGTCCGCGACCCGGTGGGACACGACCTGCCGGACCGGCTGCTGGCCGTACGGGCGGCCGAAGGAGACGAGGATGCCTTCGCCGTTCTCGTCCGGCGGCACGGCCGGCCCCTCCTGGCCCTGGCCCGCTGCATGCTCGGCAACCCCCAGGACGCCGAGGAGGCGGTACAGGACGCCTTCGTCAGCGCCTGGCGGCGACTGCCGGACTACCACCACAACGCGGAGTTCCGCACGTGGGTGTACCGGATCACCGTCAACCGCTGTCTGACCATGCTCCGGCGCCGGCCGCCGCCCCTCCCCCTGGACACGGTCACCGAACCCGCGGCGGCGAACGCCTGGAGCGAGCCCGCCCGGGCCGCCGAGCAGGACGCGGCCACCGCCGCCCTCTCCCAGGCGCTCGCCGAGCTGGACACCGCACAGCGGATCTGCTGGATCCTGCGCGAGGTGCAGGGCCTGTCCTACAAGGAGATCGCCCACGTGACGCGGACCAGCGAACAGACCGTGCGGGGCAGACTGTTCAGGGCACGCCGATCCCTGCAGGAGGCGATGGGCCCATGGCGCTAGACGACCCCCACGCACGGCCTTGCGAACCCCCCGGCACCGGCGGGCCGCGCACCGCCCCGGCCGGCGACGACGACGCGTTCCCGTTCGCAGGTGATGAGGTGCTGCCCTGCGGCCGTCTGCTCAGCCGGGTCTGGGAGCAGGCGTGCGACGCCCCGCCGGGCGTGGACCCGCACACCGTCTCCTGTCCGTACTGCCGCGAGGCCGTCGAGGGACTCGCCACGGCGAAGACGGCCGCCCGCGCGCTGCGTGCCGAGGACACTTCCGGCCTGCACGCACTCGCCGACCGCGTCATGGCCGTCGTCAGGGCAGAGGTACGGCTCGGGCGGCTGCTGCCCCTGGCCGACCCCGGCCGGGACCTGCGGATCGCCGAGAACACCGCGGCGAAGGTCCTGCGGCGGGCGGCGGACACGGTCCCCGGCGCCAGGGCCGCGACCTGCCGGCTCGTACCCGAGGGGCCGGGCACCGGTGTGCGGGTGGCCATGACACTGGCCGCCGCTCTCGACCGCCCGCTGCCCGAGCGGGTCCGGCAGGTGCGCCGATCGGTCCTCCACTCGGCCGGACAGGAACTGGGTCTGGCGGTGACGGTGGTCGACGTCACCGTGGTCGACGTCCTGGAGCCGGAGCCGCCGCCCGCCCACGGCCTCCCGGCAGGCGGTGGTGCGTGGTGACCACCTTCCGCACGACCGCCCTCACGGAAGTCGCCGCCGAGGCAGCCCTCGCGGTTCCCGGCGTGGCCGGCCTGCAGCCCCGCCTCGCCCAACGCCTCGCCGCGGCCGCCGCACCCACCCGGACGGACACCACGTCTCACCGCGCACCGCCGCCCGAGGCAGCCGTCCGCGCCGACCGAGCGCCGGACGGCTCGGGATGGCGCATCGAGGTGCGCTGCGTCCTGACCGCGGACCGGCGGGCGCTGGACATCGCTCAGGACGTCCACGACCGGGTGGCGTTCGCCGCCGCCTCCCACCTCACCGCCCTCGGTGACGTGGAGCGGGTCACCGTCGAGGTCACGGTGACCCGTATCGCCGGCCGGCGCGACGTGGCGTGAGCGGTTCTCCCGCAGCCTGATGCCGCCCTGACGCGGCCCTCATGCGGCCGATCCCACGAGAGCGGGCCTCCCGGCCGGGAGGACTGCCGGAAGGGACCGCCGGCGCGGACCCGCGGCCACCGCTACTTCGTGCGGGCGGCCGAGGCCTGCCGGGTGTCCGCGCCGGAGCTGACGTGTCGCTGGGTCCGCTGGGGGCCGTGCCAGTCCAGGCACATCACGGTGGCGTCGTCCTCGAGCCGGCCGCCGGCCGCGTCCAGGACCGCTGAGGTCAGGGTCAGCGCGGCCTCGCGTGGGTGCAGATCCCGGGTCCTCTCCAACAGGGCAGGCAGGTCGACCTTCGCGCCATGATGTTCGAGCATGCCGTCGGTCAGCATGAGCAGACGGTCACCGGGGCGCAGATCGATGTCCTGAACGCGATAAGGGTGGGGCACGCGCACGGACAGCCCGAAGGGATGGTCCACCTCACAGGTGATCGTCTCCGCGATCCCCTCGCGCATGCGCAGGGGCCAGGGGTGGCCGGCGTTGACGAGCCGGGCCCGCCCGGTGTGGAGGCTGACGCGCAGCAGCTGCCCCGTGGCGTGTCCGCGGTTGTGGTCGGCCAGCGCCTGGTCGGCCAGGTGGGCCTGCTCGGCCAGGCCGACGCCCGCCCGGCGGGCACCGCGCAGGGCGCCCACCAGGACCGTGGCGGCCAGGGCCGCGTCGATGTCGTGGCCCATGGGATCGGTCACCGACACGTGCAGGGTGTCGCGGTCCAGGGCGTAGTCGAAGGTGTCGCCGCTGAGGGCTTCGGAGGGTTCCAGACTCCCGCACAGTGTGAACTGTGCGGCCTCGCACGACAGTGACTGGGGCAGCAGCTGGTACTGGATCTCTGCCGCCAGGGTGGGCGGCCGGGAGCGTTTGCCCCAGGTGTACAGGTCGGTGAAGCGCCCGTCGGCGATCACGATGTAGGCCAGCACGTGGGCGGCTTCCCCGACCGCTTTCAGGACACCCCCGTCGGGGGCGGCCGGCAGGAGCAGCTCCAGCAGCCCGATGGCGTCCCCTCGGTTGGTGACCGGCACGACCACCCGCTGCCCCTGGCCCGTCGCCTCCTGATAGAGCCTCTGCGTGCGGATCACGACCTCGTACACGCTGCCGGACAAGGGGATCCGCTCCGCCTCCCTCCCGTCCTCCGACACCCCGGCCGTGGACAGCCGCGCCAGCGCCTTCCCCGTGAGATCCGCGATGAGGAAGGAGACCTTCGTGGCCTCGAAACGCCGCCGCAGGTCTTCCGCGACCACGTCGACGGCCTCCGTCGGCGCCGCCCGCTCCACCGCCGTCAGCAGCGAGGGATACCCACTATGCCCATGTCCCACGGCCGTGGCCCCTTCCACCAGCCCCTTCCCACCAGCTTGGAAGCCGCCGCGGCGGGCGTCAACCGACGCGGGTCCCGGGGGCGCTCCGGCTGCGCCGCCGCGAGCGGGCGGCGGGGAGCGTCGTTCGCCGGCGGTCAGGGGCTCGGCGGGCGCCCGGCACCTTGATCAGGCCGGGGTTTTCGGCTGCGGCCGGTGGCCTTGGGCGCGCAGTTGCTCGTTGATGCGCTGGGCTTCTTCGAGCTGGTCCTCGAGGATGACGATGCGGCAGGCGGCCTCGATGGGGGTGCCCTGGTCGACCAGTTCGCGGGCTCGTGCGGCGATGCGCAGCTGGTAGCGGGAGTAGCGGCGGTGACCGCCTTCGGAGCGCAACGGGGTGATCAGGCGGTGTTCGCCGAGGGTGCGGAGGAAGGCCGGGGTGGTGCCGAGCATCTCCGCGGCCCGGCCCATGGTGTAGGCGGGGTAGTCGTCGTCGTCGAGGTTGTCGACGGGACGGGGGCTGGCTGGGGGCATAGACCTCTTCTTTCGAGAACGCGTCGGGGGGCCCGGGTGCCGTACTGGCACCCGGGCCCCGAGGTTTCAACACCATCTACCGGCAGTCTGTGCCGGGCTTCTTCTTCCGCAGGTGCCGCCCGGGAGGGCGGGGCTGCGGGGATCGCGGATGCGTGACCGGGGACCACCTTCCAATCCGGGGCCTGCGGACCCGGGCGGACTGCTTCCTCGCCCGGGCGATCCTGATGGCGTTCGACTCCTCACCTTCGATTGCTGGGCTGTACTGCTGGATAACACGGGTACTGCTCACGACCCCCCTGGGGCCGTGTCCTTCCATCCCTGCTCGCACGGCAGTTCATGTCTGCCGTACCCATTTCGACTTCCTGGTTACGCAAGAAACAGTAACCCTGCGACGAGCCAATGTCTACTGTCTCCGCGATAGATTTTCTTCCGGGTCGGTGGATGTCGTTGCGGGTGGGCACTCCACGCCGACGCGCCCACCGCCGAGGAGACCGACTGGGTCCAGATCTTCGAGTGGTACGACGAACTCACGCGCCTGACCGACAGCCCGGTCGTCCGCCTCAACCGCGCGGTCGCCGTCGGGGAGGCCGACGGGCCGCGCGCCGGCCTGGCGGCCCTCGCGGCGCTGGACGCCTCACTGCCCCGCCACACCGCGGTGGCGGCATACCTGCACGAACGCGACGGCGACCTGGCGACGGCGGCACGGCTGTACGCCGAGGCGGCCCACAAGGCACCCGACCTCGCCGAACGCGACCACCTGACACGCCAGGCCGCCCGCCTCAACGCCCGCCCGGATCACTGAGGGCACGCCCGGACATCCCCGTACGGCACCGGGCGCGCCCTCGCGGCGACAGCGGTCGCTCACCGCGGAGCACGTCGACATCACGTCAGGAAACCCGAGCGTCGCACGGAGCACCGTCACGGCTCCGAGGTCACCGGTTCCCGTAGTCCTCCACCAGGTTGGCGATGAGCGAGAGCAGAGCGTCGGCCCGGCGCCGGTCCTCGCGCTGAGCACGCAGCGCCTCGTCGGCGGCCCGCAGCCGGCCCAGGGCGGCCGGCTCGCCGTCCATCAGGTCGTCGATCACAGGGGTGGTGGTCAGGTCCAGGCACTCGGTGAACAGTCGGCGGGTGCGATCGGACGGCGGTGCCGGGTCAGGAGCCTCGAACCCGGTGGTCAGGTACCGGACGGGGTCGGTCAGGCTCCAGCCGACGACTGTGCCGTGCTGGACGAGGAGCGCAACGTCCGGGGCGATGCCGACACGGGCCTCCAGCGGCTCGTCCAGCACATCGAGATCACGCAGACCTGTCAGCACGGCATCTCCGGGAGCCCGGCACAGCACTGTGCACATCTCGTGCCGGAAGTCCTGGACCTGGTCCGCCCTCAGCCCGCCCGGGCGCACCGCGGGCGTCAGGGGGAGGCGGGCGGAGTCCTCGGCGGAGGCGGCCTCCTTCGGCATCCGGAACTCCGCCCCGGCCAGCCGCCGGTCCGCTCGGTGGAACCTGAGGTCGTCGGGGTCGTCCCACAGAAAGTCCTCGCTGCCGAACGTGTCCGCGCGGAACCTTTCCCGTCCGACGACGTCCGCGTACTCCGCGACGCGCACGGAACCTGCCGTGAGGCGGGGCCTGACATGCAGCGGCCCGTCCGTCACGGTCGCACACCAACCGCCGTCGAACATCAGCTTCATCAGTGATCACTGCCTCATCGGTTTCGCGCTGCCGGGGGTGCTCCGGGTGCGCCAGGCGATGTCGCCGGTCTCGTGGGAACGTCAACGCTCGTCACACGCGAACGAGTTCGGTCGGCGTGCCGACCAGGTCGGTGGCGCCGGCGACGAGCGTATCCGGCGCAGCCGTTCGAGGTTCGGCGGAGGAACGCATCGGGCGGTCGGCGGGAGCGACAGGGGAAGTGTGGCCCACGGGAGGTCGCGGCAGCTCCGGGAGCACGGATTCCGTGCTGACGACTGCTCAATGTCCGGTGTCCTCTGATAAGACTGCTGCACATCACACTTAACGGTGCGAGGTCCGGCAGGGGCGACCCATGGGTGGGGGCTTGCGGGGTGCCGATCTGCTGACCACGAGCTGAGCACCGGGGACGCAAGGGGGCTGGGCGATGCATTCCGTTTCTAGGTTCCGGCAGTGGCTTCTGGGGAGGCCGCAGCTGGTGGTGCGGATGATGCGCCACGTCGAGAAGGCTCATGGTCCGGCACTCCTGAACTACCCCGGTGCTCCCGCCCCCGCGGCTCGTCGGCGACCGCCGGGCGCGCGGCTCTGGATCAGCCGGGCTCCGGAGGACGTTCTGCACAACCTGTGCTACTGCGGCCTGAGTGTCGGTTGCTCGCAGCTGGTGGAAGTGGGGCAGGGCGACTTTCTTGCGGATCCGAACCTCGATCAGCTGGTCCGGATGCTCGAGATGCTGCCGCCCGAACTCGCGCAACTGGTGGTGCACGGGCTGACGTTCGCGTCACATCTGCCGGCTCACCGGTTCACTCAGAGCCATGCCGAGGAACTCTGGAAGGCCGCGGCCGGCGAGGGAGAACCGGTGGCGGCCGACATCTGGGAGCGCCCGTGCTGCGCCGCGGCGATGCGGCGTGATGAGGCGGCGGCCGGCGAGGGCGCCGGTTCGGTGGCGGTGACCCAGGCACCGGCTGTGCCCGACCCTGACGTCCTGTCGCGGCGAACCACCGCGCTTCGCGAGAAAGCCGCTGAACTCGTCGACAGGCTGGAGGAGTTCGCCGCTGCCGTCAGGGAAGGACGGCGGCCAGACGGAGACGAGGCCTTGCTGGGCGCCGTGACGTCCTGGACGCGAGAGCGGCGGTTCCTGGCCGAGGCATTCGCGGAGGCGGTACCGGCGGCGGCCGAAGACGCGGAGCCCTCCGGCCCCTGGGGTCCGGATGCCGGTTGGCCCGAGGCCGCGGCGCTGACCGAGCGGCTGCGCGAGGAGCAACGGGAACGGGAACGGATCGCTCAGGAGATCGCCAAGGTCGTGCAGGCGCGCGACGAGGCGGTGGGACTGCTGGAGCAGGCCGTCAGTGACCTGATGCGGCAGACCCTCGTCGACCAGGTCGCGCAGTTCGACCGGAAGCTCCGTGAGCTCCATGAGCTCCATGAGCTCCGTGGTGACCCGGTGGCCGACACCACCTCGTCCGTCGCGGAGAGCGGCTCCGCGACGGACGCCGCTGCGGACCGTGTGTCTTTGGACGAAGGGAGCGGTGAGACGGATCCGGGGCCGGCCCCCGGTCCCGACCCTGGCCCGGCTCCCGAGGACAGGACCCTCGGCCCGGAGAGCGAAGCCTTGCCGTCCGGCGCGGACCACGAGGTGCGCGGACAGGACGACACGCCCGCATCTCAGGGCAAAGGAGCCGGGAGCCCGTTCAGCAGCGGCAGCACCCCGGAACCGGTCGCGACAGCGACAACGGAGGCCGCGATGCCCGGCCCTGAGGCCGAAGCCGTCGACCGGACCGACGAGACGGCGGCCCCGGACACCGGCGCCGCCCCAGTCCGGGTGAAGCCCGCTTCCCCCGGCTCGGGCGAGCCCCACGAGGACGCGGGCCGGACCGGCGAGGTTCCGCGCGAGGCCCCTGCCCCCACCGCACCCCGGCCCCCCGCGTCCTCCCGCACCGAGCCCGGCGCCGACGAAGCCACTCCCACCCCGGCCGACGGCTGGGGCGGAGCCGAATCCACTCCCGCCCCGGCCGACGGCTGGGCCGGAGCCGAAGCCACCGTGGAGGCCCTGGTCACCGGCGGTCGGCTCGCCGAGGCGTACTGGGTGAGCCGTGCCGCCGGCGCGTCGGAGGTCCGCACACTCGCCCTCGCCTTCGCGGACGCCGCGTTCCACGACTCGCCCGCCTCAGCCTCCGACCTGCAGGTGAAGGCCGAGGAGCTCCTGGACGCCGTCACGCGCAGCCGTCCCCTGGAGGACGACCGCGAAGCGCATTTCATGCTGCTGACGGCAGCCGTACGCAGCGGCATCTCGGCTCACTGGGCGAGCAGCGTCCTCACCGGCGACCACACGTGCGTCCCCGGTCTTCCGGACCCCTGGGCGAGGGCTCTCGACGGCTTGGTGCTCGCCGTACGCAAGGGCGCGGAGATCAAGCCGGGTGGTCTGCGCGCCGGCGTCGGGGCCGCTGAGGCCAACCGGTTCGAGAGAATCGCCGACCAGGCCCGTCAGCTCGCGGTCGACCTGCCGAAGCGGAGGATCCGCTACCAGCGGGCCACGGTCGTACTGCAGGCGCTGGCCGGGCCCGAAGGGGTACTCGGCGAGACCCTGCAAGCCATCGAGGAGTGGGCCAGGAAGGGCGGCAAGTCCGGCGCGGAGAAGCTGTCCGGGCTGATGGAGGAGCACTTCCGGCGCGCCGATGCCGCGGACCGTCTGATCGATGACACCGACCGGGTCAAGCGCACCACCAAGCAGGCGAAGAACGACATCCACTCCGGCGCCCGTCTTCAGCTCCGCACGCACGTCAAGAGTGTCCAGGACCTCCTGAAGGCTGCCCTGCGCGCCGCCGAGGCGCCGACGGCGCCGGGCAGCGGTGTCATCGGTCCTGAGCTGCCGGCGGCGCTCGAGGCCGCCAGGGAGGCGGGGCGGCCCCCGGGTGTGAGCGGCGCGCTGTTCGACCTGCTGGTGCGGTGGCTCGACCGGTCCTACACGCCCGGGACCAGGGACGAGGACGTCCGCTTCCCGCCGCCGGCGGACGCGCTGCTGATGCTGCCGGGCCTGTCCTGGCGCTCGGAGGACGGCAGGTACCTGCCCGACGTCGCCGGTCCGCAGGCGTTCTCCGTGCTCGCGGACATGCTCGGCCCGAACGACCCGGCCCGTGCCCTCGCCTGGCACCGCACCCAGGGTGACCTGCACCTTGCCGAACGCCTGCTGAACCGGATCTCCCGGGGCGAGGTGCCCGGTGCCGAGCTCACGGCAGTCCAGCTCGCCGAGCAGCGGCAGGCGCTCTCCGACGCGGCCGGCCGGTGGAAGGACCGGTGCGCCAAGGAGCACCGCAGCGCCCAGCTGGCCCTGGCCCGGGTCCGCGCGCAGAACCTGCTGACCCACGAGGTGGAGCGCGAGTTCACCGGCCGTCTGCTGGACCTGGAGGGCGAGGGCCACGGCGGGAGCTTCGGAGAGCGCCTGCGCGCCGTCGGGCAGGTCGCCGGGGACCTGCGCCTCTTGGAGCAGGAGCGCAGCGACGATCTGCGCCTCCAGCTCGGGCAGGTGCGGCTGACGGAGCAGGACGCGAGCCGGATCCGCGATCTCCTGGACCGCGGTGAAACGGTGGCGGCGGAGGAGCTCCTGACGTTCGCCCGCCGGGGGCAGCCCTTGCCGGGGCCGGCCGAGCCGGCCGGAGAAGTCCTCTCCCGCTTCCTGGCGGGCGTGGCCCACCCGGACGCACCCAGGCCCGACTCGTCCGGCGGCAGCGCCCGTTGGTGGGCGGACCACTACGCCTCGGGCGAGGCGCTGGTGCAGAACGCCCTCTCCGGCCTCGACGCCTGGGACCGGCTCGGGCAGGCGATGGACGCCCGGAAGGTCGGCAAGGCGGTAGTCAGCGTACTGCGGCTGCTCGGCCTGAACGCCTCCCAGCCCAACGTGGAAGAGGCCAGGTGGGGCGTCACCCGGCTGAGCGTGCGGGCCGACATCACGGAGAGCACGCCCGGTTACGTCGCCGCCCTCGGCTCGCACGCCCGCCGCATGTACAAGGTCGTCGTCATCACCGACGAGTTGCGGGGCGAGGGCCCGCTGCGCCATCTGCCGGCATCGGCGATCGAGGCCAACATCATTCTGTACACGCAGCCGCTGGGCGTCGAAGGACGTCGCCGGCTCGCGCAGGAGTCGCGGGGCCGGAGCCACCAGGCGCTGGTCGTCGACCCGGCCGTCGTCGGCTGGGTGGCCGCGCACGCGCCGCGCTCCTTCCGCGCCGTCCAGCAGGTCACCCTGCCGTGGACCGGCTACACCCCCTACACCCCGCATGTCGCGGGTCTGGTGCCGCCCGAGGTGTTCAAGGGCCGCACCGACGAGATGCGCGCCGTCCTCGACCCGCAGGGGCCGATCTTCCTCTTCGGGGGGCGCCAGCTCGGCAAGTCGTCCTTGCTCAGGCAGGCCGTGGAGGTGTTCCAGAAGGACGACCGGGAGAACCGGGTCGCCGTGTACGTCGACCTGATGAAGGCCGACATCGGGCACGCGGAGCCACCGGAGGGCATCTGGCGGATGCTGCTGGCCGAGCTGAAGCGGCGCGGGGTGATCAGCGAGAGCGTCGCCGACCGCGCGCCGGGCAACGTGATCGCGAACGAGGTCCAGCAGTGGATCGAGGAGCGGCCCGAGCGCCGTCTGCTGCTGCTCGCCGACGAGGCCGACGCCTTCCTCACGGCGGACGCCCAGGCCGTCTACACCGGCGGCGGCCAGTCCACGTTCCCCACCGTGAAGCGGCTGCAGCGGCTGATGGAGGACACCGGGCGCGACTTCAAAGTGGTGTTCGCCGGTCTCCACCAGGTCCAGCGCTTCAACCGGCTGATCAACGTGGTCACCGCGCACGGCGGCCGAGACGTGCCGGTCGGCCCGCTGAAGCCGCAGGACGCCGTGGAACTGGTGGAGGAGCCCATGGCGGCGGTGGGTCTCACCTTCGAGACCCGCGACCTCGTCTGGCACATCCTCGGCCTGACCAACTACCAGGCCAACCTGCTGCAGATCTTCTGCGACCGCCTGGTCGCCTACATGCAGCATCGCTCCATGCCCGCCGACGGCCGGCACGCCCCGATCACCTGGGAGGACGTCCAGCAGGTGGCCGGCATGGAGGAGGTCCGCGGGCTGATCGCGGAGCGCCTTCGCTACACCATCAACCTGGAGGACCGCTACCGCGTCCTCGCCCTGCTGATCGCCCTGCGCAGCTTGGAGCAGGGTCACGGGCACGGGTACCGGCCCGCCGAACTCCTCGAGCGCGCCCACGAGCGCTGGGAGGACGGCTTCCCGCTCAATTCCGAGCGTCAGCTGACCATCTACCTGGAGGAGATGGTCAATCTGGGCCTGCTGATCCGGCTCCCCGGGGATGAGCGTGTCTACGCCATGCGCAGCCCCAACGTGGTGAACATGCTCGGCACCCAGGCCGAGCTGGAGAACGAGCTGCGCGACACCCAGTTCGACCTGCCCTACGACTACAACCCGAGCGTCGCCCGGCGCTCCCTCGGTACCGACCGGCGGACCCGGGTGCAGCGGATGAGCCCGCTGACCGACGGTCAGCTGAGCGACATCCTCACCCACCCGGCCCGCACCACGCTGGTGCCCTGCACCCCGGCGCTCAGCGCCGACCTGGTGGAGCGCGGGATCCAGCTCCACATCGACGGCCACGGCCTGGCCGTCGTGCGCATCGGACCGGACGACGACCTGACCGAGTTCATCACGGCCAACTCCCGCCGCAAGAGCGGCTCCCGACTGCTCTTCGTGGACCTCAGAGGCCAGGACACGGCCCGGCTGCAGGAGGCCACGGACCGGCTCCTGGACCACACCCGGGTCACCCAGCCCCGCTCCGACAGCTCGTCGTCCGTGCCGCGGCGTTACGCCGCCGTCCTGTGCGACCCGGACACCGCCGCGGGCGTGGTGTCGGCCGCCGGACTGGTGCGCCCCGAGCGGTGGACGGTCGACAGCGTGCGCGCCTGGCCCGAGTCGCCCTTCGGCTCCCCGCGGGAGCGGCGCAGCCTGATCGAGGTGACCGGCGGCTGGCCGATGCTGGTGGAACTCGCCATGCACAAGGTCCGTTCCGGTATGCGTCAGAAGGAGGTCTTCGACGAGCTGCGCGCCGAGATGACCGTACCGGAGCGTGCCAAGGCCCACCTGGAGCTGGCGGGCCTGAGCTCCGACGACGTCGGCCGACTCGCCACCTGGGCGCAGTTCTACACCGAGGAGGAGCACCGCGCCGGGGTCGCCGTCGCCGCCGCCGGCGACCTTCAGGCCGCCTTCCACGAGGCGCGTCTGTACGACGAGAGCGACGCCGAGGGCGCGCTGCCCGCCGCGGAACGGCTCTTGGACCGCCTCGACCTCCTCGGCGTCCTCGACGTCACCGGCAAGGGCGAGACCCTGGACCCGGTCACCTTCCGGGCCGTCAAGGCGATCGGCGGCGACCTGTGACTGCCGGCCTGCACGGCGTGAACGAGCCGGGCGGGGCGCACGGTCAGCAGGGGGCGGAGGTCCGGGAGCGCGGGGCCGCCGTCCCGGCCCCGCCGGCTTCCGAGCGCGACCTGGTGCGCCTCCCCGGTCCGCGCCGCCACCTGGACCGGCTGGAGCGGGACCTGAGGTCCGGCCGCAGCTGCGTCTGGTACTTCCCGGACCCGATGGTCGACTCCGGGCGTGCGGAGCTGTTCCTGAGCGAGCTGTACGCCCGGTTCGAGGGGCCCATACCGGTCCCGGGCACCGTCACCGCGCTCGCCGGCCGCACCGGCGACCGTGGCGGCGCCCTCGCCGTCCCGCCCCAGCGCTCCGGCGCGCCCGAGCCGGACGCCGCGTCCGCCGGGGCCGGCGACCACTTCGGGCTCTGGCACGACGACGACGGCTTCGACGCCGAAGACCCCTACGGAGCCCTGCTCGGCTCGCTGGCCACTGCCCCGGCCGGCCCGCCACCGCCCTCCGGTCACCGCGGTGCGACCCCGGACGTCGCAGCGCTCGCCCCGATGTCGCTTGGCGAGCGCCTGGCCAAGGAACTCGGGGTCACCGGCGACCCGTTGCACGAGCTGGTCAGGCGGGCGGACCGGCTGCGGAACGACGTTCCCGGCGAGGACGATCCGGAGGACGACGCCCTGCCGAGCGCACCGCCGCTGATCGTGGTGCGCGGCTGGGAGGAGGACTCACCCGAGGAGATGGGCCGACTGCTCCGCACCGCCCATGCCACCTTCCGCGACGAGGGCCTCGGCGCGGGACACCGCCCCCGCTTCCTCATCGCCGCCCGCATGGACGACCTGCCCAGCACCGCCTTCGGCGTCGGCCCGAGCCACGACCACGTCGCCCTGCACTGGTGGTGGCGGGTGTGGACCCGCCTCGACAGCGAGGTGCTGCTCGCCTGGCGACCCCGTCCGAACGCCGGGGCCGCCGAGGCACTGCTCCACCGGGTGACCGACGCGGTCGTGGCCGAGGTGTGCGGCCCCGACATCGACAGCGCACTCGCCCTCCGGGAAGCCTGGAAGGGCGGCGACCTGGACTCCCTGCGCAGCGCCCTGGCCCACGTCCTCCCCGGCGAGGCGGCCGTCCTGGACCGGACCTGGCCCCGCCGCATGTCCACCGCTCACGCCTCCGCCCCCTCCGCGGAGCTGCGCGACGCCTGGTCGACCGGCGCCGTCGACAGCTGGGACGGCCATGTCCGCCCTGTCCTCAGTCACCGCCTGCTCGACCCGGATTCCACGGAGCTGCGCACCCTCGTCTGCCACGCCCAGAACCGCGTCCTGCTGCCCTTGGTGGACGAGGCCCGCACCGCCTTCATCGACCTGGTCCCCGGCCTCCTGCGCAAGGAGATCAGCCTCGACTACTTCCGCGAACAGGCTCGCTCCCAGTACCAGGTCAAGAAGCAGCTCCCCGCCGCCCCGCTCGTCGAACTGGAGGTGGCCGACCTCCAGCGCGCCTCCCGCCTCCTCACCCTCACCACCGACCAGCAGCGCCGCCTGGAGATCCTCTGCGACGCCCGCAATTTCCTCTCCCATCTCCAGCCACTGGCCTATCGGCAGCTCATGGCCGTAGCTCAGGCGCTCACCAGCGACTGGGTGGCGGACGACGCGCGGTGAGAGGATCCCGGGGCGGGACAGCTGATCCCGTCCCCGGCATGAAAGGCCCTCCCACGTCCACAGGTCGCCGAAGCGCATCGAGCGTCCACCCCATGGAGGCTCCGATGGAAGAGGGAGGGTCCGGGCGGCCTGGGCCAGCGCCGAACGGATCACCTCCGCCTGGACAGGCGGCTGCGGGACGTCGCCGAACGAGCGTCACGACCGTACCCATCAGCGTTTCCGCGGAGCCGAACCGGGCGGACAGCGATCAAGGCTTCCTCGCCGGCCACCATCACGTCCTGCCCGCAGACAACCCGCTGGGAGCACCGTCACGGCTCTGAGTCACCGATTCCCGTAGTCCTCCACCAGGTTGCCGATGAGCGAGAGGAGGGCGTCGGCGCGGTGCCGGTCCTCGCGCTGGGCGCGCAGGGCCTCGTCGGCTGCCTGCAGGCGGGCCACGGCGGCCGGGTCCCGGTCCTTCACCTGGTAGAGCAACGGCGTGGTGACCAGGTCCAGGCACTCGGTGAACAGCGGCCGGATGGCCGGGGACGGCGGGGCGGGGTCGTGAGCAGCGAATCCGGTGGTCAGGTACCGGACGGGGTCGGTGAGGCTCCAGCCGACGACGGTCCCGTGCTGGACGAGGAGCGCCACGTCCGGGGCGATGCCGATGCGGGCCTCCAGCGGCTCGTCGAGGACATCAACGTCGCGCGGGCAGGTCAGTACGATGTCTCCGGGGACGCGGCGGAGTTCCGTGGCCACCTCCAGACGAAAGTCCCGGGCCTCCTCCGCGCGAAGGCCGCCCGGACGGACGGCGGGCGTGACCGGAACGCGGGCCGAGTCCTCGGCAGCAGCGCATTCATAAGGCAGTCGGAAGCCGGCGCCGACCAGTTGTCGGTCGGCCCGGTCGAATCGGAGTTCGTCGGGAGCGTCCCACAGCCACTCCTGGCTGCCGAAGGTCTCCCCGCGGAACCGCTGCCATTCCTCCACGTCGGCGTACTCCGCGATGCGCACACATTGCCCCGGAAAGTCGAAGCGCGGGGTGGCGCACAGCGGATCGTCCGTCACCGTCGCAGTCCAGTCTCCGTCAAAGGTGAGACTCATGTGGGGAAGCCCGATCGGCCCGCCGGGTCGGTCGGTAAGCCGCCGAGCGCCCGCACGCCTGAGTCGCCCCTGACGCCGGACGGGCCGTATGCCGTGATGACGTTGCCTGCCCCGGCGCCGCCGCCTTCCGCCACCACGATGTCCTCCCCCTGGCGCTACCGAGTCGCTCGACCGCTGCCTCAGTCGCCGCCAAGCCCTCCGGACCTGGTGCGACAGCTCCTTCAGGGATGCCCTCCAGAGAGAGGAGCGCATCGGCGGACGCAATCCCCGCTTCACCGCGGCCGTTCGACGCACCGCACCCCGTGCCCATCCCGGCCAGCGCAGTGAGCACGTCAACCCGAGACCTGTCGCCGTGTGGCCCTGGCCCGAAGAACGGCCCTAACGCGCTGCTCGACGGGTTATGCCGACAAGTCGATTGACCCGCGCTCACGACCCGCCGCAGCCTGAGGAATCAGGGAATCAGCAGGTCAGGCGCCCTTTGCCGCAGGTTCCAGAATCGCCACGCACTCCACGTGGTGCGTCATCGAAAAGGTGTCGACCTGGACGGCTGCGCACGAAACAGCAGGTCAGGCACCCTTTTCCCACTCGGTCAGGGAGACGCACGGAGCTCGGAGCGTCAAATGAGCGTCACGGCGGTGAATCGGCGACATAGGGGAAGATCCCTGCGAGTTCCTACACCGCCGCCATGACGGCCGTAGCCGTTAACAGCCTGATGCGCCCGTATTGGGGGACCCCTGTACGCCAAGCGCCTGTAACGTCCCTAGCCAAGGTCCGCTGGCGCATCGAGGACGACTACCGCGAACTCAAGCACGGCTTGGGCCTGAACCACTTCGAAGGCCGGTCCTGGCCCGGCTGGCACCACCGCGTTGCCCTCGTGACCGCCACCCACGCATTTCTCACCGAACAGCGTCTGGCTCCAAAAGCACCCACACCGGGCTCACTCTCTACCAGACCCACGACGTCCTCCAGGACATCCTGAGGTACTGGACCGGCATCTGCACCACCTGCCAACAACCCCTGCACAGCAGGCCACACACGACGTCAAGATCGAGACAGACCTAACGGAGTCCTATTAGTCAGTGGACCGACATTTCCGTTCGCTTAGAGAGCAAGCGTGAGTGCGGGCTCACGGGGTAGGCGCAGCGTCGTCAGGCCGTTTCGGCAGGCAGCAACGATGAGATCGATCGCGGGGAGAGGAACAGCATGGCGCCCAGCACGCTGGCAACGCAGACGCGGACGGCCGAGTTGCCGGAGGTCGCCGATCCTTCCCGGATGGCGCCCAAGGACGCTCGTGAGTTGTCGAAGCTGTTCTTCCAGCAGCTGACGGTCCTGGAGGAGGGCACGCCGGACTACAGCTACGCCCGCAACACGCTGATCGAGATGAACATGTCCCTGGTCCGCTACGCGGCCGGCCGGTTCCGCAGCCGAGGGCCGGAGGAGATGGAGGACATCGTCCAGGTCGGCATGATCGGTCTGATCAAGGCGATCGACCGGTACGAGCTGTCCCGAGAGGCGGAGTTCACCTCTTTCGCCATCCCCTACATCGTCGGGGAGATCAAGCGCTTCTTCCGCGACACGACCTGGGCCGTGCATGTGCCGCGTCGGCTCCAGGAGGCCCGCGTCCAGCTCGCCAAGGCCACGGAGGAGCTGCGTACCCGGCTTGATCGCGATCCGACGGTCAAGGAACTGTCGGAGCTGATGAGCCTGTCCGCAGAGGAGGTCGTCGAGGCCCGCTTGGCCTCCAACGGTTACAAGTCATCCTCCTTGGACGCCGCGATCAACGGCAGCGCGGACGGCGAGACCGCCCTGCAGGACTTCATCGGTACCGAGGACGCGGCGCTGGAGCTGGTGGAGGACTTCCACGCCCTCGCCCCCATGATCGCCGAACTCGACGATCGCGACCGGAAGCTCCTTCACATGCGGTTCGTGGAGGAGCTGACCCAGGCGCAGATCGGCGAACATCTGGGTGTGTCGCAGATGCACGTCTCGCGGCTGCTGTCCCGGTGCCTGGCCAGGCTGCGCGAGGGCATGCTCACGACCAGCTGACCTTGTTCGAGGTGCCGACCTGATGCCCGCCGCTGTTGTGGCGGGCATCAGCCACGTCCGGCTCCTCCGAGTATCGGGGGCAGGCGGCACTGGCGTCGCGAAGGGTGGAGAGGCAGCTTCCACATGGCGCAGGTCGATCGGGTCTCCGGCCTGACCACTGCCGGCAGGAATGCCAGCCGCGCTCGGGGCGCGGCGCTCACGAGGGTCAGCCGGCAGGCTGATGCAAGGACAGGTGTGCGACGACTCTTTTGCCGGAGTCGAGGGCGACGGTGCGTACCTGGTCGCACAGCCGGGTGACCAGGTGCAGGCCGTGTCCGCCGATGCGAGCGGCGTCCGGCACCTGGAGACGGGGTGGGAGCGGGGAGCTGTCACGGACGCTGATCCGCAACTGGGCGGCTTCCGGTGTGACTTCGAGCAAGAGTTCACCCGGGCCGGGTGCGTGACGGAAGGCGTTGGTGACCAATTCACTGACGACGAGCTGGGCGTCCTGGCTGGAACGCTCGCGCGGATCGTGTCCCGCCCGTGCGAGCAGCGAACGCACGGCGTGGCGGGCCTCGGCGATGCGTGCGCCCCTGGTGCCCCAAGCGGCGCCGTAGCGCCACGGCGCCCTCGACCGCTGCTCTTCCTGTGTCTGTTTACCGAACGTGGTGGTCATGGAGGATCCCGTGTGGTTTCCTTGGCTTTTCTTCACGTGTGGTAGGTCTTGCTTGTATTCGCCTACCCGCTGTACCGCCGTCACGCATGTGACGGCTTACCGGGTGGTGGGGATTGCTGTCAGGACGAGGGCGGCTTGGTCGTCGTCCATGCCCGTGGTGTCGGTGAACGCGTGCACGGCCCGGGTGAGAGCGTTGATGATCGCTTCCGGGCCGGTGTCGCGCTGGGTGGCAAGCGTGTGCATGAGGCGGTCTTCGCCGAACTGTTCCCCGTGCCGGTTGCGGGCTTCGGTGAGGCCATCGGTGTAGAGCAGGAGGCTCTCGGTCGGCTGGAGGCGGAGACGGTGTGTCTCCAGGTGAGGGTGTGGGGTGATGCCGAGGAGCCGGCCCTCGCACTGGACGAGGTGGGGGGCGCGGCTGCCGCAGATGTGGAGGGGCAGGGTGTGGCCGGCGCGTACGAGGGTGATCCCGAGCCCACCATCGGCAGCGGGGGTGAGATGTCCGTTGATGAGGGTGACGAAGCCGGTTCCGTGGCTGTCGGGGCGGTCCAGGAGGGCTTTGTTGACCGCTTGGACGACGGCCTCCGGCCCCGGCAGGAGGGGGGCGACGGCGCGGGCGGTGTGGCGGACCAGTGCGGTGGTGGTGGCGGCGGTGGCGCCGCGTCCGCAGACGTCGCCGAGCATGAACGCCCAGGTCTGGCCGCTGAGGGGGAAGACGTCGTAGAAGTCGCCGCCGATGTCGAGTCCTTCACCGGCGGGGTGGTAGTAAGTGGCGACCTGCGCTCCCGGCAGTTCGGGGACCTCGGGCAGCAGCAGTCCGGCTTGCAGATCACGGGCCAGGGTGACGCGCTGTGTGTACTGGCGGGCGTTGAGGGCGGCCGAGGCGGCGCGGCGTGCGAGTTCTTCGGCCAGGGCGACGGTGTGGCCGCCGAAGGCGCTCTCCCCGGTGGTCAGCAGGGTCAGGGCACCGAAGGCACGGCCGCGGTCGAGCAGGGGGACGCACAGGTAACCGGTGACCTTCAGGTCGTGCCAGGGGCCGGGGCCGGTGGGGGTGCGGCGGGCTACCTCGCTCAAGCCGGAGGCCAGGACGCGGGCGACGGCATCGTCTTCGGCGTCGTAGACCGGGATGTGCGCGGCCAGCAGTACGTCCTCCTCCGGGGTGGGTGCGGCGGTGGCGATGCGGCGCACCCGGCCGGCTTCGACGACATCGACCGCGCACAGCGGCGCCAGCTTGGGCGCACACAGACGGGCCAGACGCTGGAGGGTCTGCGCCTGGTCGAGGCCGGCGGTCAGCCGGGTGCTGGCCTCAAGCAGGAAGGCGAGATCGTCGCGCGCGACTTTCTCCTTGGCCTCGGCGGCTCTGCGGGCTTGCACCACGTTGTACAAGAAGGCGTTGGCGATACTCGTCCTGTGCAGTGGTTCGAGTAGGCCCTGGCAGCGGAACAGCTCCGGCATTGGGATGCGGCCATCGCGCCGGTAGGCGCCCACACGGAGTGCTACTCCACCGATCACTACATGCTCGACAACCATCTGTGGCACATGGATTTGCTCGCCCATGCGGGGCGGTTATCGGAGCTCACGGAACTGGCGTTCACGGATGTCCATGCGCGCCGGAGGCTCAACGGAACGCTTCGCGAGCAGGGGATGGAGACGGAAGAAGCCCTCCTGCAAGCAGTGCTCAACCGCCGCGACCCGGACGCCGACACCGCCTGTATCACCCCCGCGACGGCCTTCGACCGGCTGGGCAACGTCTGCTGGAGAGCACTGCACGGCCAGGCACACCCGCAGCCGGTTGCCCTCTACTCGATCATGCTGTGGGAGGCGACCTCGACCGACCACCCCGCCCACGGATACTTCACGGACCGGCACACTTGTGTGCTCGACACGGTCACAGCTCAGGTCCGCGCGTTCTAGACCAGGGACTCTTCCGCCCTGACCTTGATGCCGAGGCGGAGGCGGCCTGGTTCGCGGCCTTGTGGGACGGGCTTCAATCACATAGGGCACGGTCTCAGCCGCTCGACCTGGGATGCCCGACGGGGGCGCCGAAGTACTGGGCGATCGCCTCGGCCCGACCCGTAACACCGAACTTGCGGTATACGGAGTGCAGATTATTCTTCACCGTGCGCTCCGCAATACCGAGTGTGCGACCTATCTGACGGTTCGACATTCCGGTCACCAGTAGATGGAAAACCTCATTCTCGCGGTCCGTCAGGGATTCGATCCTGTTGTCGGGCAACAGGGATTCAGGGACGGACGAGTCGGAGCCCGGCTGACGCTCCTGAACCAGGATCTGTAACAAACGAACGATCTCATTGACATCCCGGACCAGCGCCCGGAGACTGCACGCGATTTCCTGGCAGCAGAGTTCTTCTTCGTCAGGCATGACGTCGCCCCCGAGGGATGAGTCTGTTGCTCACGCACGGGTCAGCGGCATTGACGCCGATATGCGGTACAGACAGAGCCGTTATTCCCTGGTTCGTGTAACGGGGAACCCACGATCCGGTCAGCGTTGGTTGCCCAGTGGACGTCCACCTCCGCGCCACGTCTCTGCCTCTTCGTCAGGCCGCCCACACCACCGGTGCGCCAGCGCCCCTGTGGCACCTGGAACCACCCGATGGCACTCCTTCGTACGTGCCGGTCTGTGGCTCATTATGAGCGGGATTGCCGAGCCGTTACGACGGCACGGGTGAATAAGCGACCAAAGGACCTGGTGCCGTATCGAAGGTACCTAATGCTTCACTGTTTCCGGGTACGAGGCGCGGGCACTCGCGGCTGCATCGAACAAAGAAGGAAAATCACTGACGAGGGAATTCATGGATACCGGTCCCGCATCCGCTGCAGCACGGTTACTCTTCGAACAGGAGCAGATCATCAGGCAGCGTGACAACGCATTGCTGCGCTCAGCACGTGACGGCCGGGTAGGCCGACAGGATCTTCGCCGCATGGTGCAGGCCGACCAACTGTGCCTGGAAAACGAGACAGTGGCCTATGCGGTACTTCTTGCCCGGTTCCCGAGTGGACCGGCTGCTGATCTCTTCACCGGGCTGAACGCTGCCCTGCGCTCGCTCAAGCCGAGCCTCGACCGATGCGCGAGGGCTCTGGACTCGTCCCCCTCCTCCGCTCTCGACCCGTCAAAGGACGTCAACGCGTTCGCCTTCCCCAGGGCGGTTTCCTGGATGTGCCTGCACGCCGGACCCGTCGAGGCCGCGCTGGCACTGCGTTCTGACTTCGCGGCCTACGCACGGGAGTCCCGGGAACTCCTGCGGACGCTGACCGACAATGACATCGAGGTGCCCGAGGCATTCCGTGACCACTACAGCCTGCCGACACCCACGGAGCTGCTCGACCTTGCCGCCGCCGTCGTAGAGGACGGCGTCCGCGAGGGTGAGTCACCTGACCGCGCCACCTCTGTCGCCGACATGCTGCTGGCCGGCCTCGACGGCTTCTGGCTGTTCGCCGCCGGTGCGCGCCGAGCACCGTCCGCGGTCGCCGCAGGCCCACGAAGTCGGCAGGGGTGACTGCCGTGCGCGTAGGAATAGCGGGCGGCGGGATCGCGGGTCTGACGCTGGCCTGGTTACTGGGCGAGAGCCACGAGGTGCTGCTGCTCGAAGAACGGCCAAGGCTCGGCGGGAACGCGGAGTCCGTCCAGACGACCGTACGAGGCGGTACCTGTGTCATCGACCTCGGTGTCAGGGAGACACCCGTAGAGTCGTCTCCGCTCTGGCGGCACATGGCGGCGTCAGTGGGTATTCCTGCGGGGGATCTGGTGGAGACCACGTCCTCTCGCGTGGTGTTCCGCGAGCGCGAGCGCTCGGCCCTGTGGGTCTCCGCCGCGGACCCCACCGACACGGTGCGGCCGGTCACGGCCGGCGGCCCGGCGTACCGGGCCATGGCCCGCTTCGCCGAGGAATCCGCGCGGTGGGAGGCGGAGGGGGTGTCCTGGGACCTCACGCTCGACGAGGTCCTGAACTCCTGGTCGCTGCCATCGTCCTCGGTGGAGCACCTCCTGTGCGCACTGCCGGCTTCGCTCCACGGCTGCACACTGGACGAGGTACGGACCCTGTCCGCGCGGGCAGTAGGGGCGACCCTCACCCCACCGGACGCGGTTCCCCGAACGACGTACCTGCGTTTCGGGGCCACGTCCCTCGTCCACGGACTCGCTGCGGGCTCCCCTTCGGTCAGGATACGACTGGGCACCGGCCTGCTGGCGGTGCGCCAAGCAGGGACGGGCTTCGAACTCGTGGACGGAGCCGGGGCCGTTCACCCGGTGGACGCGGTGGCCCTGGCCCTTCCGGCGGACCGTGCCCTGACCGCACTCTCCGGTCTGGCAGGCACGAGTGCCTGGCAAGCCGCGCTGAACTCCGTCGCGTACCGGAAAGTGACCTACGTCCTGCACCGCGACCCGTACGGGATGCCCGAGGACCGGCACCTGTGGTCCGCCGGCAACACGACCGTGGACGAGCACCGGAGTCAGACGACGACCTGGTACGGCCCCTCGCTGGGTGTCGACCTGTTCGTCAGTCAGGTCGATCACCGCAGCGGGCGGCCGCGCGAGGAACTCGCCCGCTCCTCGTTCCGGACGACTCTTCCCACCCCGGCGGCCTGCCGGGCGCGGCAGCGGCTGGGCGAGATCGAAGCCGGGCAGCGCCTGCTCTTTCTCGGACATTGCACGACCCCGGTGGAAACGCAGGAAGCGGCCATGAGATCGGCTCTGGCCGTGGCACTTCACCTCGCGCCCCGCGGCGCACGGCCGCGGAGGCTGCGCGACTACCTGGAAGGCGGATGACTGATGCGGCATGGCAGCAGTACCACGTATTCCCGGGCTCAGGTGGCCCGGCAGGTGATCCCTTGCATCGACGTGCGCGACGGCGTGGCGACCGACCCGTCCGGAATCCCCGGTCTCGCCGATCCCCTCGACGTCGTAGGCATCGCCGTCGGCTACGCGCACGACGGGGCAGGCCAGTTGTTCCTGGATGTCGTCGACCCCTGGGCTGCCGTCGGCTACCTGCCGGACCTCCTGCGCGAGTTGCACAAGACCGGTCTGGAACTGCTCGTCTCCGTGCAGCACGGAGTCTTGCCGTCGCCTGCGGAGTGTGAGGACTTACTGTCCGCGGGCGCGGACGCGCTCTCGGTCAGTACCAGTATGGTCGAGGAGCCCGACCGGGTGGCGGACGCGGTCCGCCTGCTGGGGGGACGACGGTTCGTCGGCGTCGTGAACTGCTCCGGGGACCGGCAGCGGGGATGGCGGGTGCTCGTCCACGGCGGCGCCACCCGCACAACTACGGACGCGCTCACGGTGGCCCGTCGGTTCGGCGAGCTGCGTCTGCGCGCGCTGCTCGCCAACAACGTGGACCGTGAGGGCACGGGCATCGGTTACGACCTGGATCTGACTCGCGCCACCGCCCGCGTGTCCCAACTCCCGGTCATCGCCTCCGGCGGCGCGGGCTCCGCGGAGCAACTGGCCGACGCGCTGCGCAACGGCGACGCCGCCCACGTACTCGTCAACAAGGTCGTCCACAGCGGCCGGGAGACGATCGGTTCGCTGAGCGAGGAACTGTGCCGACGCCTCCACGGAGAAGAGGGCTGATCGTGCGGGCCTTGGCTTTTCGCGAATACGGCGAACCTTCCCATGTGCTCCGCCTGTTGGACCTTCCACGGCCCGAACCGGGGCCGGGTGAGGTGCGGGTACGGCTCTCCGCCCGCCCGGTCAACCCCTCGGACCTCCTGTTCGTCCAGGGATCCTACGGTCGCGACGCACGCTTCACCCTGCGACCGAACGGTGGCGGCCAGGAGAGCGGCTGGGCTGTCGCCGGGTTCGAGGGCGCAGGCATCGTGGACGCTCTGGGCCCCGGGACGAACGGCCCTGTACCAGGCACCCTCGTGGCGGTCTCCGCCACGGGGACCTGGCAGGAGCACGTCTGCGTACCCGGCACCTCGGTGATCCCGGTCTCACGCGGCGTTTCCGCCGAGGCCGCCTGCCAGCTCACCGTGAACCCCTTCACCGCCCACCTGCTCGTGCGCGACATCGCCCTCGGCCCCGGCGACACACTGCTCCTCACAGCGGGTGCCTCCGCAGTGAGCCGAATGGTGATCCACCTGGCGAGCGAGCGCGGTGTCCGGTGCCTGCCCGTGGTCAGGCACCGCGAGCAAGCACGCGCGCTGACCCGCCCGGGTACGCGGCCCCTGACGGTCGGCTCCGCCGACGCTCTCCCCGGGGCGGTGCGAGGCACCCTGGAACACGGCCGAGTGGACGCGGTGCTGGACGCGGTCGGTGGGGCTCTCGGCACCGCGGCGCTGCGGTGCCTGCGTCCCGCCGGGCGGTTCGTCTCCTACGGCATGCTGTCCGGTCACCCCCTCCTGGTGCGTCCCGACGACCTGGTCTTCCGACAGGTGAGCATCAGCGGTTTCTGGTTGCCCGCCCGTATGGAGCGTCTGGGCGAGCGCGAGCTGAGCACCCTCACCCGGCAAGTCCAGGAAGCCGTCGTGCGTGGCCTGCCCGGCCTCGATGTCGCGGAGCGCCGTGACCTCGCGGACTTCCAGTCCGCACTCGAACGCACGATGCGGCCCGGACGCGGCGGAAAGGTCGTGCTCACTGGCTGATCACGACCGCTCCCGCACGCGCCGACCGGACCTCTCACGAAAGGACGCACGCATGCCGTCGACGGCGCCCACCCCGGACGGCCGCACCCCCGGGCACGTCCGCGCATACGACGACACCCGTACCGGCTACCCCCGCGACGTCCTGCTCCCGGACTTGTTCACCCAGCGGGTACGGCAGTCCCCCGACAGCGAGGCGCTGGTGTGGAGCGGCGGCCGCTGGACGTTTCGGGAACTCCACGACAGGGTGCTCCGCGCCGCCGAACGGTTACGGGCCCGCGGCGTGGGCAACGGTGACGTCGTCGCCGTGCTCCTGAACCGCTCCCCGCAGTCAGTGGTGACCACGCTCGCCGTCCTGGAGGCAGGCGCCGTCCACCTGCCCCTCGACCCCGGCACCCCCGGCAGACGGCTCGCCGCGATGATCCGGGACGCCGCTGCGAAATGTCTGGTGACCCTGCCCGGCGCCGCTGTCCCTTCGTCCCTCCCGCTCGTCCGTGTCACCACCCACGAGCTGGAAGGGACATGGGCGGCCCGGACGGAACCGTGCCGCACCACGGGACGGCTGGCGACAGACGCCGCGTACCTCATCTACACCTCCGGCTCGACCGGTGTGCCCAAGGGCGTGCTGTGCCACCACCGGGGGCTGGTCCGCTTCGTGACCGCCGACCATCCGGCGGTTCCCGGGCCTGGCGACCGCCTGCTCGCCACGGCCAGCCCGACGTTCGACGTCTCCTGCTACGAGATCTTCTGCACCTTGCTCAACGGAGCGTGCCTGGTGCTGCCGGAACCCGACGTCCTGCTCGACACGGAGGCGCTGGCGCAGTGCCTGCGCGATCAGGGCATCACCACCCTGTGGCTGGCTGCCGGGCTGTTCCACGTTCACGCCGGATCCGCGCCCCACATGTTCTCCGGACTGCGCTGTCTGATGGTAGGCGGCGACTCGGTCAGCCCCGGCGCAGTCCGCGCCGTACTGGCCCACGGCGCGCCGGGCGCCATGGTCAACGGCTACGGGCCGACGGAGAACGGAGTCATCAGCACCTCGTACACGGTTCGCGACCTGTCCGAGCAGGCGGAGCTCGTACCTATCGGCAGGCCGGTACCCGCCACCACCGTCCACGTGGTCCGACGCGACGGCAGCCTGGCCGAGGCCGGGGAGGAGGGGGAGCTGTGGGTGGGCGGGGACGGCGTGGCGATCGGCTACCTCAACGACCCGGAACGGACCGCGGAGCGCTTCGTCCCCGACCGTTTCGGTGACGATCCGCGCGGCCGCCTCTACCGGACGGGCGACATCGTGCGCCGGCGGGACGACGGCGTGCTGGAGTTCCTGGGGCGCACGGACAGGCAGGTGAAGCTGCGGGGCTTCCGGATCGAGCTGGACGAGGTCGAGGCTGTGCTGTGCGGCCATCCAGACGTCCGGGAGGCCGCTGTCGACATGCTGGGCGAAGGACCGGGGCAGCACTTGGGCGCGGTCGTGGTCGGCCAGCCGGGCATTGACGGCACCGTCCTGGCCGCGCGTCTGCACGACCACGTCCGGGGCCGCCTGCCGGCCCACATGGTGCCCAGCAGGCTGGTCTGCGTCCCGGACCTGCCGCTGACGACGAGCGGCAAGGCGGATCACGCCCGCCTCATGGCCCGGCTCACGCAGCCGGCGGCCGGTGGATGCGGGGGCGGAGCGCCGGCACGCGCGGACGAGAGGGCCGTCGAGCGGATCTGGTGCGAGGCGCTGGACAGGGAAACCCTTGGCCGGGAGGACGACTTCTTCGCTTTGGGCGGCACCTCGCTGACGGCGACACACGTCGCCGCGGCCACCCGCCGCCACTTCGGCATCGCCCCGGCCAACGGCAGTGCCCTCGTCCGCGAGCTGCTGAACAATCCGACCCTCGGGGCTTTCACGGAGCGGGCGCGGCATCTCGCCGAGCAGGGGACGGCGCGGGCATCACACACCAAGCCGGACTTCCACGCGGAAGCGCGACTGCACCGGGCGATGCCCTTCACCGGGCCCCTGCCCCAAGCCGGAAACCCCGGACGGGCGTTCGTCACCGGTTGCACCGGCTTCCTTGGCGTCCATCTCGTCGATCGGCTCCTGCGGGCCGGTGCGGAACACCTGTACTGCCTCGTCCGCACCCGGGACAAAGCGTACGGCGCCGCGCGCATGGCTGCCCGGATGCGACGCTACGGCCTGGACCCGCACATCCTGGGCGGCCGGGTCACGGTGGTCCCCGGCGACCTGTCCACCGAGCGGTTCGGGCTCGACCGCGCCGCCTGGGAGCGGCTGGCACAAGACACCGATCTCGTCGTGCACTGCGGCGCACGGGTCAACTTCGCCTACCCCTACGAAGCGTTGGCTCCTGACAACGTCGGCGGCACACGTACGGTCATCGAACTGGCCGCCACGCACCGGCTCAAACCTCTGCACCACATCTCCACCGTCGATGTGCTCGCCGGCCTTGGCCTCGCGGGCGTCCGACACGCGACGGAGCGCACGCCGCTCGCCCATCCCGACCGGCTGCCAGGCGGTTACGCGCAAACCAAGTGGGTCGCCGAGAAGCTGGTGGCGGAAGCCGCGCGTCAGGGGCTTCCCGCGTCGATCATCCGCCCATGCGAGGTCACGGGCACCAGTGACCGGGGGGTGTGGAACGCCGACACCCTGATGTGCGCGCTGTTCCGCACGATCGCGCAAGGCGGCGAGGCCCCCGACGTGCCGTTGCCGCTCGACCTCATCCCCGTGGACCACACGGCGGACGTGATCACCCGGGTGGTCACCCACCAGCATCCCGACGGCCGCGTCTACCACCTCACCAATCCCGACCCGGCACGCCTGTCCCTGCTCGTGGACCGTCTGCGTGCCATGTCCTACCGGGTGCGCACGGTCACATACCAGGACTGGGTCTCCGGGGTCGTCCGGGCGATCGATACGGACCCCCGGCACCCGATGACGCCGTACCTCCCCCTGCTCGTCGAGTCCGCGTCCGGCACGGGCCTCGCCCCCGAGCAGCCGTACTTCACGAGCACGTTTCCCCGGCTCGGCCGCGACAACACCGGCCGTGTGTCGACGGACGCCGGGCTGGCCTGCCCGCCGGTGGACGCCCGGCTGATCGACCTCTACCTCCGACGTCTCCGGGAGAGCGGGTACCTACCGCCACCGGAAGCCACCGACGTCGTCGCCTGAGGCGTACACCCACCCGAACCGGCGACGGTCGCCCGTCGCCGACCACCACCGAAGGGAATCACATGACCACCCGAAACCACACCGACGCCAAAGCCCTGGCGGAAGACGTCCGGCAGCGCCTCACCGGCGAAGCGCCCGGCAGCCCGCTCATCCTGGCACCCGTCACGGGCCCCGGCGTCCTGGAACCCCTGCGCCGTCTGGTCGCGGTCGAGTACCAGGCCCACCCGGTCGAACTCGTCGCGTACGGCACCCTGCTGGCCCGGTTCCCCCACCGGCCCGCCGCCGAACTCTGGGTGACTCTGGCACGCATCGTCCACGAGGCCACGCCCAAGCTGCGCGAGGTAGCCCGGGCCCTCGGGATGTCCGAGACCGACCTGGCGGGCCGGACGGCGGACGGCGGCGCCTACTCCTTCCACGGCGCCATGTCCTGGATCGCCGCATCCGGCAGCCAGAGCGCGGCAGCCCTGGCCGCCCACACCGACATGAAGGTCTACTACTCCGGCGCCACCGCCGTCGCACGACGCCTGCGGGAGACGGGCGCCCCGGTGCCGCAGGAGTTCCTCGACTACTACGACGACCCCGGCGACGGCGCTCTGGAGGAACTCGCCCTGGCCGTCGCCCAGGACGGCCTCGACCGCGGCGACAACCCCCAAGAGGCGCTGTTCCACGCCCACCGCGTCTCGGACGCGCTGCTGGGCGTCTGGAAGGCCACGACGGCCGACCCGGCCTGAACCAGTGAACCTGCGGCGCCGGAACGACCACCCCGGCACCGCACGACCTACCGAAAGGAAGCCGTCTTGAACGGCACCGACGAATCGACGTACGAGGTACTGCCGAGCCGCCAAAGCGATCCGTTCCGAGACCACGTGGTCCGGGCCTACGAGGACTCCCCGGCAGACTGGCAGAAGGTCATCGGCGAGCAACTGCACTTCCAGTGGGGCGTCTTCGGTCATCCGGACGCGCCTCGCCCCGTGTCCCTCGACGAGGCAGGGCTCCGGTACCTGGAACAGCAACTCGCCCTCGCCACAGGCGAGAGGACCGGACACACGCGCCCGCAACGCATCCTGGACGTGGGATGCGGGTGGGGAGCGACGCTGAGGCACCTCGCGCAGGTCTTCCCCGGCTGTCCACGCCTGGACGGCGTGAACATCAGCGCCGAGCAACTCGCGCACTGCGCCGGCCTCGTGCGCGACGTGCCCCGACCGGGCCGCGTCCGCCTGTATCTGTGCGACGCCGCCGACATCGCCGAGCTGCCCGACCCGGAACAGCCCTACGACCTGGCGCTCGCCCGGGGAGTCATCACGCACCTCCCCCCTCGGGTGTACGAGGCCGCGACCGCGGCGCTGTCGCGGCGCATGCGGCCGGGGTCGCTGCTCGTCGTCTCCGAGACGCTCTACAGCGAGGAGTTCCTGGCCCGTGAGCCGCGGCTGCCCGCGGACGCGGACCACCTGGCGCTGGAGCACCGCAAGTCGCTGCGCTATGTCACCGACATCATGCGGGACAACGGCTTCCGGATCAGGGACGAGCGAGTGCTGCCCTGCGCGGAGGACGCCGCCCGCTGGGTGCTGGAGCTCAAGAGCAACATCGACGTCCACTTCCCCAAGGAGGCGAGCCCACCCCTGGAGGCGATTCGGCGCATGGCCGCGGATTTGGCGGTCGCCCTGCTCCGACGGGAAGCGTCGGTCCACAGCATCGTCGCCGAACGAATTCCCGCATAGGGCACTCGGTACCGGCCTCCCTTGGCGCGGCGCCGAGCGGCCCCTCCTGGGCGGCGGATCGTGAGGTCCGCCGTCACCGCGGCGCCGTGCGGCAATTCCCGTACGCGCGCCCGACATCTCGCCCCGGGTACTGGCGCGCAAGGTGCCCGACGGGCCGAACCGCACACATCCGCGTCAGCCATCAGCGGATGACGCCGGAGAACGACGACCTCGACCACCTAACCGAATCCAAGGAGTCGACGTGGCAACACCAGGCGAAACCACCCCCACCTCCCTGCCCCAGCATGCTCATGACTGGAATCAGGTGTCCGCGACCTACCCCCGGACGGCCACCATTCCTCTGCTCTTCGCGGAACAGGCCGACGCCCGGCCCGAAGCAACGGCCGTCGAATGGGCGGACGGCGCATGGACTTACCAGGAGCTGGCAGCACGAGTCCGGCGCGGCGCCACGGCGCTGCGGGCGCACGGGATCGGCGCCGGGGATGTGGTAGGGGTGGCAATGCGGCGGTCCCCGGCGGCGGTGGCCGCCATCCTCGCGGTCCTGCACGCGGGCGGGGTGTATCTCCCGCTCGGTCCGGATCAGCCCGCCGACCGGCTGACCGGGATCATGCGGGACGCCGGCGTCCGGGTGGCTGTGCACGGTGCGGACGAACCCGTGGAGGTGCCGGACTCCACGACCGCCGTCTGCGCCGACGACTTGTTCGGTGGCCCCGAGGACGCCGATCCCCGGTGGTGGGGTGAACGTGCCGCCGATGAAGCGGCGTACGTCATCTACACATCGGGATCGACCGGCGCTCCCAAGGGCGTGGTGTGTCCCCACCGCGGCCAGACCAGGCTGGCCCGCGGGGCGGGGGAACTGCGCATCCGGCCCGACGACCGCGTCCTCGCCACCACCGATCTGACGTTCGATGTCTCCTGCTTCGAGATCTTCGCCACTCTGCTGAACGGCGCCTGCCTCCTCCTCGCGCAGGACTCGGAGCTGCTGGACTCCAAGGCGCTGGAGAACGTGGTGAGCGGCCGGGGCGTCAGCGTGATGTGGCTGAGCGCGGGCCTCTTCCACCAGCACGCCCACGTCGCACCCCACCTCTTCGCCGGGCTGCGTCTTCTCGTCGCGGGCGGTGATGTACTCAGCCCTCGCGCCGTGCGGGCCGTTCTGACGGAGAGCCGGCCCGCCGTGTTCCTCAACGGCTACGGGCCCACCGAGAACTCCTCCTTGTCCACCGTCTGCCGGTTGGACGAGCTGTCCTCGCAGGCCGAGAACGTGCCCATCGGGGTGCCGGTCGCGGGCTCGACCGCCTACGTGGTGCGTGAGGACGGCACGGTCGCCGCCCCCGGTGAGACGGGCGAACTCTGGGTCGGCGGGGATGGTGTTGCACTGGGGTATCTCGGCGATCCGCACAGGACGGCGGAACACTTCGTCGAGGACCGGTGGAGCCCCGCCGACATACGTGGACGGCTCTACCGCACCGGCGACATGGCACGGTGGCGCGAGGACGGAGCGCTCGAATTCCTCGGGCGGCGCGACCGGCAGGTCAAGATCCGCGGTTACCGCGTCGAGCTGGACGAGGTCGAGTCCGTGCTGTCGGCACATCCGAACGTGCGTCAGGCGGCGGTCGATGTGGTCGGCGAAGGGGCGGGGCAGCGGCTGATGGCCGCTGTCGTGGTGCACAGCGGACGTGACCAGAAGGACCTCACGGCTCACCTGCACGAGCACGTACGCGACCGGCTGCCCAGCTACATGACGCCGACGCGCATCGCGCTGGTGGACGCACTCCCCCTCACCTCCAGTGGCAAGGTCGACCGCAGGTCGCTGTCCGCCCTCGCCACACCCGCCGCTTCGGCCCGCGACGACGCGCCCCGCGGAGAGGTGGAGGAGATCCTCGCGAGCGTGTGGCGCGATGTCCTCAATGCGGACATGGTCGGACGCGATGCGCACTTCTTCGCTCTCGGCGGTACGTCGCTGCGTGCCACACAGGTCACCGCCGCGGTGCGCGAACGCCTCGGAGTGCCGGCCGAGTTCGGGCGTGCGATGATCCGCAGCCTGGTCGCGGACCCGTCCCTGCGGGACTTCGCCGCGACGGTGCAGGATTTACTCGACGGTCACGAGGAATCCACCGCCCCGGACACCGACTTCGCGATCGAGAGCCGACTCGACCCGGAGCTGCGTTACACCGCGCCCGCGACGGCCGCGGCCCGGGTCCCGCGCCAGGTGCTGCTGACCGGCTCAACCGGCTTCCTGGGGGTCTACCTCGTCGACCGGCTGCTGCGGGAGGGCGTGGAGCGAGTACACTGCCTGATCCGCGCCGACGACCCACCTCGGGCCCTCGCGCGGCTGGCGGCCAGGATGCGGCGCTACGGCCTCGACCCCGAACCGCTGCTGGACCGTGTCGTCCCCGTCTGCGGAGAGCTGGCCGAGCCGCACTTCGGGCTGTCCGACGAAGAGTGGGACCGGCTCGCCCGTGAGATCGACCTGATTGTGCACTGCGGCGCCCGGGTCAACTTCGCCTACCCCTACCACGCGCTCGCGCCGATCAACGTCGGTGGCACCCGCACCGTCCTGCAGCTGGCGGGCGAGCACACCACCAAGCCGCTCCACTACATCTCCACCATCGCGGTGATCGCCGGGTTCGGCACCGCCGGTGTGGCGCACGTCGACGAGAACACGCCTCTCGACCACGCCGACCGCTTGTCCCTGGGCTACCCCGAGACCAAATGGGTCGCGGAGAACCTCGTCGTCGAGGCCGGACGACGCGGCCTGCCCACGGCCGTCCACCGCCCCTACGAGGTGACCGGCACCGTGGACCGGGGCGTGTGGAACACCGACACCATGATGTGCGCCCTGTTCCGGACCATCGCCGAGACCGGCCTCGCCCCGGACATGGCCCTGCCGCTGGACTTCGTGCCGGTGGACTACACCGCGGACGCGATCACACACCTCATCACCCACCAGGAACCCGACGGCCGCGTCTACCACCTCACCAACCCTCGCCCCGCCCGCCTGCCGCTGATCGTGGAACGCCTGACCGCCATGGGATATCCGGTACGGACCGTGCCCTACGACGCGTGGACGGAGATGCTCGCCAAGCTGACGGCCCGGCTGCCCGACCACCCCATGGCCCCATATGTCGCCATGTTCATCGAACCGGCCCGGGACAGTGAGGTCTCGGTCAAGCAGATGTACACCGACGGTGTCTTCCCCGCCTTCAGCCGCCACAACACCGACGCCGCACTCGCCGGCAGCGGACTTGTCTGTCCGCCCGTCGATGCCGGGCTGCTCGACACCTACCTGCGCGAATTCAGGCGCACCGGGTTCCTTGCGCCGCCATCCGCATCCAACCGCGCCGCATCTGATCCCGGGGACATCGCATGACGTCGCGCCACCATATCGGCATGTCGCATAAGTTGTCGGGTGTCTCCTACAGTCTGCGTGGGCCGCTCGCGGCACAGGCCGAACGCATGCGAGCCGCCGGGGAGGACGTACTCACGCTGAGTCTCGGAGACCCCGCCACGCACGGTCTGCCACCCGCCCGTGAAGTGGTGCAGGCGGTACGTGACCGCCTCGACGACTCCTGCGGATACAGCGGCGCCGCCGGGCTCCCGGACGCCCGTGACGCGGTGGCCCAGCACTACCGCGGCAAGGGACTCGACACCGTACGGTCGTGCGACGTCTACCTCGGCAACGGAGTTTCGGAACTCGCACCGCTGTCCCTGCACGCGCTCCTGGACCCCCACGACCAGGTTCTCATCCCGGCACCGGACTATCCCATGTGGACCGCCTCAGTCGTCGTGGCAGGCGGGCGGCCGGTGCACTATCCGTGCGACGAAGCCTCCGACTGGTACCCGGACCCGGGTGACATCGCCCGCCGGGTGACCGACCGGACACGGGCCATCGTGGTGATCAACCCCAACAACCCCACCGGCGCAGTATGGCCTCGCGGGGTCCTCGACGGCATCGCCGACATCGCCCGCAGGCACGGCTTGGTCCTCCTGGCCGACGAGATCTACGCCGACTTCCTCTACGACGACACCCGTCACACGCCGCTCGCGAAGTGCGCCCCGGACGTACCCTGCCTGACGTTCGGAGGGTTGTCCAAACGCAGCCGTATCCCCGGCTACCGCATGGGATGGCTGGCACTGACCGGTTGCCGCGGCCCCGCGCGCGACTACGTCGCCGCGCTCGACACCCTCGCGTCGCTGCGGCTGTGCCCGAACGTTCCCGCGCAAGGCGCCGTGGCAGCCGCGCTGCGCATCGACGACACAACGGCGTTGACCGCCCCAGGAGGTGCACTGTGCCTTCGACGAGACCACCTGTGTCGCCTGCTCGCCGACATCCCAGGCGTACGAACCGTCAAACCCCGCGGCGCGTTCTACGTCTTCCCCCGCATCACTCCCGGTCAGTACCGTCTGGGCGACGACGAGAGCCTGGCCTCCGACCTGCTGCACGAGGAGGGGCTGTTCCTCGTCCCCGGATCCGGCCTCGGACCGGTTCCATCCGGCCACCTGCGCATGGTCACCCTGCCCCCGCCCGACGTCCTCACCGAAGCGACCACCAGGCTGGCCCGTTTCCTTGAGCGCCGCAGAACAACCGGCCCGTCGACGACGAACCGTGGCAGCTCGCCCAGGCCCCGCCTCCGTAACGGTGAGGAGCGTCAGCCTCCTGCCTGAGGAGCACGACGGCACCCCGCCTGGTGCAGCACCTCACCAGCTACGCCGGCCCGCTCTCATCTGCGCTGCAAACGACTCGACTGCCTCATCCCACGGTATGGAATTCCGCGGTGTTGTTGAAGGCTTTCGTGTCCACCTGGATCAGGGCACCGGTCTCCCGCTGCCAGTTCGGTGCCTCGTCGCGTATGTGTTCCACGAGGTCCTTGGTCTTCTCGTCCGCCGGGCCCTTCTTCGGCACGACCTGGACGACCGCGCTCTTGCCGCCGTCGAGGAACTGCGGCCTGCCGACCGCGGCGACGCCCTCGGTGGCCTTCAGCTCCTTGGTGAGAGCGGTTGTACCCTGCCGGGGTCATCCGTGTGCGAGGTGTCCGCGAGGATCAGCAGCAGGCCGTTGAAGCCTGGGCCGAACTTCTCCGAGACGACGTCGTACGCCTTGCGTCGGGTGCCGTCGACGGCCGCGGAGCCGTTGTCCGGTAGGGCGGGCTGGAGGTCCTGGCGGGTACAGCGACGGCGAGCAGGCCGACCAGCACGGCGAGCAGGGTCGGCATCGGACGCCGTACGGCGGCACGGCCCCAACGTTCGCCGGAGGGCCGCCGCCCGCCGTGGTCCGGCTGCTGCGTGGCGCGCTCGCGGCGGGCGGCACGCGAGCCCGGCTTCGGGCACAGCCACTCTCCGGCGAAGCCCATCATCGCGGGCAGCAGGGTGGTCGAGACGGCGACCGCGATCAGAACGGCGCCGGCCCCGGCCAGCCCCATCACGGTCAGAAAGGGGGGTCCCGTTCCCGGTCGGGCGGAACGTGCAGCGGGCCGCCCGGCTTGTGGCGGTAGGCACTCGCCAGGCCCGGCGCGCTGTCACGCGGTCCCGCACCGCCAGGCGGCCCCCCGGCGTCCAGGGCGCCGGCGTCAACGGTGTCCCAGTGGTCTGCGTACGGGGCGAAGGCGCGCAGTACGGATTCGTGCAGCAGGTCCAGCGCCCTGGGGTCGTCGGCCCACAGCTGGGCGTGACCGGCCACGGTCCGTCGAAGGGTTCGGGCGGGTGGCTCCGTGGTGCCGGCAGCAGCTGGGCGGCCAGCCGGGCGCGGTTCCACAGGCTCACGGCGACGCCGCCCGGTGTGCGTGCAGCAGCTGCCGGGCGGCGTCGACGGTTTCCGGGAGGCGGCGCTGATCGGGCAGCCGGAAGACCACGGTCCGGGTCAGCCCGGGGCGGGAATGCAGCCACATTTCGGCGGACACCACGACACCCGGGCCCCCTGGAGGATGAACCGTTCCGGGTTCGGTAGGGACTCGATCATTTGAGAGGATCGAGTCATGGC
>NZ_JBEZBT010000067.1:0-35910 GCF_040647235.1 Streptomyces sp. NPDC042638
GCCGGCACCGCGCTGGACAGCCTGCTGCGGGCGCTCGGTATCCCCGGTGACCGCAACCGCGGGGGCGGCCACCTCGTAGGCCCAGCGCACGGTGACCTCGCCCTGCCCCGGCCCGGTCTCCCCGTGGCGCTCCAGGAGTTCCCGCAGGTCGTCCATGACCTGGTCGGTCTCGGCGCGGGTCGGGCCGGTGTCCGGTCCGCGCAGACTGAACCCGCCGAGACCGAGGCCGCCCGGGCCGAGGGTGCCCGGGCCGAGGGTGCCGCCCCGGCCGCCCGGTGTCACGCCCCGGGCCGCGTCCGACGCCGCCCGCTGCTGCCGGCGGGCCGCCTTCTTGCGGGCCCGCAGCGAGACGGGGACGGCCCACAGCTGGTACTTGGTGCCGGTCCTGGCGAGGACCTCGTTGGAGTAGCCGGAGCGCAGGCCGGCGACCTCCGCCCAGGGCAGGGTGATCACCCGCAGGGGGTTGCGGACCCGCAGCCGCTCCTCGTTCGCGAAGACCGCGGGGCGCAGCGTGAAGGCGACGATCAGCGGCACGATCAGGATCAGGCCGGCCAGCGCCAGCCACGGCGTGCGGCCGTCGCCCTTGAACAGCGCGTCGAAGCCCAGCCAGAGCACGACCAGGAGCAGCAGCACGCCGCCCGCCAGCCCCAGGGGCGAGCGGTAGATCCGGTCCCTGGCGGTGGGCGCCGGAGGCTGTGACGCGGGTGACGGGTGGTCCGGGGTGGTCATGGCCCGATTCTGCACGACAGCGCCGGGCACGTGGCCGCCCGCCCGGGAACCGGCGCTCATCCGTGATCTGCCGGCCGGTTACGAGCGGCGGGGGTGTACAGCCGCTACGCGCGTAGATATGCTCGTCTGGTGACCATGCCCACTACCGCACCCACAGCTCACGTTCTCTCGGACGTCACCGCGTCCGACGGCACGCTGCGCCGCTTCCTCCACGGGCTGCCCGGCGTCGACGCGGTCGGCCTGGAGGCGCGCGCCGCGTCTCTCGGTACCCGTTCCATCAAGACCACCGCGAAGGCGTACGCCATCGACCTCGCCATCTCGATGGTCGACCTGACGACGCTGGAAGGCGCGGACACCCCGGGCAAGGTCCGGGCGCTCGGCGCCAAGGCGGTCCACCCGGACCCGACGGACCGGACGACCCCCACGACGGCCGCCGTCTGCGTCTATCCCGACATGGTGGCCGTCGCCAAGGAGGCCGTCGCCGGCTCGGGCGTGAAGGTCGCCTCGGTGGCCACCGCCTTCCCGGCCGGCCGCGCCGCGCTCGACGTGAAGCTGGCCGACGTGCGTGACGCCGTCGCCGCCGGCGCCGACGAGATCGACATGGTCATCGACCGGGGCGCGTTCCTGGCCGGCAGGTACCTGAAGGTGTACGACGAGATCATCGCCGTGAAGGAGGCCTGCGGGACCAGCGCCCGGCTGAAGGTCATCTTCGAGACCGGCGAGCTGTCGACGTACGACAACATCCGCCGCGCCTCCTGGCTCGGCATGCTGGCGGGCGCCGACTTCATCAAGACCTCCACCGGCAAGGTCGCCGTCAACGCGACCCCCGCCAACACCCTGCTGATGCTGGAGGCGGTGCGCGACTTCCGCGCCCAGACCGGCGTGCAGGTCGGCGTGAAGCCCGCCGGCGGCATCCGCACCACGAAGGACGCCGTCAAGTTCCTGGTCCTGGTCAACGAGACCGCGGGCGAGGACTGGCTGGACAACCACTGGTTCCGCTTCGGCGCCTCCTCGCTGCTCAACGACCTGCTGATGCAGCGCCAGAAGCTGGCCACCGGCCGCTACTCCGGCCCCGACTACGTGACGGTGGACTGATCCCCCATGGCTTTTGAGTACGCACCCGCCCCCGAGTCCCGCGCGGTCGTCGACATCGCGCCCTCGTACGGGCTGTTCATCGACGGCGAGTTCACCGAGGCCGCCGACGGCAAGGTCTTCAAGACGGTCTCGCCGTCGACCGAGGAGGTCCTCTCCGAGGTCGCCCGGGCCGGCGCCGAGGACGTCGACCGCGCGGTGAGGGCCGCCCGCAAGGCGTTCGAGAAGTGGTCGGCGCTGCCCGGCGCCGAGCGCGCCAAGTACCTGTTCCGCATCGCCCGCATCGTCCAGGAGCGCAGCCGTGAGCTGGCGGTCCTGGAGACGCTGGACAACGGCAAGCCGATCAGGGAGACCCGCGACGCGGACCTCCCGCTGGTCGCCGCGCACTTCTTCTACTACGCGGGCTGGGCCGACAAGCTCGACCACGCCGGCTTCGGCGCGAACCCTCGTCCGCTGGGCGTGGCCGGCCAGGTCATCCCGTGGAACTTCCCCCTCCTGATGCTGGCGTGGAAGATCGCCCCGGCCCTCGCGACCGGCAACACGGTCGTGCTGAAGCCGGCCGAGACGACCCCGCTGTCCGCCCTGTTCTTCGCGGACATCTGCCGCCAGGCGGGCCTGCCCAAGGGTGTCGTCAACATCCTCCCGGGCTACGGCGACGCGGGCGCCGCGCTCGTCGCGCACCCGGACGTGAACAAGGTCGCCTTCACCGGCTCCACGGCCGTCGGCAAGGAGATCGCCCGCACGGTGGCGGGCACGGAGAAGAAGCTCACCCTCGAACTGGGCGGCAAGGGCGCCAACATCGTCTTCGACGACGCCCCCGTCGACCAGGCCGTGGAGGGCGTCGTCACCGGCATCTTCTTCAACCAGGGCCAGGTCTGCTGCGCGGGCTCCCGTCTGCTGGTCCAGGAGTCGATCCAGGACGAGCTGCTGGACGCCCTCAAGCGCCGCCTGTCCACGCTGCGCCTCGGCGACCCGCTGGACAAGAACACCGACATCGGCGCGATCAACTCCGCCGAGCAGCTGGCCCGGATCACCGCGCTGGCCGAGCGGGGCGAGGCGGAGGGCGCCGAGCGCTGGTCCCCGGCCTGCGAACTCCCCTCCTCCGGCTACTGGTTCGCGCCGACCCTGTTCACGAACGTCACCCAGGCGCACACCATCGCCCGTGACGAGATCTTCGGCCCGGTGCTGTCGGTCCTCACCTTCCGCACGCCGGACGAGGCGGTCGCCAAGGCGAACAACACCCAGTACGGCCTGTCCGCCGGCATCTGGACCGAGAAGGGCTCCCGGATCCTGGCCGTCGCGAACAAGCTGCGCGCCGGTGTCGTCTGGTCCAACACGTTCAACAAGTTCGATCCGACCTCGCCGTTCGGCGGTTACAAGGAGTCGGGCTTCGGCCGCGAGGGCGGTCGCCACGGCCTGGAGGCTTACCTCGATGTCTGACCGTCTGAGCGTCTTCAAGACCTACAAGCTGTACGTCGGCGGGAAGTTCCCGCGTTCCGAGAGCGGCCGGGTGTACGAGGTGACGGACTCGAAGGGCAAGTGGCTGGCGAACGCGCCCCTCTCCTCCCGCAAGGACGCCCGTGACGCGGTCGTGGCCGCGCGCAAGGCGTTCGGCGGCTGGTCCGGCGCGACCGCGTACAACCGCGGCCAGGTCCTCTACCGCGTCGCGGAGATGCTGGAGGGCCGCAGGGAGCAGTTCGTCCGGGAGGTCGCGGACGCGGAGGGCCTGTCGAAGTCCAAGGCGGCGGCGGTCGTCGACGCGGCCGTCGACCGCTGGGTCTGGTACGCGGGCTGGACCGACAAGATCGCCCAGGTGACCGGCGGCGCCAACCCGGTCGCCGGCCCGTACTTCAACCTCTCCTCCCCCGAGCCGACCGGCGTGGTCGCCGTCCTGGCCCCGCAGGAGTCGTCCTTCCTCGGCCTGGTGTCGGTCGTGGCCCCGGTGATCGCCACCGGCAACACGGCGGTCGTCATCGCGTCCGAGAAGTCCCCGCTGCCGGCGCTGTCCCTGGGCGAGGTGCTGGCCACCTCCGACGTCCCGGGCGGTGTGGTCAACGTGCTGTCCGGCCGTACGGCGGAGATCGCGGCGCCGCTGGCCGCGCACCAGGACGTCAACGCGATCGACCTCGCGGGCGCGGACGAGGCGCTGGCGAAGGAGCTGGAGATCGCGGCGGCGGACAATCTGAAGCGGGTCCTGCGTCCACAGGCTGTGGATTACTTCGAGACGCCGGGGATCGACCGGATGACGGCGTTCCTGGAGACCAAGACGGTCTGGCACCCGACGGGTTCGCTGGGCGCGTCCGGTTCTTCCTACTGACGGGACCGGTGCGGGGAACCGCGGAATCCGGCCGGGCGCGGGACGCTCCCGGCCGCTCGCGCGGTTCCCCGCACCCCTTTCCGGGACGCCTCAGTGCCCGAGCAGCTGCCCCACCACCGGCACGCTGCCGAGCGACCGCGCCTGCGCCAGCGGAGCCGTCAGCGTCCGGGAGCCGACGGGCTTGAAGTCGGCGAGCTGCGTGCCCACGCCGTTGTCCAGGGGGTCCACGCCCGTGCCCGCGAGCGGGTTGGGCTTGAGGCCGGCGACCGGGCCGGTGACGTAGCCGACCACGCCGGTCAGGGCCGTCAGGCCCGCCTGCGGGTCGACCTTGCCCAGCGAGGTGGGCCGCCACGGCACGTCCAGGATCGGGGAGCCGGCGCCCGCGTGGGCCGTGGCCGCGCCCGCGCCCAGCGCCGCTCCGGCGGCGGCGAGGGCGACCAGGGCGCGCTGCGCGGTGATGTGCTGGGGGGAGGTGTGTCGGGCCATCGCTGATGCCACCTTCTGGTGCGCAGGGTAATGATGTCGGCACTGAGGGTAGTTGAGGTGAGACTCACGCTCAAAAGCCGACCCGCGGGGTCGGCAGGGCGCTCGCCATGCGTCAAACTGGTGTTCCGTGAGCATTCATCCTCCGGCCCCCGCCCGTGTCGTGCTGCTGTGCGGCCCCTCGGGCTCGGGCAAGTCACTCGTCGCCGCCCGTTCCGGGCTTCCCGTGCTGCGCCTGGACGACTTCTACAAGGAGGGTGACGACCCGACCCTGCCCCTGGTGCAGGGGAGTTCGGACATCGACTGGGACCACCCGCAGTCGTGGGACGCGGACGTCGCCGTCGAGGCCATCGCCCGGCTGTGTGCGACGGGGTCGACGCCGGTGCCGGTGTACGACATCGCGCTGAGCGCCCGGACCGGCGAGGAGGCGCTGCACATCGGCCGTACCCCGCTGTTCATCGCGGAGGGCATCTTCGCCGCGGAGATCGTCGGGCGCTGCCGGGAACTGGGCCTGCTCGCGGACGCGCTGTGCCTGACCCGTGGACCGGTCACCACCTTCCGGCGGCGCTTCCTGCGGGATCTGCGGGAGGGCCGCAAGTCGGTGCCGTTCCTGCTGCGCCGCGGCTGGCGGCTGATGCGCGCGGAGCGGTCGATCATCACCCGCCAGGTGTCACTGGGTGCCCACGCGTGCGACCGGGACGAGGCGCTGGGCCGGCTCACGGCAGCGGCGGCGGGCCGGCAGGTACGCCAGCGGACGGTGGCCTGACCCCCGCCCTGGTCCTGGCCCTGACCGTCGCCCTCGTGACGGAACGCGGAACGGGACTGGTCGGACCCCCCGGCCCACCAGTCCCGTTCCTCTTGCTCCCCCGTGGTTCCCCCGTGATCCCACCCCCCGGTGGCCCGCGATTCCCCCGTTTCCCCCCTCAGGGCACCCCCGTGACCCCTGAGCCTCAGGCGACCAGCTCGCCGAAGGCGTCCTCCTCGGCACGGCCGAAGCTGAGGACCTCGTCCTCGCGCAGCCGGCGGAGCGACCGCCAGATGCTGGACTTGACCGTGCCGACACTGATGCCGAGTATCTCCGCGATCTCCGGGTCCGTGCGGCCCTCGTAGTAGCGCAGGACCAGCATGGTGCGCTGGAGTTCGGGCAGCCGGGCCAGCGCCTGCCACAGGACCGCGCGCAGCTCGGTACCGCGCATCGCGTCCGTCTCGCCGGGCGTCTCCGGCAGTTCCTCGGTCGGGTACTCGTTGAGCTTGCGGCGCCGCCAGGCGCTGATGTGCAGGTTCGTCATGGTGCGGCGGAGGTAACCGCCGACCGCCGCCTTGTCGCTGATCCGGTCCCACGCCCGGTACGTCGAGAACAGCGCGCTCTGCAGCAGGTCCTCGGCCTCGAAGCGGTCACCGGTCAGGTGGTAGGCGGTGGCGTACAGGGAGGCGCGGCGCTCCTGGACGTAGGCGGTGAACTCCGCCTCGCTCAGGGAACGACGCTCCCCCGGGGCCTCCCCGTACGCGGCTCCCCCGTGCGCTTCCCCCGTGTGCGCGTCAACCACCGTCATGTAGGCGGTGTGCTGACGCCCGGTGCCGCGAGCGCACCCCCGCGGGCTCACGGCACCGGACTTCTCGGATCCCCGGTTCACGTCGTGCAGACGCGTGACCACTGCGCTGGTGCTGATGCCGTGCAGCGTGTTCATCTCGCGCTCCCCCGTCGTGGACTCACCGGTGATTCGGTCTTGCCGGGCCGGTTCCGGCTCGCCGTCCGACCCGTGACCAAAAGACTGCCGGGGCCACTTCATGGCCGTGTCCGCCGACTGTCACAGACCTGTCACAGGGGCTCCTCCCAGGCCGGTCACACACCGCACACAGGTGGTGGCGCTGGAGAAGGCATGCCGTCAGCAGGTCGTACGACACCCCGTCCATGGGCCAGAATGAGCCCGTGCCTTCCCTGTTGCTGATCGAGGACGACGACGCCATCCGTACGGCCCTGGAGCTCTCCCTGACGCGCCAGGGACACCGGGTGGCCACCGCTGCCAGTGGCGAGGACGGTCTGAAGCTGCTGCGCGAGCAGCGGCCGGACCTGATCGTGCTGGACGTGATGCTGCCCGGCATCGACGGGTTCGAGGTGTGCCGGCGCATCCGGCGCACGGACCAGTTGCCGATCATCCTGCTGACCGCGCGCAACGACGACATCGACGTCGTGGTCGGGCTGGAGTCGGGGGCCGACGACTACGTCGTCAAGCCGGTGCAGGGGCGGGTGCTCGACGCCCGGATCCGGGCCGTGCTCAGGCGCGGGGAGCGTGAGTCCAGCGACTCGGCGACCTTCGGCAACCTCGTCATCGACCGGTCGGCCATGACCGTGACGAAGAACGGCGAGGACCTCCAGCTGACCCCGACCGAGCTGCGGCTGCTGCTGGAGCTGAGCCGGCGCCCCGGCCAGGCGCTGTCCCGCCAGCAGTTGCTGCGGCTGGTGTGGGAGCACGACTACCTGGGCGACTCCCGCCTGGTCGACGCGTGCGTGCAGCGGCTGCGCGCCAAGGTGGAGGACGTGCCCTCGTCCCCGACGCTGATCCGTACCGTGCGTGGTGTCGGCTACCGCCTGGACTCTCCTCAGTGACCGACACGCACAGGGGGCTGCGCGGCTGGACCGCGGGGCGCAAGGGAAGTCTGTCGCGGCTGCGGTTCACCAGCCTCAGGCTGCGGCTGGTGCTGGTGTTCGGACTGGTGGCGCTCACGGCCGCGGTGTCGGCGTCGGGCATCGCCTACTGGCTCAACCGGGAGGCCGTGCTCACCCGCGCCCAGGACGCGGTGCTGAACGACTTCCGGCAGGAGATGCAGAACCGCGCGGGCGCGCTGCCCGCGCACCCGAACCAGGACCAGCTGCAGCGTGCCGCCGGCCAGATGGCCGCCAGCAGCCAGCGCTTCAGCGTGCTCCTGGTCGCCCAGGACGCCGACGGCAAGACGGTGTACGGCAATTCGGGCGGCATCAACGGCTTCGCGCTGGAGGACGTGCCCGAGTCACTGCGCACGGCCGTGGCCAAGCGGCAGCCGGTGACCGGCTCCAACAAGGAGCCGTACCACCTGTACTGGCAGCGGGTCGTGGACCACGGCACGCCCTACCTGGTGGCCGGCACCCGCGTCATCGGCGGCGGTCCGAGCGGCTACATGGCGAAGTCCCTGGAGCCGGAGGCGAAGGACCTCAACTCGCTGGCCTGGTCGCTGGGCATCGCGACCGGGCTCGCGCTGATCGGTGCCGCGCTGCTCGCGCAGGCCGCCGCCACGACCGTGCTGAAGCCGGTGCACCGGCTCGGCGTGGCCGCCCGCCGGCTCGGCGAGGGCAGGCTGGACACCCGGCTGCGGGTCTCCGGCACCGACGAACTCGCCGACCTGTCGCGGACGTTCAACAACGCGGCCGAGGCACTGGAGCAGCGGGTCGCGGAGATGGCCGCGCGGGACGACGCGTCCCGCCGGTTCGTCGCCGACATGTCGCACGAGCTGCGCACCCCGCTCACCGCCATCACCGCCGTCACCGAGGTGCTGGAGGAGGAGCTGGAGTCGGAGGCCGGGGGCATCGACCCGATGGTCGAGCCCGCCGTCCGGCTGGTGGTCAGCGAGACCCGCCGGCTGAACGACCTGGTCGAGAACCTGATGGAGGTCACCCGCTTCGACGCGGGCACCGCCCGGCTGGTCCTGGACGATGTCGACGTCGCCGACCAGATCACCGCCTGTATCGACGCCCGTGCCTGGCTGGACGCGGTCGAACTGGACGTCGAGCGCGGCCTGCACGCCCGCCTGGACCCGCGCCGGCTGGACGTCATCCTCGCCAACCTGATCGGCAACGCGCTCAAGCACGGCGGGTCTCCGGTGCGGGTGACGGTGCGGCAGGCGGACGACTCGATGGAGATCCAGGTCCGCGACCACGGACCCGGCATCCCCGAGGACGTCCTCCCGCACGTCTTCGACCGCTTCTACAAGGCGAGCGCCTCCCGGCCGCGCTCCGAGGGCAGCGGACTCGGCCTCTCCATCGCCCTGGAGAACGCGCACATCCACGGCGGCGAGATCACCGCCGCCAACTCCCCCGAGGGCGGAGCGGTGTTCACGCTCCGGCTGCCACGGGACGCCTCGCGGCTGACCGAGGAGGACGGCGGGGACGTGGGGGACGTGGGGGACGGCACGCACAGCAAGACCGAGCGGGACGACTCGGGAAAGGAGGGGTCATGACCGTACGACGCCTGCTGGCGCTGCCCCTCCTGGGCGTGCTGCTCACCGGCTGCGGCATCCGGGCCACGGAGGTGCCGACCGACTTCGGGGCGGCGCCGTCCCGGGTGCCCTGCTCGCTGGCCGGGCCCGACGTGTCCGCGCAGTCCTCGCGCGGGGTGCCGGTGCAGGTCTTCCTGCTGTGCGGTGCCTCCCTGGTGGCCGTGGACCGCGCCGTACGGGTGCCGGAGGGCACCCCGGACGCCCAGCGCCGGATGATCGTGGCCCAGGGGCTGCTGGACCAGCTCGCCACGTCGCCGTCGGCCGCGGAACGCTCCGCGGGCTATACGACGTACGTACCGGGCGGCCTCGGCGTGCGCGGGCCCGGGCCGAAGGACCCCGAGGACGCGCTGCGCCTGAGCACCGCACCCTCGCGTCTGACCTCCTACGCCCTGGCCCAGCTGGTGTGCACCCTGTCCGACTCGGCGGCGACGGAGGACAACGGCTCGGTCATCCTGGGCGGCCCGGGGCCGGGCCCGCTGCGGCGCTACGAGTGCACCGACGACGTCCGCGACCACCCCGGTACCACCCGGCCGCCGTCCGGCGCGGTCACGGGCGGATAGCAGCCGCCCTGCCGCGGGCGTGCAGGGCCGCCGGAGCGGCGCCGCACCCCGCCCGCGGGGACCGCGCGCCACCCGGCCCCGCCCCGGACACAGCGGGTCTGCGCCAAAACGTTTCCACTGCGGAACCAATCCCGCCCGCCCTGGCGTCTTGGCAGGCGTGCAGCGTCAAGGCTCCATCGGCGGCAGCGCCGCGATCCGCATCCGGGTGACAGGAGGTGTCCTCCTCGTCGCGCACCTCGTCCTCGTCGCCTGGCTGATGCTGCGCCCCCTGGACGTCCCCTGGGTGATGCCCCCGAATCTGCGCCCGCTGGCGGGCATCCGGGCCGATCTGGCCCTGGGCTGGCCGGGGGCCGCCAGACCTCTCGGCGAGGGTCTCGCGCTGCTCGCGCCGCTGGGCGTGCTGCTGCCGGCGGCGCACGGCAGGCTCACCGTCTCCCCGCTCGCCTCGCTGATCCGTACGGCGGCGGCCGGTGCTCTGGTCTCCCTCGGTATCGCCCTGCTGCAGACCGGCGTGCCGGGCCGGGTCGTGGACGTCGACTCGCTGCTGCTGAACACGGCGGGTGTCGTCCTGGCCCACCTGGCCGTCGTTCCGGCGGGCCGGGCCCGGCTGCGGCGGCAGGAGGAGCGGGAGCCCGGGGAGACCGGGCAGGCGGCCACCGTCCAGGAGGAGCCGGCTCAGGGGCGTACCCCGACGATTCCCAGGGTCGGTATCGCCCCGTAGAGCGATGCTTCGTCCCGTTCGTCTCCGTACCGTGGAAGACAGTTGAAGGGTCCCGGCCCGGGCCCGCCACCGGCTCGTGAGCGAGCCGACGACCACGGAGGAGCCGACATGACCGCCCTTGCCCGCCCCACCCACGGCCGGATGATCGGCGGAGTCTGCGCCGCACTCGCCCGGCGTTTCGGCACCTCCGCCACGACGATGCGGGTGATCTTCCTGGTCTCCTGCCTGCTGCCGGGCCCGCAGTTCCTGGTCTACATAGCGCTGTGGCTGCTGCTGCCGTCCGAGGACAAGGCCCGTACCGCCTGGTGAGCAGCCCTCAGGCGCCGAGACGCGCGTACGCCGCTGGGGCGCTCCCGGACGGTTCCGGTGCGCCCCAGCGGCGTCGCACGGCCGACGGTGTCAGCCGAGCGGAATCCCGTTCACCGGCACCCCGTGCGTGGGCAGACCCGTCTTCTGCAGCGGCAGTCCGCCGAGCAGCTGGGCGACCGGCGCGGACGGTCCCTCGGCGAGGACCTTCTGCACGGCGGGCTGGGCGGCGGCCACCCCGGCGCCGAGGGCGCCCTGTCCCTGGGTGAGCGCCTGGGTGGCGCCCGGCAGCGCGCTGCCGACGTTCTCCGCCGGCAGCGTCTTGGTGACGGTGTCCAGGGCCTGCGTGGCGTCCGGGACGGCCGGGGCGGCGTTGGCCGCGCCGGCGCCGACGGCGGCGATGGCGGCACCGAGGGCGGTGACGCCCAGGGTCTTGGCGGCAGACTGCTTCATGGGGAATGTGTCCTTGCGAGCGGAGACGGATGATCACGAACGATCTGAGCGGTCCACGACCGTAAACATGCCGGACCACCCGCCGCAAACACCGAAATGCGGACGCCTTGTGAAAGCGCGTCCGCATTCCGTACCGGTCAGAGCCCGGCGGCTATGCCGGTGAACCGCCGGAACCGCCGGAACCGCTGGTGGAAGCGGTCTGCTGGAACAGCCATTCGGACTTCAGCTCGGCATGGCCGGGCTTGATCACGTCATTGATCATCGCGAGTCGTTCATCGAAAGGAATGAACGCTGATTTCATCGCATTGACGGAGAACCACTGCAGGTCGTCGAGCGTATAGCCGAACGCTTCGACGAGGTGCTCGAATTCCCGGCTCATGCTGGTGTGCGACATCAGCCGGTTGTCGGTGTTCACCGTGGCCCGGAAGTGCAGCCGTCGCAACAGCCCGATCGGGTGCTCGGCGTAGGAGGACGCCGCGCCGGTCTGGAGGTTGGAGCTGGGGCACAGCTCCAGCGGGATGCGCTTGTCCCGCACGTAGGAGGCGAGCCGGCCGAGCCTGACCGAGCCGTCCTCGCGGACCTCGATGTCGTCGATGATCCGCACCCCGTGCCCGAGCCGGTCGGCGCCGCACCACTGGAGCGCCTGCCAGATCGAGGGCAGCCCGAAGGCCTCGCCGGCATGGATGGTGAAGTGGTTGTTCTCCCGCTTCAGGTACTCGAAGGCGTCGAGGTGGCGGGTGGGCGGGTAACCCGCCTCGGCACCGGCGATGTCGAAGCCGACCACGCCGGAGTCCCGGTGGCGGTTGGCGAGTTCGGCGATCTCCAGGGAGCGGGCCGCGTGCCGCATGGCGGTCAGCAGAGCGCCGACCCGGATCCGGTGGCCGTTCTCCCGGGCCAGCCGCTCACCCTGCCGGAAGCCCTCGTTGACGGCTTCGACCACCTCTTCCAGGGTCAGCCCCGCGTCGAGGTGCTGCTCGGGCGCGTAGCGCACCTCGGCGTAGACGACCCCGTCCTCGGCGAGGTCCTCGGCACACTCGCGGGCGACCCGGACCAGGGCCTCCCGGCTCTGCATCACGGCGACGGTGTGCCGGAAGGTCTCCAGATACCGTTCCAGCGAGCCGGAGTCGGCGGCCTCCTGGAACCAGAGTCCCAGCTTGTCCGGGTCGGTCTCGGGAAGCTCGGTGTACCCGCTCTCCCGGGCGAGTTCGACGACGGTCCCCGGGCGGAGCCCGCCGTCGAGATGATCGTGCAGCAGTACCTTGGGCGCCCGGCGGATCTGGTCCGGCGTCGGAACGTGGGCCGGCACGGGCGCCGGGACGGCCCCCGTGGGTGCAGTCTGGCTCGTCATTTCCGCACTCTAACTCCTACGCGCGTAGAGCACCCGGCGCGCGCGTCGACTGTTTTCCGGCACTTTTCCGCCGATGCGGAACGGTGACCCCCAGGACGGGTTTCGTACACCCCGCCTTCTGACACTGTTCTGTCATGGGACAGCAAGCGAGACCGGTCCGAACGGCCGGGCTGGGAAAGGCGGTCGGCCCGGAGCCGACGTCGGTGAGCGGAGCGGTGCTGCTGCTCCCCGGCGGGGAGGAGGTCTCCGCCCGCCGGCCGTCCCCCGTCTGGGCGACGGCCTTCATCCGCTCCCTGGGCCGCGCGCTCGCCCGCGCGGGCCGCGGCGAGGGGCTGGCCGTCCACCCCGTCCGGTACCGCTACCGCGGCTGGAACGGCAGCGAGGCACATCTGGCGGCGGACGCCGAGTGGGCCGCCGACGAGGTCGTACGACGCTACGGGGACGTTCCCGTGTGTCTGGCCGGCGTGGACATGGGCGGACGCGCGGCGCTGCGGGTGGGCGGCCACGAGGCCGTCAACTCCGTGGTGGCACTGGCTCCGTGGCTGCCGGAGGAGGACGTCGCCGCGCCGGCCGAGCCGGTGAAGCAGCTGGTCGGACGGCGGGTACTGATCGCGCACGGCACGAACGACGAACGGACCGATCCCGAGCTGTCGTTCCGGTTCGCGGCGCGGGCGAAGAAGGTGAACCGGGAGGTGTGCCGGTTCGAAGTGCACTCCGACGGACACGGACTGCACGGCCACCGGAGCGAAGTGCTCTCCCTGACAGCGGACTTCGTGATGGGCGCCCTGTTCGGGTGCCCGGTGTCACGGCCGGTGGAGGACGCGCTGGCCGCACCACCGCCGATCGGCCTCCGCATGCCACTGGCCGCGGGCTTCGGCCGCTCGTTGAAGCGGTAGGGCCTGTCTGACCATTCCCGTCGCCGCCCGGAGGGCGGCCTCGCGGCGTCAGGTGCGTGCCTCGGCGCGCCGGGCGTAGGCCCTCGTAGCCGGGCCGCGGATGTGTGTCACGCGGTCACCGCTTTCCTCGGGACGGGCGTGGATCAGGCGGGGAGCAGGTTGCCCCTCCGGGAGAGCAGGAACTTCTTGAAGGCGGCCACCGGTGGGGTGTCGGGGCGGTCGGCCAGCCAGGCGACGCCGATCTCCCGGGCGGCCCTGGGCGCCGTGACGGTCAGCTCCACCACGCCCGGACGCGCGACCGTCGGGGGCGGCAGGAGAGCGACTCCCAGCCCCGCCGCCACCAGTCCCCTCAGCGTCTCGGCCTCCTCGCCCTCGAAGGCGACCCGCGGCTTGAACCCGGCCTCGCGGCACAGGTCGTCCGTGATCCGCCGCAGCCCGTACCCCGGTTCCAGGGTCACGAAGGTCTCGTCGGACGCCTCGGCCAGGCGGATACGGCGGCGTGCGGCCAGCCGGTGGTCGGCGGGGACGACCAGACGGAGCTTCTGTTCGTCCAGGCGGCGGGCGACCAGGTCGGGGGCGTCGGGCACCGGGGAGGTCAGACAGAGGTCGAGTTCGCCCGCCCGCAGCCCCTCCAGCATCGCCTCGCCGTAGTTCTGGACCAGGCTGAAGCGCACGCGCGGGTGATCGGCGCGGAAGGCGTGCAGCAGCCCCGGTACGGTCTCCGCGCCCATGGTGTGCAGGAAGCCGAAGGCGACCTTGCCGGTGGCCGGGTCGGCGTCCGCGCGGACCTCCTCGGCGGCGCGCTCGATCTCGGCGAGAGCCCGTTCCACGGAGGCGAGGAAGGTGCGGCCGGCGGTGGTCAGGGAGACCGTGCGGCCGTGCCGGGTGAACAGGCCGACGCCCAGGTCCTGCTCCAGACGGGCCATCGCCCGGGAGAGCGTCGACTGGGGCACGTTCATCTCGTGGGCGGCCCGGGTGACGTGCTCGGTGCGGGCCACGCCGGCGAAGTAGGCGAGGCGCGGTGCCAGCGTCCGCGACATCTCCGTCATGTCTTCTGTGTCACCGGATGGTGACAGCCGCCCCTGTGACCTCTGCTGATGCGCCATGGGAACGATTATGACCATTCCATGCATTGGACGGATGAGAGGTGCCGTCCCTACGGTCGAAGCATGTCTCCCGCCAGTACCGGGGCGTCCACCACCCTGGACGCCGTCACGCCCGTCCCCTCCTCCCCCCGCGCGGATACCCGGCTGACCCCGGGCGGCCCCGGCTACCGCCGGATGAGCTTCGCCCTCTTCCTGGCCGGCGTCGCCACCTTCGCCCTCCTCTACTCCACCCAGGCCCTGCTGCCGCTGATCTCCGGCGAGTTCGGCGTCGCGGCGAGCGAGGCCAGCTGGACCGTGGCGGCCGCGACCGGCGGACTGGCCCTGTTCGTGCTGCCCATGAGCGCCCTGTCCGAGCGGTTCGGGCGCCGTACGGTGATGACGGCCTCGCTGGCCGTCGCCGTCACGGTCGGGATGCTGGTGCCGTTCGCGCCGTCGATCGGCGCGCTGGTGGTGCTGCGGGCGGTGCAGGGCGCGGCGCTCGCCGGACTGACGGCCTCGGCGACGGCGTATCTGGCCGAGGAGGTCCGCCCGAAGGCCCTGGTCACCGCGATCGGTCTGTTCGTCGCGGGCAACAGCGTCGGTGGCATGAGCGGCCGGGTGATCACCGGCTGGGTGGCCCAGGCGTGGGGCTGGCGGGTCTCGGTCGGCGTGATCGGCCTGATCGCGGTCGGGTGCGCGGTGGCCTTCCGGCTGCTGCTGCCCGCCCCCCGGCACTTCCAGGCGGGCTCACTGCGCCCGCGCGTGCTGCTCGGCACGGTCCGCGACCACCTCTCCGACCCGCTGCTGCGCCGGCTGTACGCGATCGGCGCGCTGTTCATGACGGTGTTCGGCGGCGTGTACACGGTGATCGGCTACCGCCTGACGGGCGCGCCGTTCGGGCTGCCGCAGGGCATCGTCGGCTCGATCTTCCTGGTCTACCTGGTGGGCACGGTCTCGGCGTCCACGGCGGGCCGTCTGGTGGGCCGCCTCGGCCGCCGCGGCGCGCTGTACCTGGCGGGCGGTACGACGGCTTCGGGGCTGCTGCTGTCCCTGGCCTCCTCGCTCCCGCTGGTGCTGCTGGGCCTGGTCCTGATCACGGCGGGCTTCTTCGCCGGGCACGCGGTCGCCTCCTCGGCCGTCAGCAAGACGGCCACGCACGGCCGCGCCCAGGCGTCGGCGCTCTACCAGTCCGCGTACTACATCGGCTCCAGCGTCGGCAGCACGGTCGGCGCGCTGGCCTTCCACGCGGACGGCTGGTCCGGCACGGTCGGGGTCGGCCTCCTGGCGGTGCTCGGCGTCGTCACGATCACCGTCCTCGGTTCCCGGGCCGCCCGGGTCGCGGCCCGCCGGGAGCCGGTGGGCGCGCACTGAGCCGCGCACGCCGCTTCTCGCCGTTGAGCAACCGTTCTGAGCTGGGCGTTCCCGTACTCCGGGGGTCATTGTCGGTGGGCTGCGGTAGCTTCCCCAGTGCCGGGGTGCGAAGGCGCGCCACAGGAACGGCCACAGGGGTGGGTGGACGATGGGCAACGGAACGGCGACGGCGGATCTCGACGTCGTACTGGAGAAGCACCGGACCGAGCTGACCGGGTACTGCTACCGCATGCTCGGCTCCTCCTTCGAGGCCGAGGACGCGGTGCAGGACACCCTGGTGCGGGCCTGGCGGAGCTACGACAAGTTCGAGGGCCGCTCCTCGGTGCGCTCGTGGCTGTACCGGATCGCGACGAACGTGTGCCTGGACATGCTGACGGCGGGCAACAAGCGGGCCCGCCCGATGGACCTGACCGAATCCACACCGCTCGCCCAGGCGGCGCTCTCGCCCCGCCCGGACTCCATCTGGCTGGAGCCGATGCCCGACACCCGCGTGCTGCCGACGGTGGACGATCCGGCGGAGGCGGCGGTGGCCAAGGAGTCCGTCCGGCTCGCCTTCATGGCGGCCCTGCAGCAGCTGCCGCCCAAGCAGCGGGCGGTGCTGATCCTGCGCGAGGTGCTGGCCTGGAAGGCGAGCGAGGTCGCCGAGCTGCTGGACACCTCGGTCGCCTCGGTCAACAGCGCCCTGCAGCGGGCCCGGGCCACCCTCGCCGAGCGCGAGACGGCGGGCGGCGAGGGTGCGGTGTCCGATCCGCTCGACGAGGAGCAGCAGAAGCTGCTGGAGCGGTACGTCAAGGCCTTCGAGGGCTACGACATGACGGCACTGACGGCGCTGCTGCACGAGGACGCCATCATGACGATGCCGCCGTTCGACCTGTGGCTGCGCGGCACCGCCGACATCACCGGCTTCATGACCACCATCGGCGCGTCCTGCGCCGGCTCCCGGCTGCTGCCGGTCCGGGCCAACGGCCTGCCGGGCTTCGCGCACTACAAGCCGGACCCGGAGAACGGCGGGTTCAGCCCGTGGGCGGTGCAGGTGCTGGAGATCTCAGACGGCCGGATCACCGGTTTCCACTGCTTCCTCGACACCCAGCGCTGGTTCCCGCTCTTCGACCTGCCCCTCCATCTGGAAGCGGAGGCCGACGAGGCCGAGAAGGGCGCGTAGCGCGGGATCGGCGTCCCGCAGCCGTATCCGCCCGCCGGACCGGCGGGCGGTCAGCTCCAGCCGGGCCAGCAGATCCACGACGGCCAGCCCCGGCGGTCCGAGCCCGCCCACGTCACAGACGACCACCCTCCCCCGGCCGCTCTCCAGCAGCGCCCGCACCTCGGCACACAGCCCCGGCACCTGGTCCCGGCTGACGGGTCCGGGCAGCACGAGCACGGCAGGCATCTGGGCGTCCACGAGCGGATAGACCGGCCGGGCGGGCGGAACTCATCGGCCGGGGTGAACGCGCGCCCGCACCGCCGTCCGCGAAGCTGTCGAAGATCACATTGACCGATCCGCGTCCCGCGCCGGAGGGTGGCTCCGTGGCGGGGGTCCTGAGCGGGTTCGCGGTGATCGCGATCGTCATCGCGGTGGGCTATGTGATCGGGCGGCGCGGGACGCTCGGCGAGCAGGGCCGTGAGGTGCTGACCAGGCTGGCCTTCACCCTGGCCGGACCCGCGCTGCTGTTCACCACCCTCGCCGAGGCCGACCTCTCGGTGCTCTTCTCCGGGCGCCTGCTGGTGACGGCCCTGAGCACGGCGGCCGTCGCCGGGATCTTCGTGGCGGTCGGCGCGCCGCGGCGCTGGGGCGTGGGCCGTACGACGATCGGCGCCCTGTGCTCCGGTTACGTCAACTCGGGCAACCTCGGCATCCCGATCGCCGCGTATGTGCTGGGCGACGCGTCGCTGGTGGCACCGGTGCTGCTCTTCCAGGTCGTCCTGGTCACCCCCGTCGCCCTCACGGTCCTGGACCTGTCCGGCATGGGCGAGAAGGGCCCGGTGTGGCGGCGTGCGCTGACCCCGCTGCGCAATCCCATCGCCGTGGGCTCGCTGTCCGGGGTCGTGGTGTCGGCGGCGGGCTGGAAGGTTCCCGGCCCGGTGCTGGACCCGCTCACCCTGATCGGCGACATGTCGGTCCCGGCGGCCCTGCTGGCCTTCGGCATGTCCCTGCACGGCAGCGCGTTCCCCGGCCGGGGGCGTGACCGTCAGCCGGTGCTGCTGTCGGTGGCGTTGAAGTCCCTGGCCCAGCCGCTGATCGCCTGGGCCCTGGCCACCACCGTCCTCGGCATGCACGGCGCGCCCCTGCTGGACGTGGTGGTGACCTCCGCCCTCCCGTCCGCCCAGAACCTCTTCACCTACGCCAGCCGCTACCAGGTGGCCGAGTCCCTGGCCCGGGACTCGGTCCTCCTGTCGACGATCGCCTCGGTGCCGGTCCTGGTGGGGGTGGCGGCGCTGCTGGGGTGAGTGACGCCGGGTCGGCCGCCGGGAAAACCGCACTTCACCGCGCGAAGGCCCCGGCGGCCCACGCCCCCGGGTTCCCGGCGGAGCGTGGCCGTGGGACCGGTGGAGGTCCACCGGTCCCGTTCACCCGGACGATGAAATCGCAGGTCAGGCGATACGTTCCAACACCACCGGGGTGGCCTGGAAGTCGGTGCCCGGGGCCGCGATGTCGTAGGAACCCGTGACCGCCTGGAGCGCGTACTCGAAGCGCTCGGGGGTGTCCGTGTGCAGGGTGAGCAGGGGCTGGCCCTCGGTCACCGTGTCGCCCGGCTTGGCGTGCATCTCCACGCCCGCCGCCGCCTGCACCGGGTCCTCCTTGCGGGCGCGGCCGGCGCCCAGGCGCCAGGCGGCGATGCCGATGTCGTAGGCGTCGAGGCGGGTCAGGACACCGGCGGCCGGGGCCTTGATGACGTGCTGCTCCTTGGAGGTGGGCAGCTCGGCGTCCGGGTCGCCGCCCTGGGCCGCGATCATCCGGCGCCAGACGTCCATCGCGGAGCCGTCGGCCAGGGCCTTCGCGGGGTCGGCGTCCTTGATGCCGGCCGCGTCGAGCATCTCGCGGGCCAGGGCCACCGTCAGCTCCACGACGTCCGCGGGACCGCCGCCGGCCAGCACCTCGACCGACTCGCGGACCTCCAGGGCGTTGCCCGCCGTGAGGCCGAGCGGGGTGGACATGTCGGTGAGCAGCGCGACCGTCTTCACCCCGTGGTCCGTGCCGAGGCCGACCATCGTGGACGCCAGCTCGCGGGCGTCCTCGATGGTCTTCATGAAGGCGCCCGTGCCGACCTTCACGTCCAGCACCAGCGAACCGGTGCCCTCGGCGATCTTCTTCGACATGATCGAGGAGGCGATCAGCGGGATGGCCTCCACCGTGCCGGTCACGTCACGCAGGGCGTACAGCTTCTTGTCCGCGGGGGCCAGGCCGTCGCCCGCCGCGCAGATCACCGCGCCCGTGGTGTCGAGGACGTGCAGCATCTCCTCGTTGGAGAGCAGGGCGCGCCAGCCGGGGATCGACTCCAGCTTGTCCAGGGTGCCGCCGGTGTGGCCGAGGCCGCGGCCGGAGAGCTGCGGGACGGCGGCGCCGCACGCGGCGACGAGCGGGGCCAGCGGCAGGGTGATCTTGTCGCCGACGCCGCCGGTGGAGTGCTTGTCGGCCGTCGGGCGGGACAGCGAGGAGAACTCCATGCGCTCGCCGGAGGCGATCATGGCCGCGGTCCAGCGGGCGATCTCGCGGCGGTTCATGCCGTTCAGCAGGATGGCCATGTTGAGCGCGGCCATCTGGTAGTCGGCGACCTCGCCGCGGGTGTACGCGTCGATGACCCAGTCGATCTGCTCGTCGGTCAGTTCGCCGCGGTCCCGCTTGGTGCGGATGACGGAGATGGCGTCCATGGCCATGGCTGATGGCTTCCTTCCGGGAGGTGCGAAGGTGTACGGCCCCCCTGAGCGGATCAGGGGGGCCGTACGGGAGTTACTTGGTGAGATGGCCCGGGCCGAAGGCCTGGGGCAGCATCTCGGAGAGCGGCAGGACACCCTCGGGGGTGTCCAGGAGCAGGTCCGGGCCGCCGAACTCGTAGAGCAGCTGGCGGCAGCGACCGCAGGGCACCAGGAGGGCGCCCTCGCCGTCCACACAGGTGAAGTGCGTCAGACGGCCGCCGCCCGTGCGCTGGAGCTGCGAGACCAGGCCGCACTCGGCGCACAGGCCGAGGCCGTAGGAGGCGTTCTCGACGTTGCAGCCGGTGACGACGCGGCCGTCGTCGACCAGGGCCGCCACGCCGACCGGGTACCCCGAGTAGGGCGCGTAGGCGTGGGACATGGCCTCCCGCGCCTCGGCGCGCAGCGCCTCCCAGTCGAAGGCGGCGGCTCGCCCGGTCACTTGCCCTGGCCCTTCCGGTACCGCATACCGTCCGCCTTCGGCATCCGCAGGCGCTGCGCGGACAGCGACAGCACCAGCAGCGTGACGACGTACGGGGTGGCGCCCACGAAGTCGCTCGGGACCTCGTCGGTGACCAGGTACCAGACCAGGACCAGCGCGGCCATGACGGCGCTGATCACGCCCTGCCACATGGCCTTCTTGTACAGCTTCCAGCCGGCCAGCAGCGCGAGCAGGACGACCAGCAGCAGGAGCAGCGCGTGGACGGTCACGCCGCCGTTGCGCAGCTGGAGCGCGTCGGAGTAGCCGAACAGGCCCGCGCCCATGGCCAGACCGCCGGGGCGCCAGTTGCCGAAGATCATGGCGGCGAGACCGATGTAGCCGCGGCCTCCGGTCTGGCCCTCCAGGTAGGTGTGCGAGGTGACCAGTGCGAGGAACGCGCCGCCGAGGCCGGCGAGGCCGCCGGAGACGGCCACGGCCGCGTACTTGTACCGGTAGACGTCGACGCCGAGCGATTCGGCGGCGGTCGGGTTCTCACCGCAGGAGCGCAGCCGCAGCCCGAACGGGGTGCGCCACAGCACCCACCAGCTGCCGACGAACAGCAGCACGGCGAGGACCGTGATCACGGACAGGTTGGTGACCAGACCGCCGATGATGCCGGCCAGGTCGGAGACGAGGAACCAGTGGTGCTTCTCGACCGACGCGAGGCCGTCCGAGAGGCCGGGGATCGTGATGTCCGGCAGCGAGTCCGCGGGCGGGGACTGCTTGGGGTTGCCGCCCGCCTCCGCGGCCTTGCCGCCGGCGAAGAACAGCTTGGCGAGGTACTGGGTGGCGCCGAGCGCGAGCAGGTTGACGGCGACACCGGAGACGATGTGGTCGACGCCGAAGGTGACCGTGGCGACGGCGTGCACCAGACCGCCGAGGACGCCGAAGCCGATGCCGCACAGCAGGCCGAGCCAGGGGCTGGACTCCCAGCCGATCCAGCCGGCGCCGAAGGTGCCGAGGATCATCATGCCCTCGAGGCCGATGTTGACCACGCCGGCCCGCTCGGACCACAGGCCGGCGAGCCCGGCGAGGCCGATGGGGACGGCGAGGCCGAGCGCGGCGGAGACCTGTCCGGCGGAGTCGAGCTGGTCGGAGCCGGTGATCATACGGACGGCCGCGACGAGCAGCAGGGCGCCGGCGACGATCACGAGGATCTGGCCGAGGGAGCGGCCCGAGCGCTGCGGGGCGCCCGCCGCCTTGGGCGCCGCGGGCGGCGGCGCGTCGGTCATCGTGGCAGTCATCACGCCACCTCCTGCTTCTTCGTCGGGGCGGCGGCCAGCGCGGCGAGTTCGGCGCCGACCTTCTGCTGCTGGCGCTTCATGCCGTAGCGCCGTACGACCTCGTAGGCGATCACGACGCACAGGACGATGACGCCCTGGATGACGCCGAGGATCTCCTTGTCGTAGCCCTGGAACTCCAGGTGGTTGGTGGTGCGCTCCAGGAAGCCCCAGAGCAGGGCGCCCAGCGCGATGCCGACGGGGTTGTTGCGGCCGAGCAGCGCGATGGCGATGCCGGTGAAGCCGATGCCCGCCGGGAAGTCGTTGCTGAACGCGTGGCTGTCGTTGAGCAGGGTGGGCATGCCGATCAGACCGGCCACCGCACCGGAGATGATCATGCTGGTGGCGACCATCTTCTTCACCGAGACGCCGCTGGCGGCGGCCGCGCTCTCGGACTGGCCGACCGTGCGCAGGTCGAAGCCGAAGCGGGTGCGGCCGAGCACGAACCAGTAGGCGATACCCACCAGGACGGCGATGAAGAGGAAGCCCCACAGCTCACCGGCCGGGCCCGTGTTGATCGTGAAGAAGTACGACGACGAGGGCAGCGGCTTGGTGGAGACGACGGTGCCGCCCTGCTCCAGCCGGGCGAGCTTCCCGGGCTGCAGCAGATAGGCGATGATCGCGGTGGCGATCGAGTTCAGCATGATGGTCGAGATGACCTCGCTGACGCCCCGGGTCACCTTGAGGATGCCGGCGATGGCCGCCCACAGGGCACCGGTCACCATGGCGGCGATGACGATCAGCGGGATGGCGAGCCAGCCGGGCACGGTGAGCGCGCCGCCGAGGACGGCCGCGATGAACGCGGCGAGCCGGTACTGGCCGTCGACGCCGATGTTGAACAGGTTCATCCGGAAGCCGATGGCCACCGAGACACCCGCGAGGTAGTACGTGGTCGCCTTGTTCAGGATGTAGACCTGGCTGTCGCTGGCGAAGCCGTAGGTCAGCATGTCGTTGAAGGCGGCGCCGGGGTTCTTGCCGGTCGCGAGGATCACCAGGGCGGTGACGACGAGCGCGGCGACGACCGCCAGTACCGGCGCGGCGAGGCCGAGGAGCACTCGCTCCTTGTCGATCCGTGAGGTCAGCTTCTTCATCGCTCGTCGTCCTCTGTGTGCTCCAGGTGGCCGGTGGCCGCACCCGTCATGGCGGAGCCCAGCTCTTCGGGGGTGATGGTGGCGGGGTCGGCGTCGGCGACCAGGCGGCCGCGGTACATCACCCGCAGGGTGTCGGAGAGGCCGATCAGCTCGTCGAGGTCGGCGGAGATCAGCAGCACGGCCAGGCCCTCACGGCGGGCCTCGCGGATGTAGTCCCAGATGGCCGCCTGGGCGCCGACGTCCACACCGCGGGTGGGGTGGGCGGCGATGAGCAGCTTGGGGTCGTGGCTCATCTCGCGGCCGACGATCAGCTTCTGCTGGTTGCCGCCGGACAGGGAGGCCGCGGTCACGTCGATGCCGGGCGTGCGGACGTCGTACGCCTGCACGATCCGCTCGGTGTCGGCGCGGGCCGCCTTGATGTCGAGCAGTCCGCCGCGCGAGTTGGGCCGCTCGGAGACATGGCCGAGGATGCGGTTCTCCCACAGGGGCGCTTCCAGCAGCAGGCCGTGGCGGTGGCGGTCCTCGGGGATGTAGCCGATGCCGGCCTCGCGGCGGTCGCGGGTGGGGGTGCGGGAGATGTCGGTGCCGTCGAGGGTGACGACGCCGGCGTCGGGCTGCCGCATGCCCATGATCGCCTCGACCAGCTCGGACTGGCCGTTGCCCTCCACGCCGGCGATGCCGAGGACCTCGCCCTTGTGGATGGTGAAGGAGATATCGTCCAGGATGATCCGCTCGATGCCGTCGAGGTCGGTCTGCGCCAGGTGCACACCGTCCAGGCGGAGCATCGGGACGTCCGTGACGGTGGACTCCTCGGTCTCCGGGGTGGGCAGCTCGCTGCCGACCATCAGCTCGGCGAGCTGCTTGGGGGTGGTGCCCCGCGGCTCGACCGTGCCGACGGTGGTCCCGCGCCGGATCACGGTGATCTCGTCGGCGACCGACAGCACCTCGCCCAGCTTGTGGGAGATGAAGATGACGGTGAGACCCTCGGCCTTCAGCTCGCGCAGGTTGTCGAAGAGGGCGTCGACTTCCTGGGGCACGAGGACGGCGGTGGGCTCGTCCAGGATGAGGGTCTTGGCGCCGCGGTAGAGGACCTTGAGGATCTCCACGCGCTGGCGGTCGGCGACGCCCAGCTCCTCCACGAGCACGTCGGGCCGGACGTTCAGGCTGTACGCGTCCGAGATCTCCCTGATCCTGGCGCGGGCCCTGCCCCCGATGCCGTACAGCTTCTCCGCGCCGAGGACGACGTTCTCCAGGACGGTGAGGTTGTCGGCGAGCATGAAGTGCTGGTGCACCATGCCGATGCCGCGGGCGATGGCGTCGCCGGGGTTGGCGAAGGTGACCTGTTCGCCGTTGATCGTGATGGTGCCCTCGTCCGGCTGCTGCATGCCGTAGAGGATCTTCATCAGGGTGGACTTGCCGGCGCCGTTCTCACCGCACAGGGCGTGGACGGTGCCCGTGCGAACGGTGATGTCGATGTCGCGGTTGGCGACGACGCCGGGGAAACGCTTGGTGATGCCGCGCAGTTCGACGGCAGCGGGAGGGCTGGACGCGTTGATGGCGCACTCTCCTCGGGGAAAGGGGCTGCTTAGGGGAGGTGGCAGGCGTCGGCGACGCTAGCGCGGCAACTCCGTGCTACACGCGTAGAGTTGACACATTGTTATGGCTCGGCGGGGGGCTCCGGAAGGCGCCCCCGCGCCGAGCCACAAGTCCGACGGAATCCGTCAGATCACGGGGTGGTCTTGACCTTGACCGAACCGTCGACGATCTTCTTCTTCGCCGCGTCCAGCTTGGCCTTGATGTCGTCGATGAAGCCGCCGCTCGTGGAGAGCGAGACGCCCTCCTTCTCGAGCGAGTAGGTGTTGGTGCCGGTCAGCGGCTTGCCGTCCTTGACCGACTTGACGAAGTCGTAGACACCGACGTCGACGTTCTTGACCATCGAGGTCAGGATCGAGTTCTTGTACTTGGCCAGGCCCGGGATCTGGTACTGGTCGGAGTCCACGCCGATGGCCCAGGCGCCCTTGACGCCGTTGACGGCCTCGATCGCGCCGTTGCCGGAGGAGCCGGCCGCCGAGTAGACCACGTCGGCGCCGTTGTCCAGCATGCCCTGCGCGGCCTGCTTGCCCTTGTCGGGGCTGGCGAAGCCGGAGGTGTCCGAGCCGTGGCTCAGGTACTGGGTGTCGACCTTGATCTTCGAGTTGGTGTCCTTGACGCCCTGGACGTAACCGGCCTCGAACTTCTTGATCAGCGGGCTGTCGACACCGCCGATGAAGCCGACGTGGTCCTTCTTCGTCTTCAGCGCGGCCGCGACACCGGCCAGGTAGGAGCCCTGCTCCTCGGTGAAGGTGATGCTGTCGACGTTCTTGCCGGGCACCACGGCGTCGATCAGGCCGAACGACGTCTTCGGGAACTGCTTGGCGACCTTGTCGACGGCCGGAGCGTAGGTGTAGCCGACGGCGATGATCGGGTTGTAACCGGCCTGGGCCAGGTCCGAGAGGCGCTGCTCACGGTCGGCCGGGGTGTCCGAGGACTTCGCGGTCAGCTCCTTGATGGAGCCGCCGAACTCCGTCTTGGCCTTGTCGGCACCGCGCGCCGCCGAGTCGTTGAAGGACCGGTCACCGCGGCCGCCGACGTCGTAGGCGAGGCCGATCTTGACGCCCTTGCCACCACCCGTGGAGGACGAGTCGTTGCCGTTGTCGGAGGAGGTGCTGCCACACGCGGTGGCAGTCATGGCGAGAGCTGCGGTGGCGATACACGCAGCGGAAAGCTTGGCTACCCGGCGCACGGGAGGCTCCTTCACCTGACCTGAGCGCCGTGTCGGCGCTTGATGGGAGCACCTTGACAGTGCCCCAGCCTGGACGCCCCCATTGGCGTCGGCTTCGCGGCATCGTAACGCGCGTAGATGTCGCAAAAAACCCCCTCTCGAAGCCGTTATCGATTCGAGGCAAACAGCTTCTGAACTCGGGATCGCAGACCTCTCGCGGCGCCGTCGCGCACCGTGCACGAATGGCTCACGAGGGTATTGCCCCGGCCGGCGCAAGGCCGGGGGCTTCTCCCCCAGTGGATCCGTCCCCCCAGTGGATCCGCCCCCGCGTGGGGCCGTCCGGCGCGGGGCCGGACGGCCGTGCCCGTCCCGTCGGGCGTGGATCAGGTCTGCGCCGTCTCCAGGAAGGCGGCGGCGGTGAACATCTCCACGCCGACCGTGATCGCGCGCTCGTCGGCGTCGAAGTCGCCCTGGTGGAGATCGCGCACCACGCGCTCGCCGGGCCGGCGCACCCCGAGGCGGGCCATCGCTCCGGGCACCTCCTCCAGGTACCAGGAGAAGTCCTCGCCGCCGAGGCTCTGCTCCGTGCTCTCCACGGAACGCATGCCGTACCGGGCGACCATGGAGCGGCGCAGGAGGTCGGTGGACTCCCGGTCGTTCACCACGGGCGGCACGCCCCGCATGTAGTTGATCTCGGACTTGGCGCGGTGCAGCGTGGCGACCTCGTCGATGGCCTCGTGCACGATGTCGGGCGCGTCCCGCCAGGCGTCCAGGTCCAGGCAGCGGACGGTCCCGGACAGCTCGGCGTGCTGCGGCACCACGTTGGGGGCGTGGCCGGACTCGATGCGGCCCCAGGTCAGGGCGAGCCCGGCGCGGGTGTCGACGCGCCGTGCGACGAGCGCGGGCACGTCGATGGCCACGCGGGCGGCGGCGGTGACCAGGTCGGTGGTGAGGTGGGGTCGGGCGGTGTGGCCGCCGGGCCCGTCGAGCGCGATCTCCAGCCGGTCGCACGCGCTGGTGATCGGCCCGTGCCGCAGCCCGACCCGCCCGGCGTCCACCCGGGGGTCGCAGTGCACCGCGAGGATCCGGCCGACGCCTTCGAGCACCCCGTCGGCGATGGCGCCGAGGGCCCCGCCGGGCAGCACCTCCTCGGCGGGCTGGAACACCAGCCGCACCGGGCGGGACAGCAGCCCCTTGGCGTGCAGGTCGGCGAGGACGAGCCCGGCGCCGAGGACGACGGTGGTGTGCACGTCGTGGCCGCAGGCGTGGGCGCGGTCCGGCACGGTCGACCGGTAGGGGCAGTCCGTCTTGGTGTCCGGGATGGGCAGCGCGTCGATGTCCGCGCGCAGGGCCAGGATGGGTACGGCCGGACGCTCACCCTCCGTGACCCCGATGTCGCAGACGAGTCCGGTTCCGGTGGCGAGGACACGGGGCCTGAGCCCAGCCTGCTGGAGCCGCTCCTTGATCGCGGCGGTCGTACGGAACTCCTGGTTGCCCAGCTCGGGGTGCATGTGCAAATCGCGCCGGAAGGCGACGAGTTCGGCGTGCAGGGCCTCGCTCAGCACGCCGGGGAGCACATCCCCCGGGAGGCCGGCCTCGGACTCTAGGGACATCAATTGCTTCACCCTCTGAAGGGTAGGACGCCCACTGATCAACTACCCCTCGATCAACAAAAGTTCAGCCCGTTAGGGGAAGAAAATCTGACCGGCGGACGCATGGTGGCGGACTGTGGTGGGTAAAACCTCTGTTTCCTCCTTCCACGCATACCACGCCTCGGCCCGATCACGCGCGCGATGTCCACGAACCGGACCCGGGAGGAACGCGACGGGTGGGACGGCCGGGGCCGGGCCCGGGGGCCGGGAGCCCAGGCAGGGACGCGGAAGGGCGAGCCGCGGACCGCGCACAGCACCGTTCGCCCCGCTGCCGCCGTTCGCGTGGGAGGCGGCACGAGGTTCCCCCCGGTGAGCCGGCGTCCCACGCCGCCCCACCCGGCGTTCGCCCGGGCGACGGGTCACGAAGGGCACCGCGACGCGGCGCTCACGCCGGAGCCACCGCCGCGAGGCGGTGCACGTCCCGGGCCGTGTCGGTCACGCCGGACAGGAAGCCCTGTGCCCGGGGGGAGGCGGTGTCGGTGAGCCAGGCCGGGTCGATGTCGCAGACCGCCACGCGGACGCCCGTGCCGGCCAGGGCCAGCGGCAGGGTGTGCACGACCGTGGAGGGGAAGCTGAGGATCGTCCGGCCGATGGGGCCGCGACGGGCGATCAGCTCCAGCGGCAGGTCCGGACGCACTATCTCCAGGCCCGTCTCGACGGCCAGCCGGTGCAGCTTGTCGGTGCTCTCACGGCGGTGCGCGAAGTAGCGGGCGGCGCCGTGCGCCCTGGCCAGGTGGCGGACGGCCTCCAGATAGCGGTCGGCGTCCACGACGCCGGTCTCCACCAGGGAGGTGCCGACCATGTCCGCGCCCTTGGTGATGCGCGGCGGCCCGAAGCGGGCGCGGGTCCAGGCGAAGTCGTTGGCGGTGACGGTGACGCCCTCGGGGGTCTCGGTCACCGGCATGGAGGAGAAGACCTGGACGCGCCGGCGGTCGCTCGGGGTGAGGCGGCGCCGGGCGGAGGAGGAGACCGGCGCGAAGAGCAGGTCGCGGGCGCCGGGCCGGCCGCCCTTGCGGTGCCAGCGGACCAGGCGTTCGCCGCGGGCCAGCTGGGCGACGAACTCCATCGTCGCCGTGCCGTCGTCGACCACGACCAGGTCCTTGGCCCGGGTGATGGTCAGCAGCAGCTGTACGTAGCGGGAGAACGGGTCTCCCATGACGATGCGGTCGGCCCGGCGGAGGGAACCCGCCAGGCCGCCGATCGTGTGGAAGGGCGCGGTGGTACCGCCCCGCGCCTCTTCCCAGCGCACCCGGTACCCCTCGTCCCGGGCCAGGTCGGCCATGCGGCGCAGCTGGCCCCGGGTCATGGGGTCGGTCGGGGACAGGACGACGACGGTGAACTCCGCGCCGGCCGGCGGTGCTCCGGCCGGTACCCGCCGGGCCTGCGCGGGCACGGCCTGCCGTCCCGGCCCGGCGCCGCCGCGCCGGCCGTGCAGGTGCGCCCACTCCAGTACGTTCAGCAGCTGTACCGGGCTCTCCACGAAGGCGAGCGTGTGGGCAGAGTGGCCGGCCTGACCGGCGCGGGGGCTCATCGGCGTACGACCGTCCCGTCGTAGGGCAGCTAAGGCGAGTCGTAGGGCAGGCAGCTAAGGCGATCAGGGTGCTCAGACCGAGACGGGCTCGCCCGCCGCCGCGGCGATCTCCGCCTCGGCGACGACGCCGGTGACGCGGCGCAGCTTCTTCATCGGGCCCATCTCGGAGTCGTAGACCTTCTTGACGCCGTCACCGAGGGAGGCCTCGATGGTGCGGATGTCGCGGACGAGGCGGACGAGGCCCTGCGGCTCCACGGAGGCGGCCTGGTCGGAGCCCCACATGGCGCGGTCGAGGGTGATGTGACGCTCGACGAAGGTCGCCCCGAGCGCGACCGCGGCGAGGGTGGTCTGCAGGCCGGTCTCGTGGCCGGAGTAGCCGATCGGGACGTTCGGGAACTCCTTCTCCAGCGTGTTGATCACGCGGAGGTTCAGCTCCTCGGCCTTGGCCGGGTAGGTGGAGGTGGCGTGGCACATGAGGATGTTGTCGCTGCCCAGGACCTCGACCGCGTGGCGGATCTGCTTCGGCGTCGACATGCCGGTGGAGAGGATGACCGAGCGGCCGGTGGCGCGCAGGGCCTTCAGCAGCTCGTCGTCGGTGAGGGAGGCGGAGGCCACCTTGTGGGCGGGGACGTCGAACTTCTCCAGGAAGGCGACGGCCTCGGTGTCCCACGGGGAGGCGAACCAGTCGATGTTCTTGCTCTTGCAGTACTCGTCGATCTGGCGGTACTCGTCCTCACCGAACTCCACGCGGTGGCGGTAGTCGATGTAGGTCATCCGGCCCCAGGGGGTGTCGCGCTCGATGTCCCACTGGTCGCGGGGGGTGCAGATCTCGGGGGTGCGCTTCTGGAACTTGACGGCGTCACAGCCGGCCTCGGCGGCCACGTCGATCAGCTTGAAGGCGTTCTCCAGCTCACCGTTGTGGTTGATGCCGATCTCGCCGCAGATGTAGACGGGCTTGCCGGGGCCGACCTCGCGCGAACCGAAGGTGCGCAGACGGGAGTTGGTGCTCATCAGGGGGTGTCCTTCACTTGGGGAGGGAATCGAGAGAGGGGCCGAGGATCCAGCTGGCGATCTCTCGGATCGCGCCGTCGCCGCCGGAGACGGTGGTGACCGCGCGTGCGGCGCCGCGTACGACGTCGTGGGCGCTTGCGACCGCCACGGGCCAGCCGACGAGGGCGAAGCACGGGAGGTCGTTGACGTCGTTGCCGACGTAGAGCACGCGCTCCGGCGCGATGCCCTGCTCCTCGCACCACTGCTTCAGTGCGAGGTCTTTCCGGTCGATGCCGTGCAGCACGGGGATCTGCAGCTTCCGTGCGCGGGCGGCGACGACCGGGTTCTGTTCCGTGGACAGGATCAGCATCCTCAGGCCGCTCCTGCGCAGCGCCGCGATGCCGAGTCCGTCGCCGCGGTGCACGGCGACGACCTCCCGTCCGTCGGAGTCGATCAGCACCCGGTCGTCGGTCTGGGTGCCGTCGAAGTCCAGTACGACCGCGTCGATGTCGCCGGCGGTCGGCAGCGAACCGGGGCGGTCCGCGTCGAAGAGGGGGGCGAGGGCCCGGGCCCGCGCCAGGTCGTGCGGGTCGTCGATCTCCAGCACCCGGGCCGGGTCGGTGCGCACCAGCTCGGTGTGGCCGAAGAAGCGGTGGCTGTGCTCGCGGAAGCCGGCCGCGTCCATGGCGTAGGCGGCGCCGGTCTCCAGGAAGTCCTGGGGGCGGTCCTGGCGGCGCGGGCGGTAGGACTTGTCGTGGTTGACGCCCACCCCGCCCTCGGCCTCCGTGTCGGCGTTGCGCCAGACGAAGCCGTGGAAGGGGGCCACGGTGACGGCGGTGTCGGCGCCGTTCTCGGCGACCGCGGCGGCCACGCCGTCGATGTCCTCGCGGATCAGGAACGGACTGGTGCACTGCACGAGCAGGACCACGTCCACCGGCGCGCCGTGCAGCGCCTCGTGGGTGTCCATGGCGTGCAGGACCGCGGCCTCCGAGGTGGCGGTGTCACCGGCGATGGCGGCGGGCCGCAGCACGACCTCGGCTCCGGCCTCCCGGGCGGCGGCGGCGATGGCCTGGTCGTCGGTGGAGACGACGACGTCGGTCACCAGCCGGGTCGCCCGGCACTCGCGCACCGCGCGCGCCACCAGCGGGACACCGCCCACGGGGGCGAGGTTCTTCGCGGGGACGCCCTTGGAGCCGCCACGCGCCGGGATCACCGCGAGTACCCGGCGGACCGAGGCCCGTGGGTCCGCTTCCGAGTGGGACATGGGGTCTACTCCTTGCAGTGGGGTCACAGCTCGCCCATCCGCCGGATCACCGGGGCGACCCGCTGGACGCCGTGCCGGTAGGCGCCGCGCGCGGCCCGGCGCACGATCTGCCGTACGGGACCGGGCTCCCTGTCGGCGGCGGGCGCGCCGGGCAGCGGTACGCCGTCGGGGCCGAGGTGGTGGCGGGCGAGGATGCCCGGCAGGTAACCGGGCGCGGTCTCGGGCGTGTAGTAGGGGTTCAGGGGCGGCAGGCCGCCGGGGCGGTCGAGCAGCTTGGCGATGCGTTCCCGGGCGGTGTCGAACGCCGTCGCGTAGGTGCCGTCGGCCGCGACGCCCTGCCGGGACACCCACTCCTCGTCCGGCACCGGGCGGTGCCCGGCGTCGAGCTGGTTCCAGGAGGCGAGGCAGCCGGAGCCGGTGAAGTGGTGGTTGCCGAGCACCTCGCGCACCCCGAGGTCGGTGAGGACGGCCGTGGGGATACGGCGGTGCAGGGCCTCCAGGGCCGCGGTGGAGCTGACCGTGACGAGCAGGTCGGTGCGGTCGAGCACCTCGCCCATGTGCCCGTACACCAGCCGGAAGTTGGCCGGCAGGTCCCTGCCCTGGACCAGCTTCTGGTACGGCAGTTCCTCGATGTGGGTGGTGTGCTCGCCGGGCTTGGAGCGCAGCTTCAGCAGCACCTCGCGCTCGGGGTGCCGCCGGGCGTGCCCGATGAGCCGGTCCAGCAGGTACGTACGGTCCCGGCGGTTGTCCGGCACGGACGGCTGGACCGCGAACACCACGGTGTAGGGGTCGTGTTCGCCGGTGTAGGGCGTGCCGCCGAGGAAGGGCAGCGCGACCTCGGTGACCGAGGAGGCGTCGGCCCCCACACCCTCGTACACGGCCCGGAACCGGTCCGCGTCATGGCGGGAGTTGGCGAGGACGAGGTCCGCGCCGTGCCGCAGCAGCAGCCCGTCGGCGAGCTTCTCGTAGACGACCCCGACATAGCCGGTGACGATCACGGGACGCCGCCCGGGGCCCCACGCGGCACGCAGCCCGTGCAGCATCGCCTGGACGCCGCCGCCGACCAGGGCGAGGACGAGGATGTCGTACGGCTCCTCGGTCATCGCGCGCAGGAACTCGACGCCGGTGACCTCGCTCAGGGCGTCGGCCTGGACGCCGACCTCCCTGAGCTGGCGGGCGGTTGGGGTGGCACGTCCCCGCAGGAGGTAGCCGTCGAGCCGGACCTCGGCAGCCGCGGGAGTGAGGCGCTGCGCGGTGAGCGCGCCCCACTTCCAGCGGGTGTCGGAGTCCGCGAGGACGGCGACCCGCAGGGACTTCGTAGCACTTGCTGGCACGTCGAAGACGCTAGGAAGCGATTCCAAGGTTCCGCCCAACCTGAACACAACAAACGGTTAACAGCGCGTCGCCGAATGGCGAATCAGGCTCTGATCACACCGGAAAACAGCCCGGTTCACAGGTTTGCCACGCGCAGTTCACCTGAAATCAAGGATACGGTCAGGACGCGGGCCGGGCTTCCCTCTAACGTCATCCGGGTGGTGAAGCTCTCGGTCATCGTGCCCTTCTACAACGTCCAGCAATACGCGCCAGACACGCTGAAGAGCCTGCGCGCGAACACGCGTGAGGACTTCGAATTCATTCTCGTCGACGACTGCTCGCGCGACGAGACCCCGGAGATCCTGGCGCGCGCGGAACGCGATCTGCCGGGCGCGGTCCTGGTCAGACACGAGCAGAACGGAGGGCTGGCGACGGCGCGCAACACCGGCATCGACCGGGCGCGCGGCGAGTACCTGACGTTCCTGGACGGCGACGACTGGCTGGCCCCCGGGTACTACCCGCAACTGGTCGCGGCCATGGACCAGCTGGGCTGCGACTTCGTCCGCACCGACCATGTGCAGTGCACCGGCCGGGCCCGCTCCATCCACCGGGTGCCGCAGGGCCGCCGCGGTGTCGTGCTGAACCCGCGGGACACGATCCTGCCCGCCGACCGGTCCACCTCCGTCGACTACGCGTACGCGTGGGCGGGCATCTACCACCGCCGGCTCGTCGACGAGGGCCTGCTGCACTTCACCCACGGGCTGCGCACGGCCGAGGACCGGCCGTGGATCTGGAGGCTGCACCGGGAGGCGAAATCCTTCGCCGCCGTCGGTCTGCTCGGCGTGTATTACCGGCGCGGAGTCGCTTCGTCACTCACCCAGATCGGTGACGTCCGTCAACTGGATTTCATTCGCGCATTCGACCAGGTGATCGAGGAAACGGCGCGGGACCCCGAGGCCGATAAGCTGCTGCCGAAAGCCGTGCGCACGTATTGCGCCATCATGGCCCATCACCTCGGATCGATCGAGAGGTTCGAACCCGCCGTGGCTCGACAATTGCGTTCCCTGAGCGCGGGCGCGCTGAAAAGGCTGCCGCAGGACGTGCTGGCGCAGGTCCTGGACTCGATGGACCCGCAGCGCGCGAGCCGGCTGCGGCGGCTCCGGCGCCGGCCGGCCGGCGCCCGGACGGTGGCCGCCTGATGCCCCGCACCACCCACGTCTTCTGCGCGTCGACGCTGTACGGAGCGGCCACCCTGGCCGCCGCCCTCGACGCCGGACTGTTCGAACCGGCGGACCGCCGGCTGCTCGTCGTCACCAACAACGCGGCCAATCCCGAGACCACGCCGTCCGTGGACCTGATGCCGGGCTTCCGGAGCATCGGTGGCCGCTTCGACGGGGTGCTGTCCTGGAACGAGACCATCGCGCCCCTGCACCCGAGCGGTTGGGGCCCGCGCGCCAACGACATCCCGATGTGGGAGCGGTACGTACGGCTGCTGTGGGGACTCGGTGACGACCAGATCCGGCTCACCGTGGAGTCCGTGCAGGTCAACCCGGCGCTCGCGCTGTGCCAGCTGTTCACCGGCGCTCCCGTCGATGTCTACGCCGACGGCCTCATAAGCTATGGCCCCACGCGCGACAAGATCGACCCGCTGGTCGGCACGCGCATCGAACGCCTCCTCCACCTCGACCTGGTCCCCGGTCTGACCCCGCTGCTGCTCACCGAGTTCGGGGTGCGCCCGGAACTGGTGCCCACCGAGGTGTTCCTGAAGGTGCTGGAGGAACTCGCCGAGGGCGAGGGCGGACTGCCGGGCACCGGTGAGCCGCGGCCCGCCCTGCTCCTCGGCCAGTACCTCTCCGCGCTGGAGATCCTCAGCGCCGCCGAGGAGGAGGAGCTGCACCTGCGGATGGTGCGTGGCGCGGTGGCGCTCGGCCATCGCAGGCTGGTCTTCAAGCCGCACCCGGTGGCACCCGCCCACTGGTCGCGGCTGCTGCAGCAGGAGGCGGACCGGCTCGGCGCCGAACTCACCCTGCTGGACGTGCCCGTGCTCGCCGAGGTGGCGTTCCAGCGGTTGCGCCCCGCGCTGGTCGTCGGCTGCTTCTCCACCGCGCTGTTCACGGCGGCCGCGCTGTACGGCCTGCCCGTCGCCCGGGTCGGCACGGACACCGTCCTGGCCCGGCTCACGCCCTACCAGAACAGCAACCGGGTGCCGGTCACCATCGCCGACGCGCTGCTGCCCGACCTCGGCGACGGCAGCGCCGTGTCCGGCTGGTCGATGCCCTCGCCGGAGCGCGTGGACGAACTGGCCGCGCTGCTCGGGGCGGTGGGCTTCGCCATGCAGCCGAAGATCTACCCGGAACTGCGGGCCGCCGCCGAGAGCTACCTCTCCCGGCACCTCGATGCGCACACCTGGCGGTACTTCAAGCGGCGCCGGCTGACCTCGCTGGCTCTCCCGGGCGCGGTGCCCGCGCAGTTGTCGTTCATCCCGCGCAACGCGACCGTGCGCCGGATCGCCCGCCGGGCCCGGGCGCTGACGCGGCGCTGATCCCGCCGCCCGCCCACGCGTCGCTCCCCGCCGGACCGGGGAGCGACGCGCTTTTTCCGCGCCCGGGTGTCAACTCGGTGCCGTGCCCTTCACCCACGCGACATCTGTGCGATTGCCGCACGTCAACTTCGGATCGCTTTTCCTCCGTCGGGGTTGCGTAGCGTCGTTCCGTTGACCCACGGACGACACACGACTTCGCACCCGCCGAAAGAGGCCCACGATGAAACCGGCCGACCAGACCCTCGCACCGGCGAGCACCGTCGGGGCGCTGCCCGCCGAACGGCTGCCGGCTCCCGCCGCCTTGCCGGCCGGCCCCGTCCGCCAGCGCGCGGGTGACCGGCTGCGCGCCCTGGACGGGCTGCGACTGCTGGCCGCGCTGATGGTCTGCCTCTACCACTTCGCCGGCAAGAACGGCACGGTCGCCGAATCCTGGCACCAGTCCCCCGCCGCGGTGTTCCCGACCCTGTCGCGGGCGGCCACCTATGGGTGTCTGGGCGTCCAGTTCTTCTTCGTCATCAGCGGCTTCGTGATCTGCATGAGCAGCTGGGGCCGTACCCTGGGCGACTTCTTCCGCTCCCGCGTCTCCCGGCTCTACCCGGCGTACTGGGCCGCCCTGCTCATCGTGGGCGCCGCCTCGGTCCTCCTGCCGGCGGTGGTGCACCCGCTCAGGTCGGACGAGTTCCTGATGAACTTCACCATGCTGCAGCAGCCGATGGGCGTGCCGCGGGTGCTGGGCGTGTGCTGGACCCTCTGGGTGGAGATGCGGTTCTACGTGCTCTTCGCGCTCTTCGTGATCTGGCGCGGCGTCACCTACCGGCGGGTGGTGACCTTCTGCATCCTGTGGACGCTGGCCGGCGTCTTCGCCCGGGTCGCCGACCTTCCGCTCACGGACGAGCTGGTGATGCGGGACCACGCTCCGTACTTCATCGGCGGCCTGGCCCTCTACCTGATCCACCGCTTCGGCAGCGACCTGCTGCTGTGGGGCATCGTCGGCATGTCCTTCCTGCTGGGCCAGCGCTACTCGGTCACGGCCCTGTGGCACCCGGGCATGCACGGCGCCTTCCCGCGCGACCCGTACGTCATCCAGTCGATCGTCTTCCTGTCCTTCGCGGCGGTCGCGGTGGTGGCGCTGGGCTGGATGCGCTGGGCGAACTGGCGCTGGCTGACGGTGGCCGGGGCGCTGACGTACCCCTTCTACCTGATCCACGAGCACCTGGGCTGGTTCGTCATCCGGGTGCTGCACCGGGGTCTCGGCCTCGGGCCGTGGCCCACGCTCGTGGCGTCGGTGACCGGGCTGCTGGGACTGGCCTGGCTGATGCACCGCTTCGTGGAGCGGCCGTTCGGACCCCGGCTGAAGCGGCAGCTGGCGATGAGGCGGCCGAAGGCCGTCCCCGTGCGCTGAGCGGTCCGGCGCCGTACGCGGAAGAAGCGGCACAGGTCGCCCTGTGCGTGCTGTCGGCCACCAGGCCGCGGCGGGAGTCGC
>NZ_JBEZBT010000068.1:0-34427 GCF_040647235.1 Streptomyces sp. NPDC042638
GGGTCACCGGCGGGGCCGCGCGGGGTGAGGTGGCTCAGTGGGGAGAAGCGGGCCGGCGTGGACGGCGTGGCGGCCCGGCCGCTCAGCCGGCCGACGAGTGGGTGCCGGACCAGCGGTCCGACAGCTTCGGGATGCGGTGCTCCAGCATCTTCGACGGCAGCTCCGAACGGCTGGCCACGTTGAGCTTGCGGTAGACCCGGGTGAGATGCTGCTCCACCGTGCTGATCGTGACGTGCAGGCGGGAGCTGATCTCCCGGTTGGTGTACCCGAGCGCGGCCAGACCCGCGACCCGGCACTCCGCGTCGCTGAGGATGGCGGGGCCGCCCTCGGACTCGGCGGTCTCCGGGCGTGCCGGGTCCTCCAGCAGGTGTGCGTCGACCGGCGACTCGATCCGGCAGACCTCGGCCTCCCGTGCCGCCTGCCGCGCCACCAGCCGGGCGCGGGCGTACTCGCCCAGTTCGTAGTGCGCCGCGGACAGGTCGGCGTACGCCTGGGCCAGCGCGTACCGGTCCCCGCACGTCTTGAGCAGGTCGATGGACTCGCGCAGCAGCGAGGCCCGGCGGTGCGGCTTGCAGGTCGCGGCCAGCAGGCGCAGTGCCATGGCCCGGGCGCGGGAACTGTGGCCGCCGGGCAGCCGCAGTTGTTCCTCGGCCCACTCCCGGGCCGTGCGGGCCTTGCCGATCCGCAGGTTGGCCAGGGCCAGGTCGGACCGCCAGGGGATGCCCTTCTGCAGGCTGGGGTTGCCCTCCCGGAGCAGCCGCCCGCAGGTCTCGAAGTCGCCCAGAGCCGCGAAGGGCCGGTCGGTGGCGAGGTAGTGGTGACCGCGGGCCCGCAGGTACTGGATGCCGAAGACGGTGCGGAACATCGGCTCGGGCACGTCGTGTTTGAGCAGTTCCTCGGCCTCGGCGTAGGAGCCCAGGGCGGTGAGCGCGGAGATCGCCGTCGACAGCGGCAGGCCGATGAGAACCCCCCAGCTCTGGGCGCGCAGGGTACCGAGCGCGGCGAGAGCGCCCTGCGCCGCGGTGCTCACATCCCCCTGCAGCAGGGCGATCTCCGCCCGGATGGAGCCGAGCACGGCCTGCCACGTCGTCGCCCGGCGTTCCACGGCGCACTCCAGCAGCGCGTCGCACGCCTCGGCCGCGACGGCGGGCCGGTCCGCGTGGGCGATCGCCAGCAGGGACATCGCGACCAGCTCCAGGTTCAGGTGGTCCAGCCGGTGTCCCTGGAGGGCCTGCGCGACGGCCGCCGCGGACTCGTCGGTGGCCTCGCCGCCGACGAGCGCCGCGACCCGCGAGGCCAGTCCGCCGGCGTCGGCGCGCACATGGCGGCGGCGGGGGTCGAGGCCGGCGACCGGCGCGCCCTTGCCGGGGAGCGCGACGCCGTAGAACCACTGCCGTACGAACTCCACCTCGGCGATGATCTGCGCGTCCGCGGGCGACTGGGCGTGCACCAGCGTGGCCACGCCCTGGGCGGCCAGCTCGGTGTCGCCCTGCCAGAGCAGGTACCGCAGGACGGTGGCGGTGTCCCGCATGCTCAGGCCGCCGTCCAGCGCCGTCTCGCGCAGGGGTTCCAGATGAGGGCCGGCCGCCGCCGGGTTGGTGCGCCACTGGGCGCGCGCCAGGGCGGCCGACAGGGCGTGGCGTTCACGCTCGTCGGTGCAGTCGCGCAGGACCAGGCCGAGATAGTCGGCACAGCGTTCCACCTCGTCCGCCGCCAGCGCCTGTTCCGCGGCGGCGCGCAGGATTCCCGCGCCCCATCGCGGCGGGACGAGGGCCGCGGCGGAGAGGTGGTGTGCCACCTCGTCGGCGGGCGCGCCGGAACGATACAGCGTCTCGGCGATCCGGCCGTGCAGTTCCGTGCGCGCGGCGGCGTCCATGTCCTCCAGGACGGCCGCTGCGGCGGTCGGGTGCCGGAAGGCGCAACCGTCCAGCAGACCGGCGGAGTTGAGGGTGTCGACGGCTTCCTGGGTGCCGACGGGTGTGGTGCCGGCCAGCTCCCCGACGGGAACGGCCTCGGCGAGGGTGCCGAGCGCGGCCAGGGCCTGGGCCACCCGGGCATGGGCCGCCTCGCCGCGGTGCAGCAACGACAGCACGGCCTGGCGGTAGGCGGCGCCCGCGACGGGCCGGCCGATGTCGGGGCCGAAGCCCGTGCTGTCGTCCAGCAGGGCGTGCACGAGGAGGGGACTGCCCGCGGTGGCCCGGTGGTAGGCGCTGCGGACGCTGTCCGGCAGGGCTCGTCCGGCCTGCGCGGCGAGCAGTTCGCCGACGCTCGCCTCCGACAGCGGGGCCAGGCGTACCCGGCGGTGCGGCTGGCGCAGGAGTTCGGTGTGCGCGGCCGAACGTATCTCGCCGAAATGGCCTGACGTCGCGCAGACCACGAGCACCCGCCGGGAGCGGCTGCGGCGCAGCAGGTGGACGATCGTCCGGAGGGAGGCGGGGTCCATGGCGTGGGCGTCGTCCACGGCGATGACCAGGGGACGTTCGTCGTGGCCGAGGTGCAGGAGTGCCTCGGCCGCCCCCTCCCCGGGGGGCTCGGGCAGGGTATCGGGCCCGGGGTCCCAGGGGCGGCGGTTTCCCGCCGCGGAGTTCACTGCCGGGAGCATCCGGTGTGATATCGCGCACTCCGCTTCGGCGTTGTGCAGTAATTGCCGCACCAGGCTCAGCGGCTGATCTCGTTCCGCCGAAGAGGTCGTACCGGTCAGTATGCGCGCGTCGGTGCCGTTCAGCGTGGTCAGGAATTCATGGACCAGCTGGGTCTTTCCGGATCCGGGGCCCCCGGTGATGATCACGAGCCGGCCGTTTCCCCGGGCGCTGTCGGAGAATGACTCAGCCAGTGCATGAAGTTCTCGTGAACGGCCGAAAAGGTGCATCGTAAATCCCCCCAGGATTCTCTTTTTCGAGCCGGATCATGCCCTGTTTCCGTGTGCCGAGCCGGGCTCGTGGGACGGTGCGGGAAAAGTCTGCGAGGGTGACGGTGTCGTCGCAAAGGCGGCGCGCCGAGACGGTCGGGGCTCTGGCGGACGGCTCCTGACCGGCGGCGCAGTGTGCGCGTCCCTGTCGGCGTGGTCCCTTCCCGCGTGGGGCGAGGGGCGTCGCATCCTCTGGTCTCCCGTTTTTGCCGCGTACCGCGGCCGGACCCCAATGCTACTCCGCATTGGCGTACCGGTACTTACCGCTGGTACGACCGCGACGCGTCCCGAAAACCCATGGACCGAACGGTTTCGGCCAATTGCTGGCTGAGATTATCCGGGGCGCCCGCGGCTTTGCTGATCGAGTGCCGGGCTTTACTGGTCGAGTCGCAAAACCAAAGATTATATGCTCATAGCAGTTAGAGACGCTATCTGTCTAGGTCAACGTTGTCAACTGCCCTCCATGTGACGTCCCTTGCCTACTGTCGGGACTGTCCGCCGAGAAGTCCTTTTGTGGTCCTTTGATTTACCGGCCGGTAAAAGAAGGGAACCGGGCACGGTCAGTCGTGAGATCGGTCACGGGAAAGCGCTTCCGTTGACCGTTCGGGCAACCTCCGGGGTCCGTATCCCGTCAAGGGAGAATGGAGTCGATGTATCCGCCGTCGACACGCAGAGCTCCGCCGGTCGTGGCCGACGCCTGCTCGGAGCTGAGGTAGACCACCATGTGGGCGATCTCCTCCGGCTCGATCAGCCGCTGGAGCAGGGACTGCGGGCGGTGCTCGCGCATGAACGTGCGCTGTGCCTCGTCCCAGGGCAGATCCCGGTCCACGAGTTCGTATACGAAGTCCTCGACGCCCGCCGTGTGCGTCGGCCCCGCGATGACGGAGTTGACCGTCACGCCCGTGCCCGCCGCCTTTTTCGCGAAGCCGCGGCTCACCGCCAGCAGCGCCGTCTTCGACATTCCGTAATGGATCATCTCGGCGGGGATGGCGACCGCCGAGTCGCTGGCGACGTACTGGATCCGCCCCCAGCCGCGCTCCGTCATGCCCGGCAGATACAGCCGGGTGAGCCGTACGGCGGCGAGGACGTTCACCTCGAAGTAGCGCCGCCACTCCGCGTCGGTGATCTCCAGCGGGTCGGCGGCGCCGAACACTCCGAGGTTGTTCACGAGGATGTCCACCTGCGGCAGCAGCTCCGCCACCCGGGCCGCGCCCTCGTCACCGGACACATCGGCCGCCACCGGCACCAGCTCGGCGCCGGGAGCCTGAACCGCCAGCGACGCGATGCTTTCGGCCACCCGCCGCTCGTCGCGGCCGTTGACCCCCACGCGGGCCCCGGCCCGGGCGAGGGCCACGGCGACCGCCGCGCCGATGCCCTGGGTCGAGCCGGTCACCAGTGCGGTGCGTCCTGACAGGTCGATCTGCATGGGCGGACGGTTTCCCTTCGGGCGCGCTCGGATGCCACGGTCCGTCAAGTCTGACGGCGCAGCGGGCCCGACGGGCGAAGGACGCGAGCACGTTCGGCCGTTCGGCCGCGCCGCTGGCGGACCCGGAGCCAGTACGAGGCCGGCCTCGAAGCGCGGTCGGTCGCGGCTTGGCACACGTCGACGGATCAGGGTCATGGGCAGGTCTGCGCGCGCACCTGATCGTGCTCCGTCACCGCGTAGCCGGGCACGGACGGCCACCGGACGGTCAGCACCACCGACTCGTCCTCTGCGAACCATGAGTGATCGACTCCGCGCCCCCAGACGACGTAGTCACCCTGCTGCCGGAGAAGAACGCTCCGCCCCGGAAGCTCCACGCGGAAGCGCCCGCTGATGAGAACCAGGAGAGCTGTTCGTTCCTCCCCCTTCACCCACCGCAGACGCTCATCACCGCGGGGATGGACGCCCCATTTGATCTCCACAGCCTCGCTGTGACGCGGGTCGCCGATGTCCTTGAAGTGCCCCAGGAGCCAACCCCGGTCCAGCGCCGCATCCTTGCCCGCGTTGCCCACGTACACGCCGTCGTTCACGTGGGAGGACGCTAACAGCCGTCAGAGATGAGGACTCGTCCAGGCCGGCGGGATGTGTCGAGGTATTCCTGCGTGCCGGGAACACCTGGTCCGGTCGGCACCGTTGCATGACCGAGGGACCGGCGCCAGACGCTCCGGGCCCCCGGGTCCGCGGTACGCCCGCCGCGCACCCGGACCGAGGCGTATTTCTGCAGGAGGACGTTTTATGACTGACCGGCCCTTGACGCTCATGGCAGTGCACGCCCACCCCGACGACGAGGCCACCGGAACCGGAGGAGTCCTCGCCCGGTACGCGGCGGAGGGCATCCGCACGGTGCTCGTGACCTGTACCGACGGCGCATGCGGTGACGGACCGGGAGGTGTCAAGCCGGGCGATCCCGGGCACGATCCGGCGGCCGTGGCCCTCATGCGCCGACAGGAACTGGAGGCCAGCTGTGGCGTCCTGAAGGTCAGCGATCTGGAGATACTGGACTACGCGGACTCCGGGATGATGGGCTGGCCGAGCAACGACGCCCCCGGATCCTTCTGGAAGACCCCCGTGGAGGAAGGCGCCGCCCGGCTCGCGGGACTCATGCTGCACTACCGACCCGATGTGGTCGTCACCTACGACGAGAACGGCTTCTACGGCCACCCCGACCACATCCAGGCCCACCGCATCACGATGGCGGCGCTGGAGATGACCGCGCTGACACCGAAGGTGTACTGGACGACGATGCCCCGCTCGATGATGCAGCGGTTCGGTGAGATCATGCGCGAGTTCCATGAGGACATGCCGGAGCCGGATCCTGCCGAGGCCGCCGCGCTGGCCGAGATCGGCCTTCCGGACGATGAGATCACCACGTGGGTGGACACCACCGCGTTCAGCGGTCAGAAGTTCGACGCGCTGGCCGCGCACGCCAGTCAGGGCGAGAACATCTTCTTCCTCAAGATGGGCAAGGAGCGGTTCGGCGAGTTGATGGGCATGGAGACCTTCGTGCGTGTCCGGGACACCACCGGCGCGGCCGTCCCCGAGAACGATCTCTTCGCCGGACTGCGCTGATCCGCCTGCCGGACCCGCCGTACGGTCCGGGCGTGGCGGCCTCGTCCCACCCGGAAGGCCGCCCAGCCGGCCATCGGCACCGACTGGACCACCACGCTCAGCCGGCTCGGCATCAGCTGACCCGCGCGTCCCTGGCAGGGCAGGCGGTGACGTCCGGCCCGCCGCTACGGGGGAGAGCGGCGGGCCGGACACCTCACGATGACACACACCTCTGTCCGGCAGGGACGAATCGGGGATACGCGGGGGCGCGCCGTCCGCTTCGGGGCGGGCGGCAGCGCGCTCTGCGCCGGGAGCGCCTGGCCGGCCATCGTCACCGCCGGGTGGCGGTTGTCGCTGTCCCGTAACAGACGGCGATCGGTGAAACCCCCCTCTGTGGTCCGCGCTCTCCCTCGGTGTCAGCAGACGTTCGAAAGACCTTCGAAACAGAGGATGTTCATGAACCACCGTTACGTCTCCGGCGCCGTCGTCGCGGCCTCCGCCGCCGCGCTCCTCGTCACCGCGGGCGGCCCGTCCAGCGCCAGCCCGACCGCGGCGGCGAGCACGGCCGTGTCCGCCAACGCCGGTTCGGCCAGGGCCACAGGGGCTGCCTGGAAGCCGTGCCTCCTGCCCGCGGGGTACAAGCACTTCTTCAAGCTGGAGTCCGCCAAGAACGTCCGGGGCAAGACCGTCGTGCGCGTCACGCCGGAGACGTGCAAGGTGAACACGGAGAACGACGAGGACGTCGTCTACACCCCGAGCGGAGCGGCCAAGTCGCTCGCCTTCGCGTCAGGCGCCTCCGTCAAGGTCCTCAAGGACACCACCACCATGACGGTCGCCCCGAAGTGGCTGGTGAACCACAAGCTCGGCAACAGCCCGTACTTCTACTACCGGGTCGACGGCCAGAGCCGGATCACCGCCATGCAGGAGATCTACCACCCGTAGTCGAATGCAGCGGTCCACGGCGGACGGCGGGGAATGCTGGTCAGTGGCCTCCGCTCGGGGGCTGGCAGTCGGTGCCGTCGGGGTAGCCGCCGAAGGCGTCCGCCTGAGTGGAGTCACTGCTCATGGTGCCCTCCACACACCAGGGAGAGGCGCCGATGTCGATGAGGAAGCCGACCCCGGCGGACCCGTCCTGGTAGGCCTGCACCTTCCCGGCGGAGTAGCCGAGGCCGGTGAGCGCGTCGCGGACCCTGTCCGGGGCGAAGTCACCGCGCCGGCGCAGCGGTTCGAGGGCGCTCTTGATGCGTCCGACGGCGGTGAGTCCGTCGCAGCGGCTCTGGCCGTGGAGGGGGAGGGGAACTTCGAAGCCGTGGTTCTCGGCGTAGTGGTCGGTCGGCGGCACGGCTGAGCCGGGGGTGGTGGCGGCCGGGGGCGCCGTCGGCTCGGCGCTCTCGCCGGGGCAGGGGAAGTCAGTCGGTGTACTCGGCGTCGATATACCGGTCGGTGTGGGACGGGAGCCCCGGGACCCATCGGCGGTATCCCCTGCCCGCTGCGTTCCGCACCCCGCTGCCAGCAGGACCAGCACCGCCAACGGCAGCATCCCGAGCCGGACTCTCGTCTTCCTCAGCGTCGTCATGCCCCGATCCTCGCCCGCGGCCCGGTGGGTGTCATGAGTTTTCCTACTCACCTGGCCAGACCGGGCCACAGGATCCCGGTGATCCTTCGGACGACCGCGGAGGCCGTCACGCCGTCACGGGCGACCGGTACCGGCGGCGACGGCCGCCCCGCCGAAGACGTGCCGTTCCGCGACCTCCATACCGTGGCGGTCTCGCCGCGGAACGCGACGCCGTCGCCCACACCGCACCGGCCGGCATCGCCCTGCCCCCGAGGACCGTTCGGCGAGACGGCGGCCCGGAACCGATCGGGCCGTTGCTGCTCCCCGGACGGTACGCGGCGGCACACCTCCGGTCGGCTTCCGCGACGGGACCGACCAGCTCCGCCGGGGCCACCCGGTTGCCCACCCCTTCCCGCCCCGCTGGTCAGGCGCGGTTTCCCGGGGGCGGAGGGTATGGGCGACGGGAAACCCGTCGACGCCGGTCGGGCGCGGCGGGGACGCTGATGCCGTCAACGCCAAGCACGACCTGCGACGACGCAGGAGAACTGCAAGGGGGAACCCATGCGCAAGACGATGCGCGCCGCCGCCGCGTTCGCGACCGCGGCGGCCGCGGTGACGGCGATGAGCGGTGTGGCCCACGCCAAGCCGGCGGCCGACCCGTGGGCCGGCTGCCCGGACGGAGCGGTCTGTGTCTACCCGCAGAACCAGAACCCGGCCCAGTCGCCGAGCCTGGTCCTCTACAGCTACGGTCCGCACAACCTCAGCAACCAGGTCGGCCGTCACTGGGTCCTCAACAACCAGTACGGCGGCGCGACCGCGAGCCTGTGCACCGGCTACAACGGCGCCGGCTGCGGCGCCCCGATCGCCGAGGGCACCGGCGTGTACGCCGACCTCACGCCGATCAACTCCATCACCCTCAACCGGCCATGACACTCGGCCTGCCTGACTGAGGGTCACACGGGGGAGAGCTTCCGGAACCGCGACCGCGGTTCCGGAAGCTCGTTTTCGGCCACTGTGTACGCATGGCTGGGCCACCTGTCCTACCCCCGCAGTAGCCTGGGCTCCCGCCGTCTCACGGCCCGGGCACGCTTGCCATGGGGGACGCCTTGGGGGAGCCGCAACAGGGAGCCGACACCGGCAACCGGAACGAGAACGACGGGGACGGGACGGTGCCGACCACACCGGCCTTCCCCGCACAGCTACGACGACTGAGGCAGCAGCGCGGTCTGTCGCTCGCCGACCTGGCCAGACAGACCCACTACAGCAAGGGGTACCTGAGCAAGATCGAGACCGGTGCGAAGCGCGCGACCCCCGACGTCGCCCGCCGCTGCGACCGGATCCTGTGCGCCGAGGGGGAGCTGCTGCGCCTGGTCACGGCGCCGCGCCCGGCCCGGCCCGCCGACGGCAACGATGTCACCGGCCCCGCCTGCCCCTACCCGGGCCTGTCGGCGTACACCACGCAGGACGCCGCCCGGTTCTTCGGCCGGGAGCGGGCCACCGAGGCGCTCGTGGAGCGGGTCTTCGGCAGAGTCGGCCATGGGCCGCTGCTGCTCGTCGCCCCCTCCGGCGCGGGCAAGTCGTCCCTCCTCAACGCCGGTCTCGTCCCCGCACTCCGGCGGCCCGGCGGCTTCCCGATGGCCGGCGCCGACCGCTGGCCGGTCGTCACCCTCACCCCCACCGCCCACCCGCTGGAAGAGCTGCTCGAACGCACCGGCAAGGCCCTCGGCGGCGACCTGGTCCTCACCGCCGCCCAGCTGAACGCGCGGCCGGAGGCCCTGCTGACCGCCGTCCGGACCCGCGCGGACGCGAGCCCGGCCGGGCGCAGGCCACCACCACCGCCCCGACTCGTCCTGCTCGTCGACCAGTTCGAGGAACTCTTCACCCACTGTTCCGACGACACCGAACGACACGCCTTCGCCCGCGTGCTGGGCACCCTGGCCGCACCACCGCCGTCCCCCGGGTACGACCCCGCGGTCGTCGTCCTCGGCGTACGCGCCGACTTCTCCGGCCGCTGCCTCGAACTCCCCGACCTCGCCCCCGCCTTCACCGACGGCCTGCACGTACTGCCGCCGATGACCACGGCCGAGCTGTGCGAGTCCATCACCCGTCCCGCCGAACTCGCCGGTGTCACCCTCGAACCCGGCCTGATCCCCGTGCTGTTGCGGGACGCCGGGCTGACCGGCGAACCGGGCACCCGGGGCGTCCCCTCTGGCGCGCTCCCGCTGGTCTCCCACGCGCTGCTGGCCACCTGGCGCCACCGCGAGGCGGACACACTGACCGTCGCCGGGTACGAGAGCACCGGCGGCATCCAGGGAGCCGTAGCACGCACGGCCGAGGACGCGTTCGCCCAGCTGTATCCCGCCGAGCAGCAGACCATCCGGCGCATCCTGTCCCGGCTCGTGCAGGTCTCCGACGGCACCGGCGCCACCCGGCGCCGGGTCGGCCGTACCACGCTCATGACGCAGCTGGCCGGCGCGGAGGGCGCCGAGACCGCGCTCGACGTGTTCGTCCGCGCCCGGCTCGTCACCGTCGACAGCGACAGCGTCGAGATCACGCACGAGGCGCTGCTGCACAGCTGGCCCCGGCTCCGGAGCTGGATCAGCGCCGACCGGACCGGCCTCCTCGTCCGTCAGCAGCTCGCCCACGCCGCGGCCCAGTGGGAGCGCGAGGGCCGCGACCCGTCCGCGCTGTACCGCGGCACCCGCCTGGACACCGTACGGTCCTGGGTCGCGGAACGGGACGGCCTCGGCCCGCTCGGTCCCGCCGAACAGGCGTTCCTGCACGCCGGCCAGGCCGAGGAGGAGGCCCGGCGGCGCCAGGCACGGCGTCAGGCACGGCTGCGGCAGGCGATGCTGGCCACCCTCGTCACCCTGCTCGGCTGCGCCCTGGCCGCCGGCGCACTCGCCTACCGCCAGCGGGCCGACGCACTCCTCCAGGAGCGCCTGGCCCGCTCCCAGGCCCTCGCCGTCCGGTCCACCCTGCTGGCCGGGGGCCGCCCGGAGGCATCCATGCTGCTCGCCGCGGAGGCCTACCGCACCGAACCGACCGCCACGGCCCGCGGAGCCCTGCTGAGCACCCAGGCCGAGCCCATCTCGGCACGGCTCGGCGGGCACCGCGGCCCGGTCAACACGGTCGCCTTCGCGCCGGGCGGCCGGCTGCTGGCGACCGGCAGCTCCGACGGCACGGTCCGCCTGCGGCGCCTGACCGACCACCGCACGACCGCGACGCTCGGCGTCCCGGGCCGGATCCGCTCCATCGCCTACAGCCCGGACGGCCGTACCCTCGCCGTCACGGCGACCGCCGGGCCGGTGCGGCTGTGGTCCCCGGGCCGCTCCGCACGCGCCACCCTCCTGCCGGCGGAGACCGGCGCGGCCCGCGCGGTCGCCTTCGCCCCCCGCGGCCGCACACTCGCCGTCGCCGCCGCCGACGGAGCCGTCCAGCTCTGGGACACGGCCGCGGCCACCCCCCGGCGGGTGGCCCGGCTCACCGGGCACTCCGGCCAGGTCGACGCGCTCGCGTTCGCCCCGGACGGGCGGATGCTCGCCTCGGCCGGCGCGGACCGGACCGTACGGCTGTGGGACCCCCGCCGGGCCGAAGGACTGGCCGTCCTGCGCGGTCACACCGACGAGGTGCTCGGCCTGGCGTTCAGCCCCGACGGCCGCGGCCTGGCCAGCGGGGGAGTGGACCGGACCGTACGGCTGTGGGACGTCGCCCGCCGCCGGGCCACGGCGACGCTGACCGGGCACAGCGACGACGTGAACGCTGTGGCCTACACCCCCGACGGCACCACCGTGATCAGCGCGAGCGGCGACAGCACGACCAGGCTCTGGGACGTCCGCAGCGGACGGCTCGTCACGACCCTCACCGGCCACACCGACTACGTGATGTCCGTGGCGGTCGACGCCACCGGCACCCTGCTCGCCACCGGCGGCTTCGACCAGTCCGTGGTCCTGTGGGACCTGCGCGGCCGGGTACTGGCCGCACGCCCCTTCACGGAGGTGTCAGGGGTCGCCTACCGACCCGACGGACGGATGCTGGCCACGGCCGACGCCGACCACAGCGTACGGCTGTGGGACCCGGACCGGCGCCGTGGCGGGCCCACCACACTGACGGGCACGCGCGGAAGCGTCACCACCGTGGCGTTCGCGCCGGACGGCACCACCGTCGCCGCCGCAGGCTCCGACGGCACGGTCGTCCTGTGGGACGTGGCCGCCCGCCGCCCGCGCGCCGTGCTGCACGGACACCGCGGAGCCGTGTTCGCCCTGGCGTTCGCCCCGGACGGCCGTACGCTCGCCTCCGCGGGCGCCGACCGCACCCTGCGCCTGTGGGACGTCCCCGGCCGTCGCCCGCTCGCCGTCCTCACCGGCCACACCGACTTCGTCAACGATGTCGCCGTCAGCCCCGACGGGCACACACTGGCCAGTGCCGGAGACGATCTGACGGTGCGGATGTGGGACGTGCGCACACGCCGTCAGACCGCCACGCTGACCGGCCACACCGGCGCGGTCCGGGGCGTCGCCTTCGGCCCCGACGGCCGCACGCTGGCCAGTTGCGGCAACGACGGCACCGTACGTCTGTGGGACGCGGCACGGCACCGGCTCCTCGTCTCGCTGACGGGCCACGCCGGCTCGGTGCGCGGCCTCGCCTTCTCCCCGGACGGGCGGCTGCTCGCCAGCAGCGGCAACGACCGCACGGTACGGCTCTGGGACGTGCCCGGACGGCGGCCGTGGGCCACGCTCACGGGGCACACCAACGCGGTGTGGGGCGTGGCCTTCGCACCCGACGGGCTGACGGTGGCGAGCAGCAGCAACGACGGCACGGTACGGCTGTGGAACCTGGACGCCGGGGCACGGCTGGCCGGGATCTGCCGCCTGGACCGGGACATGGACCCGGCGACACGCCGGTCCCTGTTCCCCGGCGAACCCGCCCCCGGCGCGCCGACGTGTCCGGCGCGCTGAGCAACAGCCCTGCTCGGCCGGGGTTTCCCGGGTGTTTCCCGTTGCCCGTCCGCACAGGGCCCCGCGGCATCGGGGACGGGCGCGCCGCGTCCCGGCAGGCTGGGCACCGCACCACCCCTCACCTTCTCCTCCGGACGACCGATCCAAGAAACGGGGGTCCCGGTATGCTCCGGCGAACCGGTGCCATCGGCACACTCATCGGCCTGCTGACCGCTCTGCTCCTCACGACGTCGGCGACCGCCGCCGATCCGCTCACCCGGCCGGCCGAGGCGGCGGACGGCGGCTGCGGCGTCCTCGCCCCGGGCGCCACGGCGGCGGCCGAACGGGCCGTCGAGGCCGCCTGCCAACAGGTCGCGGCCGGCGTCTGGTACACCTGGGGCGGTGGCCACGGTCCACAGCCCGGCCCCACCTACGGCAAGGTGGACCCGAGCGACCCCGCCAGCGAACACGACCCCGAACGCCTCGGCTTCGACTGCTCCGGCCTGGTCCGCCATGCCTACGCCCAGGCCACCGGCGCCGACATCCTCAACGGCGACGCGAGCGCCCAGTACTACACCCACCGCACCGCCGGCCGCTTCACCGCGGCCGACGGCCTCGCCCCGCTGCGTCCCGGCGACCTGCTCGCCTACGGCACCTCCGCGGACCTGCACCACATCGCCATCTACCTCGGCGCGGGCCGGATGGTGGAGGCCCGGCAGTCCGGCACCAAGCTGATGGTCAGTGACGTCCGCCTGGGCGGGGACTACTTCGGCGCCGTCCGTGTGAACACCGGCACCGTCACCGGCCCCGTCCTGCGCACCTGGGGCACCGGCGTGTGGACCAAGGCCCAGCCTTCCACCCGGGCCGCGCGCGTCTACGCCTTCCCCGGCCCGACGACCGTCCGGGTGGCCTGCCAGCAGCATGCCGAGGTCGTCACCGCCGAGGGCTACACCAACGACGCCTGGTCCTACCTGCCCGACTACCGCGCCTGGGTCACCAACATCTACATCCAGGGCCCGGCCTGGCTGGACGGCGTACCCACCTGCACGTCCTGAGACGGGCACGGCCCGGTGACCCCCGGCCGGGGGTCACCGGGCCGGGGGTCAGGAGTGGCGGAGGACGACCAGTCGCTGGGTCGCACGCGTCATCGCGACGTACCGGTCCACCGCGCCCTCGACCCCTTCGCCGAACTCCTCCGGGTCGACGAGGACGACCAGGTCGAATTCGAGTCCCTTCGCCAGCTCCGGGGGCAGTGACCGGACGCGGGGCGTCGCCCGGAACGTGGGATCGCCGATGACACAGGCGATTCCGTCGGCATGCTCGGCGAGCCAGGTGTCGAGAACCGGGCGCAGGTCCGAGGCCGGTCCGTGGACCACGGGAATGCCGTTGCCGCGGATGGACGTCGGTACGTTGGCGTCCGGGAGGGCGGCCCGGATCACCGGCTCGGCCTCCGCCATGATCTCCTCCGGCGTCCGGTAGTTGACGGTCAGGGAGGCCAGGTCGATCCGGTCGAACCCGACCCGCCCGAGCCGTTCCCGCCACGACTCCGTGAACCCGTGCCTGGCCTGTGCGCGGTCTCCGACGATGGTGAAGCTCCGGGACGGACAGCGCAGCAGCAGCATCTGCCACTCGGCGTCGGTCAGTTCCTGCGCCTCGTCCACGACGATGTGCGCGAACGGGCCGGCGAGCAGGTCCGGTTCGATGGCGGCCAGCTCGGACTCGTCGACCAGGTTCCGCTGGAAGTCCTCCCGGCGAAGCTGGGTCATGAGACCTTCACCGTCCTCATCGGCCCTGACCAGATTGTCGACGACCTGCGCCATGCGTTCGCGCTGCACGGCGAGGACGGCCTTCTGCCGCCGCTTGCGCCGGGCCGTCTCCGGGTCGCCGAGCCGCTGCCGTGCCGCGTCCAGGAGCGGTAGATCGGACACCGTCCACGCCTGCGCGTCGGCCCGTTGCAGCCGCTGGACGTCCTCGCGCCCGAGCCAGGGAGCACACATCCTCAAGTAGGCGGGCACGGACCACAGGTCTCCCACGAGGTCGGCCGCTTCCAGCAGCGGCCAGGCGCGGTTGAAGGCCGTGAGCAGTTCCCGGTTCCGCAGCAGCGACCGGCGCAGCAGTTCGGGCGAGGCGTCGCCGTCGTGCTTGTCCACCAGGATGGTGAGCAGCTCCTCCAGCACCTGGTCGCGCGCCTCGTTGTGCGGGGTGCCGGGTTCCGCCGCCTCGAACGCCGCGGCCCACTCGCCGGCGCTCAGCCAGATGTCGGACCAGTGGGTGGTGACCGTCATCCCCTCGGCGGGCGGCTCCTCGTAGAACCGCACGGCCGTCTCGATCGCCTTCACCATCTCCGCGGACGACTTCAGGCGGGCCACCCGCGGGTCGGCCTCGACCGCCGCTCCGGCCCCCTCGGCGACGAGGTCGCGCAGGGTGCAGGTCTGGACGCCCTCCTCGCCGAGGCTGGGAAGTACATCGGCGACGTAGCTCAGGTACGGCCGGTGGGGGCCGACGAACAGGACGCCGCCGCGGCGGTGACCGAGCCGGGGGTCGGAGTGGAGGAGATAGGCGGAGCGGTGCAGGGCGACCACGGTCTTGCCCGTACCCGGCCCGCCGTCGACGACGAGGGCGCCGCGGGATCCCGCCCGGATGATGGCGTCCTGGTCGGCCTGGATGGTGCCGAGCACGTCCCGCATCCGCGGTGAGCGGTTGCCGCCCAGGCTGGCGATGAAGGCGGACTGGTCGTCGAGCGCGGCGTGCCCCGCCAGCCCGTCGGCGGTGAACACCTCGTCCCAGTAGTCGCTGATCCGGCCGTCCGTCCAGCGGTATCTGCGGCGGCTCGCCAGACCCATCGGGTTGGCGTGGGTGGCTCCGAAGAACGGTTCGGCCGCGGGCGAGCGCCAGTCGACCAGCAGCCGGCGGCCCGCGCTGTCCGTGAGGCCGAGCCGACCGACGTACACCGGCTCCAGGCTGTCCGCGCCGACCATCCGTCCCAGGCACAGGTCCAGGCCGAAGCGGCGCAGTGCGCGCAGCCGGGCGGTCAGCCGGTGGATCTCCGCGTCCCGGTCCATCGCCTGCCGGCCCGCGCCGCCGGGCGCCCTGCGCTCGGCGTCGAGGCGGTCGGTCAGCTCGGCGATGGACCGCTCAAGACACTCCGCGACCGCCGCGAAGTGCTTCTCGTCGTCCGCGATCAGCGTCGGGTCGGCCTTCTGGGAGAGCCGGTCGGGCAGGTCGAAAGCGCTGGTGGTCAGGGAAGACGTCACGTCATCAACTCCGAGGGGGCCGCTTGCGGCGTCGCAGGTCTGGTGGTCCGGGCCCCGGCTCGGCGAGCCCGGGTGTGTTCCCGCGCGTCCGGGTCGGCCACGCGCAGATGAGGAGGTCACGCGGAGACGTACCGGCCTTCCCGGCCGATGGCGTCGAGCAGCAGCCGCGCCGCCACCGACGCCCCGTCGGTACGGACCCGGCCGGCCATGGCGGCCGCCCGCGCGCGGACGCCGGGGGAGAGGACCGTCCGAAGAGCGGCGGACAGGGAATCGTACGTCGGCGCGGGACCGTCGTGCGCCACGCCGATGCCCAGCTCGGCCACCCGGCCGGCCCAGTAGGGCTGGTCCGCCACCTGCGGCACCACCACCTGGGGCGCGCCCGCCCGGGCGGCCGTGGTGGTCGTACCCGCGCCGCCGTGGTGCACGACGGCGGCCACCCGGCCGAACAGCGCCTGCTGGTTGACCTCGCCGACGACGAAGCAGTCGGCCGGGTCGTCGGCCAGGGACAGATCCGCCCAGCCACGGGCCACGACCACGCGGCGGCCCTGCGCGCGGACCGCCTCGACGGCGACCTCGGCGACGTCCGGCGACGCGTGCATGGGCATGCTGCCGAAGCCGACGTACACCGGTGGCGCGCCGGCGTCGAGGAACGCCGTCAGGCCGGCCGGCAGGGGGCGCGTGTCGGGCAGGATCCACGCGCCCGTCTGTACGACGTCGAGGCCCGGCGTCTCGTGCCACGGGTCCAGGACCGGGTCCGTCGCGAGCCAGGGCCGGTCACCGATGACGTAGTCGCGGACGTGTTCCACGGGTGGCAGGCCCAGGGACGCCCGGTTCGTGTTGAGCGCCTCACCGAACAGCGCGTCGGTGCTCCGGGCGTCGAGGTCCCACAGCAGCCGGCTGTCGGTCACCTCCGGTGGGAGCGGCCGGCCCGGGTAGTTGAGCGGGCGGCGGTGCGGTGCCGGCAGGGTGAGCTGCTGAAAGGTCACGGACACGGAGCGTATGCCGAGCTTCTCCGCCACCGACAGCGCCCCCGCGGCGGCGGGCAGTGCGCCGGTCGCCACCAGCACGTCGCATCCCTCGGCCGCCGCGGTGACCGTCTCCAGCTGGCCGGCGATCAGCTCGGCCGCCCGCCGCGGCAGGGACGAGGGCGCAGGCGCCGCACTCGTCAGCGCGCGTGCCGACGGGCCGACCGGCAGCAGCGGTACACCGGCATCGGCCAGCCGCCGCGCGAAGTCCTCGTCCGGCGGCGCGCACACCCGTACCTCCGCGCCGCGTTCCCGCAACCGCGCCGCGAGCCCCGCCAGCGGTTCGACATCCCCGCGCGACCCATACGTCGACAACACCACACGCACTACGCAAAACCCCGATTCGGTCAGCTTTCCGGCCTCGGCCGACGATTCTGCGCCACGACGGGGGCCTTGCCGCAAGCCCCCCGGTGCGCTATAAGTTGAGAGTGGCAAGGAGTGGCTGGACCTCCTTGCCTTTGTTTTTTTGCCCCGCATCCGCCAAGGCCGTCGAACGTGCCGGATGCCCCGGGGTAGGTGATCCTGAGGAGATGCGGGGTGTTCCAGGTGCTCGGCTGCCGGCGGCCTACGCCGCCTCTGGCCGTCGTGCGCTGCGGGTGACACTCGTCGCGGCAGCCGGTTTCTACGCCTTCCGCTACGGCTTCGACCGCCCCGTGGCGGCGACCTACGCGCTGTTCACCCTGGTGGCGGTCGGCGGGCTGTCCAGGATCCCCGGTACCGGCCGGCAGCGTGCGGCGGTGGTGCTGCGTCTGCTGCCGGTGTGCTGGGTACTGGTGATCGCCGGCACCTATCTGTCGGCGCGGACCTGGAGCGCGGTCGTCGGCATGCTGGTCATCGGCTTCACACTGGCCTTCGCCGCCGTGGGCGGACCGCGCCCGGCCGGGGCGGCCCCGGGCCTGCAACTCCTCTACATCCTGCCGTCCTTCCCGCCGTACGATCCCGGCTCGCTCGGCGACCGGCTGATCGGTACGACCACGGGGGCCGTCCTGTTCGTCGTCGCCGAGGCGCTGCTCTTCCGCGAGCCCCGCCCACTGTCCTACCGGGAGCGGGCGGCCCGGGCGGCGCTGACCGCCGAGCACTGCGCCGCGGGACTCGCCACACCCCCGTACGCTCTGACGGCCCCGGACGTCCGGGCGGCCCGGGAGGCGGGCCAGAGCCTACGGCCGTTGAACGTGCCGGAGGCGGAGCGCCCGGCGGGACCCGGGTTGCACGACCGCGCCCTCGCCCACACCGGCCTGGCCACCCGCACCCTGCTCAGCAGACTGGCCGAGCTCACCGCCGAGCCGGTGCCGGTGGCGGCACAGGGCGTCACCGGCAACCCGGGGCAGGGCGCGACGGCCGGCGTGACGGCCCCACCGGGGCGGGAAGCGGCGCCCGGCGTGACGGTCCGGCCGGTGCCGGTGCCGGTGCCGGTGCCGGTGCCGGGGCCGGTGGCGGAGGCGGAGGCGGAGCAGGAGCTCTCCGTGTCTGCCGTGTCTGCCGTGTCCGCCGTACTGCACGCGGTAGCCGGACTGGCCGCGGCGACCGCGACCTGTCTGCGCACGGGAACGTCCCCCGCGGCACAGCGGAAGGCGCTGGCCGAGGCACGCGCGCACCTGTCCGCCGTGTCCGCGGGGCCCGCTGCTCCCCCCGGGGCTCACGCCGCCCCCGGGGCCGGTGCGACCGCGCCCGGATTCCCGCCCGTCGTCCTGCGCCGCCACGCGGCCGTGCTGGACATCGCCGACGCGGCGCTGGCCATGGGCGCGGCGGTCGACCTGGCGGTGCGAGGCCGGCACGCCTCGGAGGGGTTGCCGGCGGGCCGCTTCTGGTACGCCAGGAGCCGGGCGCCCGTCCTGTGGTGGCGCCGGATGTACGGCCACGCCGGGCGCAGGTCGGTGTTCTTCCAGAACGCGGTGCGGCTGGCCCTGGCCCTGACCGCGGTCCGGCTCGTGGCCGGGGTGGACACCCTGCCGCACGGATTCTGGGCCATGCTGGCGACCCTCACCCTGACCCGCACCACGCTGGGCGAGACCTGGAGCACCATCCGCCTGGCGCTCGCGGGCACGTTGGCCGGGGCGCTGCTGAGCGCCGGAATACTGGTCCTGGTGGGTTCCGACACCGCCGTCTACGCCGTCCTCCTGCCGGTCTGGATGCTGTTCACCTTCACCGCGGGACCGGTCAAGGGCATGGGCTGGGCGCAGGGACTGTTCACCGTGCTGGTGGCGCTGGTCTTCGCACAGCTGGCACAGCCGACCTGGCGCCTGGCGGAGGCCAGGATCCTCGACGTGCTCGTCGGCAGCGCCATCGGTGTCGTCTTCGGTGTGCTGGCCTGGCCCCGGGGCGCCCATGACGAGATGCACCACGCGGGCGCGGAACTCCTGCGCAGGTCGGCGGAGATCGTGGTGGCGACCAGTGCCGCCGTGGCGGCAGGCGCGGCGGCCGCCCGGCCGGGAGTGCCCGGTCGCCGGTCGCTGCAACGCGCCGTCTACCTCGCGGAATCCGCCTACGCGCAGCTGCAGAGCGAGCCCGCGCCCTTGGGCGGGCCGCGATCCGGGGCTGCGGCGCCGGCCGTGGTGGACTGGCAGGCGACGCTGATCGCCGGGCACCACACGCTGTGGGGCTCCGCTCGGCTGCTGGAGCCCCCGTGCACCGAGCTGGGTCCGGCGGCGGCCGAGTCGGCGGGCGCTCTGGGGGACCGGGTGGCGGGACGGATGCTGCTGGTCTCGGTGGCGCTGGACCCGGGGGAGGACACCCCGGCCACGCCGGTACCGCTGATCGAGCCGGCCCAGGTGAGCTTCGCCGCCGAGCCGCCCGGCGCTCCGCGGCGGTACTACGCGACCGCGGCGTGGCTGGACTCGCTCATGGCCGACCTGACCCGGATCGCGCACACCGACCCCGCCCCCGGGACCGGTGTGCCGGCCGCCGACGGGCGCTGACCGCCCGCTCAGCCGGCGGCGGCGCCGCACCACTCGGGCAGCCCGGCGGGCAGCCCCCCGCCGGCCGTCGCCGACCCAGCGCCACGTGGCCGTCCGGCCGCACAGCACCACGGGCGCGTCCCAGTTCCTCCCCTCGCTGACGCTGAAGCCGACGACATGGTCGGCCTGGGCGATGAGTTTTCCCGGCCGGCGGCGTCTTACCGTTGTCGGGTAACAAGGGAGGCGCACATGGCTCAGCTGCTCCGAGTCCACAACTTCAGCGTGTCGAGCGACGGCATCGCCGCCGGTGAGAACCAGAGTCTGGAGAGGCCGTTCGGCGACGCCGACCCACGGGAACTGTTCGCCTGGGCCGGCGCCACGGCGAGCTGGCCCAACCGCACGGAACCGGGGGGAAGCCGGGGCCTCGACGACTACTTCACGCGGGACTTCGCGCGCAACATCGGCGCCGAGATCATGGGCCGGAACAAGTTCGGGCCGCAGCGCGGACCCTGGCACGACCACGAATGGCGCGGCTGGTGGGGCGACGAGCCCCCGTTCCACACGCCGGTGTTCGTCATGACCCACCACGAGCGTCCTTCGTTCACGCTCTCCGACACCACGTTCCACTTCGTCGCCGGCGACCCGGCGGCGGTCCTCGCGCAGGCGCGGGAGGCGGCGCAGGGCAGGGACGTCCGGCTCGGCGGTGGGGTCACCACCATCCGGCAGTTCCTGGACGCCGACCTCGTGGACACCCTGCACGTGGCGGTGTCGCCGGTGAAACTCGGGTCCGGACTACGGCTCTGGGAGTCCCCCGACGAACTGCTCGACCGGTTCCACCTCGACGTCGTGCCGAGCCCGAGCGGCGTGACGCACCATCTGTTCTGGCGCAGGTGACGACGTCCGGACGGGAGTCGGCTCCCCGGCGAGGAGGGCCGGCCCGGTGTGCCGAGGCGTCACCAGCGGGCCGATCAGAGGCCCATGACGTCGAACAGGGCCGTCGGGTCCGGTTCCGCGCTGCGGTCCAGCCGCTGCTCGGCCCAGATGACCTTGCCCCGTGCCGCGTAGCGCGTCCCCCACATGTCGGCGAACTGGGAGACGAGGAACAGGCCGCGGCCCCCTTCGTCCGTGGTGGCCGCCTGCCGCAGCCGGGGCGACGTGTTGCTGCCGTCCGACACCTCGCAGACCAGGGTGCGGCCCAGCAGCAACCTGACGCGCACGGGCGGAGCGCCGTAGCGGATCGCGTTGGTGAGGAGTTCGCTGAGGATCAGCTCCGTGGCGAACGACACCTCCTCCAGCCCCCATTCGGCGAGCCGCCGGCTCACCTCGCTGCGGACCCGGGGCACGGCCGTCGCGTCGGAGGGCACGTCCCACGCCGCGACGCACGTGGAGTCGAGCAGCCGGGTCCGGGCGACCAGCAGCGCCACGTCGTCACTGGGGTGGTCGGGCAGCATCGTCTCCACGAGGGCACGGCAGGTCTCCTCCGCCGTCCGGTCCGCGTGCGCGATGGTCGAGGAGAGCAGTTCGAGGCCCTCGTCGACGTCCCGTCCGCGGTTCTCGATCAGACCGTCGGTGAACAGCACGAGCCGGCTGCCCGGGGGCAGCTCCAGCTCGCCGGCCTCGAAGGGATGCCCGCCGACCCCCAGGGGCGGCGAAAGGGGCAGGTCGGGGAAGACCACCCGGCCCTCGGGGTCCACCACGGCGGGTCCCAGGTGCCCTGCGCGGGAGAGGGTGCAGCGGCCGTCGACCGGATCGTAGACGGCGTAGAGGCAGGTGGCACCGGTCAGCGGTTCCCGGTCGTCATCGGCGCTCGCGGTCTGCGAGTCCAGGCGGGTCACCATCTCGTCCAGATGCCCGAGCAGCTCGTCCGGAGCCAGGTCCAGCGAGGAGAAGTTGAGCACGGCCGTGCGCAGCCGTCCCATGGTCACCGCCGCCTGCATACCGTGCCCCACGATGTCCCCGACGACGAGTGCCACCCGGAACCCGGGCAGGGGGATCACGTCGAACCAGTCGCCGCCCACCCCGGACCGCGCCGGCAGATAGCGGGAGGAGATCTCCAGCACATCCTGTTCCGGCAGGCCCAGCGGCAGCAGACTGCGCTGCAGGGTCACGGCCATCGCGTGCTCGCGGGAGTACCGGCGGGCGTTGTCGATCGCGACGGCGGCCCGGGCCACCAGCTCCTCGGCCACGGCGACGTCCTCCTCCTCGAACCGGGGGGAGCCCGCACCACGCCAGAAGCTGACCATGCCGAGGACCACCGCCCGGGCCTGGAGCGGCACCGAGATCATCGAGTGGATGCCGTAGTCCAGTGCCCGCTGCGCCCCTTCGGGGTCCTGGGCCCGCCAGTCGTGGGCGGTGTGCAGGTCGGGCACCAGGACCGCCTTGCCGCGGCGCAGGGCCGCCACCATCGGGGTGTCGGCCATCACGAAGCGGATCAGGTCGCCCACCGGCTGCAAGGGGTGCCCGGACCGCACGGCGCGCACCGCGGTACGCCGCATCTCGTGCACCGCACTCGTGGGCTCCTCGCCGCGCAGCACGGCGTCCAGGAGTTCCACGGTGACGAAGTCGGCCATGCGGGGCACCGCCACCTCGGCCAGCTCCTCGGCCGTACGCCGTACGTCGAGCGTGGTGCCGATCCGCATGCCCGCCTCGTACAGGAACGACAGCCGGCCGCGCGCCAGCTCGGCCTGCCCGGACAGGGCCCTCAGCTCGGTGGTGTCACGGAAGGTGGCGACCAGCCCCAGAGCACCACCGTACGGGGCGATGGGCCGGACGTTCACCGCCAGCAGCCGGTCCCCGGCCGGCCTGACCTCGTCCGACACGGCCTCGCCCGCCAGCAGCAGCCGCGTCAGCCCGGGCCCCAGCCCGAGATCCCGCACGTGCCGCCGGTCGGCGTCGGCGGGAAGGTCCAGCAGCCTGCGCGCCTCGTCGTTGGCGAGCAGTACGTGCCCGTCACCGCCGAGGATCAGCACGCCCTCGCGCACCGCGTGCAGCACGGCGTCGTGGTGCTCGTACATCCGCGTCATCTCGGCCGGCCCCAGTCCGTGGGTCTGCCGCAGCAGCCGGCGGCTGACCAGGGCCGCGCCGCCCGTCGCCAGGACGAGCGCCACCGCCGCCGCACCGAACAGCAGCGGCAGCTGCCGGTTCAGCACCTCTCCCACGTTGGCGTACTCGATCCCGGCGGTGACCATGCCGATGACGCGCCGGCTCGCATCGGTCACGGGGACGACCGCGCGCACGGCGTCGGTCGGCCGGCCGTGGAACGTCTCGGTGAACGTCTCCCCGCCTGCGGCCCGGCCGACGCCCTGGGCCTTCGTGCCGATCATCGCGGGCGTGGGGTCGGTGAGCCGCACCCCGTGCGCGTCCAGAACGCTGACGAAGTCGACGCCGGCACCTTTCCTCACCTGCTCCGCCTGCGGCTGCAGCGCCGCCGTCGGATCCGGCTCGCGCAGCGCGCGTGCCGTACCGGGGGCATGGGCGAACGCCTCGGCCGCGGCCAGTGAACGGTCCCTGGCGCTGCGCTCCGCGTCGTACCGCCCCTGCACCACGAGGGCCGCGGCGCCCACCGCGACCAGCAGCAGCATGATCAGCGCCTGGAACAGGAAGACCTGTGCGGCGAGCGTGCGGACGCTCAGGGACGACGAGAGGCGGCGTCCGCGCGGTGGCCGGGGCCGTCGGCTGTGGGACGGCTCGGACGACCACCGTGTGCCGGGCGGCGGCGCCGCTCTCGCCCGGGGCCGGCGGGAACGTCCGCTCATCTCCCTTTTCTAGCACTGGAACTCCGTGACCGGCGACCGGTATGCCCGCTGATGGCGGCATTGCGCCCGCAGGGTGGTTCGGCGGGGGGACCGCTCAGCACCGCCGTGCGTGGCGGTGCCCTCGGGCGGAACATGCCGTTGCATGGAGCAATCACCGGCGTGCCGCGGGCCCCCACGCCAGGCTGGAAGTCTTGTCGAGTTCCCCTGACAGGAGTCCGTGTGCGAAGACCACGTATGCCGAAACCCGGCCATACCGGTCGGGAACCGGAGAGCGGTGCCGGTGCGCGGACGCGGTTGCCGGCGCCTCCCGCGTGGATGCGGTGGCTGCCGGTCCTGTACGTGGTGGCCGTGCTGCTGCTGGAGCCCGTGACCCCGGTGCAGTGGCCGGTGAGCTTCGTACTGATCGCCCTGCCCCTGGTGGCCGCGTTCGCCCACGGGCCCGTCGCCGTCGCCGGTGCCACCGGGTTCGCGATCCTCCTGGAAGGAGTCCTGGCCGGAACTCCGTGCTGTGCCGGCCGGCCCGTCGGCTACCTGTGGGAACGCCACTACGTGGCCGCCTACATCTGCACCGCTCTGGTGGGCGTCCTCGGTACCGTCCTGGCCGCGCACCGCACCCACCGGGAGCACACGCTGGCCGACGTGCGCTTCGTGGCCGACATCGCCCAGCGGGTCCTGCTCAGACCGGTACCCCAGCGCATCGGCGATCTCCTCCTGGACAGCCTCTACCTGTCCGCCGCCGCCGAGGCGCGCATCGGCGGCGACCTCTACGAGGCCGTCCCCACCCCCTACGGAGTCCGGCTGCTCATCGGTGACGTCCGTGGCAAGGGCCTGCTCGCGGTGGAGACCGCCGCGGCCCTGCTCGGCGCGTTCCGCGAGGCGGCGCACGACGAAGCCGCCCTTCCCGCCCTGGTCGACCGCGTGGAGACGAGCATGACCCGCAGGGCGACGCAACTGGGCGGATACGAGGTGGGCGAACGGTTCGTGACCGCCGTCTTCGTGGAGATCCCCGCCGAGGCCCCGCTGATCCGCGTCGTCAACTGCGGTCATCCGCCCCTGATCCTCATCCGCTCGGGCGAGGTGCGGGAACTGGACAGCGGCCGTTCCGCTCCGCCGCTGAACCTCGGCGTACTGGTCGGGGAGCCGTACCACGTCGAGACCTACGCCTTCCGTCCCGGTGACCAGCTCCTGCTGTACACGGACGGCATCACGGAGACCCGCGACCCGGACGGCCGTTTCTACCCGCTGCTCCAGCGCCTGCGCTCCTGGCGGTCCCTCCCGCCCCGGGAGCTCCTGGAACGGCTCCACCACGACCTGCTGGACTACAGCGGCAACCGCCTGCAGGACGACATCGCGGCGCTCGCCGTCCGCCGCTCCGCCGAGGAACGGCCCCTGCCGCCCTCGTCACCGGCCGGATGATCCCGGACCTGGAGCGCCGCGGGACGCGTCGACGCCGGACCCGGAGCGCCGTGGAGCGCGTCCCGGCGTGTCAGAAGGCCGTGTGGCTGAACCAGCGGTCGAGGACCGCGACCTCTCCCGAGACGTCGAAGACGGGCTCCTGGTACGACCGCCGCCCGTAGAGCAGCAGCAGAAGATCGGCCGCCCGTCCGTGCACCGTCACCGAGTCCGGCCGGGACGCGGCGTCGCCGCCGGTGTGCGGCAGCAGCCGGAAACCGTCCCGGTCCAGCCGCACCCGCCACTCCTCGCCGGCCTTGCCGGTCTCTTCGCCGGAGTCCGCGGACCGGAACGCGATCGTCTCGCCGTCCCCGTGCAGCTCGGTCACCCCCGGGGCGAACAGCCCGGCGTGGGGGAGGTTGGCGAGGAACTCGTCCACCCCGTCCGCCGCGAGCACGGGGTCGACGTCCGTCTCCCGGCCGACGGCGCGCTCCGCGTCCACCCGGTGCACCAGCGTCTCGAAGAGCATCCGGCGGGCCCAGAACCGCGCGTGCTGGTCCTCGCCCCAGGCCCACATCGCCGCATGGGGGTCCGTGGCCCGCAGCACGGCCGACACCTCGGGTACCCCGGCCGCCACCCAGTCGGCGTAGTCCCGCACATCGCCGGGCAGACCCAGGTCCACCTCGCGGCTGCGCGGCGGTTCCTGCACGCGCCGGGACAGCAGCGCGCAGAACCAGCGCTGCAGCGCTCCCACGTGCTGGGTGAGGTCGGCGAGCGTCCAGCCGGGGCAGCAGGGCACGGTACCCGCCGGATCGGCACCGCTCACCGTCTCGGCGAAGCGGCGGGTCTCCCGCTCGATCGCCTCACGGTAGGTGTCGTACGGCAGGGGATGCCCCGCACCGGTCGTCGTCGCCATCTGCTGCCGCCCGTCTGTCCTCGTCACGGATTCCGTCGGGCTCAGTGTGGCGGCTGGAGTCCGCTCGAAGCCAAATCGGGGTGTCGTGTCCGCGGCTCAGGGGCTCCCGGGCGGACACGGCACCGGTCGGTCGTCGGTTGCCGATTGTCGGTTGTCGGCTGTCGTTTGTCGGCTTTCGGTTGCCGGGCAGGTGTCAGGGCTGCGCCGTCAGCTGGAAGCTCTGGGCGGCGGAGCCGTCACAGGTCCGCTGGGTGAGCTGGACGCTGTCGGTGGCGGCGCCGGGCGCGGTCAGGCATCTTCCGCTGTGCCGGGCGCTGAAGTGGTACTGCCCGTCCGCCTCCCGTACCGGCAGCCACTGCTGGTTGGTGCCCCCGGCGTAGGACCACAGTTGCAGGGGTGCGTTGTCGGCCGTGGAGCGGTCGGCCACGTCGATGACCTGCTGCGGATTGCCGCGGTTGGTGATGCGCAGGTAACCGCTGTCCGTGGCCCGGAACTGGAACTGCTGGGCCGTGGTGGAGTTGCAGCCGTACTGCTGGATGACGGTCCCGTTGGCCGTGCCGGCCGCGCGGGCGTCGACGCACGCTCCGTTCCCCTTGTTGCGCAGGGTGTACCAGGAGGTCTCGGAGATGCCGTCCGAGGGCGGCTGGGAGGAGGACTCTCCGCCGAGCCACTTCAGTCCGTCCAGGACGAACCGGTTCTGCGTCGCGCTGGCGAAAGTGGAGGACAGCGCGGTGTTGGTGTCGTAGTTCATCGCGTTGTGGCCGAAGTTCGCGTACAGCATCCGGTACTTGGTGTTCGTCCACAGGATCGGGTAGTAGCCGCTGTACCAGGTCTGGGCGGGATCGGTGCCCAGCGGGAAGCTGCTGGGATCGACGGAGGCCAGGATCTTGATGTCGGGGTTCTGGCGCAGGTCGTTGGACCAGCTGTACCACTCACTGACGGACGAGGTGAAGGTGGCGGGCAGGTTCCGTGTCGCCGGGTGGGTACGGTCCTCCACGCGCAGCACGGCCGTGGTCGGCCCCCAGGTGTTCGACCGGAAGTTCCCGCTGCCCAGGAACTGGTAGTGGTACCACGGCCAGCTCTGCGCGTCGGTGGTGAAGGCCGATACGTGGAAGCCCATCCACGCGCCGCCGTTGCGCATGTACTGCTCGAAGCCCGCCCGCTGGGCGGCCGACTGCGGCAGATCGTCGAGGAAGAGCACCACCTGGTAGGCGCCCACGCCGCCGTTGGCGAGGAGGTCCCAGTCGTTGCTGGCGGTGTAGGTGAAGCCGTTGGCGGCCGCCTGCTGGGGGAACCAGGCGTTGGCTTCGTGGACGAAGCTGATGTGGGCGGCGTCCCAGGTGCCGTTGTACAGCGCCAGCACCTTGAACGGCTGTGCGGTGGGCGCGGCCTGGGCGGGTGGCTGTGCCGCCAGGCTCACCAGCGCTGCCAGGAGGAAGGCCAGCCACAGGCGGACGCGGGCCGCACCCGATCTCACCTGTGGCAATCTCACCTGTTGCATCCGATGTTCCCTTCTTGACCGGCCCGGGGAGGGCCGGGTGGGGGGAGAGGAGGGGCCGGACATGAACGAAGACGTTCACGTACATGGCTGCGAGGCGTATGTGTAGAAGCCGCTGGCCCGTGAACTTAAAGGTCTGGACCAGAGTCGTCAAGAGGTGACGTCAACGAACGCCCTTGGCCCCCGGATGCGTTAAGCCTTGAAGTGCCGTGGGTTCACGCAGGTTCGACGGCGAGTGCGTCGACCACGGCCCGCAGGCATCCTCCGTGCTGTTCCGCGACCCGCCGTTGCCGGGAGGAGCCGCTGCCCCGGTGCTGGACATCGCTGAGCCAGTCGCCCACACAGCGGTCGTCGCCGTAACCGCTGAGCTGCGGCTCGACCCGCTTCCACAGCTCCTCGACCAGCCGGCCGACGGCCGTGGGGGCGCAGTCGGGGGTATGGGTGGCGGGCAGGGTGCCGGACGTCCCGTGCCGGGCGGCCTGCCAGCACGCCGCCCGCAGCAGCGGATCGGGAATGTCGGGCGCGGGCTCGCCGGCACGCACCGCGTCCACGGCGCCGCTGACGAGGGCCCGGACGAGGAGCGCGTAGGCGGTGGTGGTCGCGGCGTCGGGCAGCACGTCGGCGACCCGCACCTCGATGGTGGGCAGGTGCGGTGAGGGCCGGACGTGCCAGTAGGTCATGGCCGGGTCCATCAGCGCTCCGGTCGCCACGAGTTGGGCGACGATCCGCTCGTAGTGGGCCACCCCCCGCAGATAGGGCGGGGGTCCCGCCGAGGGCCACCGGTTCCAGACCATGGAGCGCCAGCTCGCGTATCCGGTGTCCGACCCGTCGCTGAAGGGGGAGTTGCCGGTGACCGCCAGCAGCAACGGCATCCAGCCCCGCAGATGGTTGACCGCCTGTACGGCTTCCTCCCGATCGGCCACGCCGACGTGCACGTGACAGGCGTTCACCCCCTGGTCCTGGATCAGCGGTCCGAAGCGGCGTGCGAAGGCGAGGTAGCGCGGCTTGTCCACGACGGGCGGCGGTCCCGGCCTGCCGAGGACCGGGGTGCCGGTGGGCACCAGCAGACAGTCGTACTCGGCCGCGGCCGTGGCCGCGCCTCTTCGTAACCGTACGATCTCCGCCTCCAGTTCGGCGGCGGTACGGCACACCGCGCTGACGGTCTCCAGCTGGGCCTGCGAGACCTCGGCGGTGACATGGGACGCGCCGAGGTGTCCGCCGGCGGCACGGACCACGGAAGGGGCCCGGAACACGGCCGCCCTGGTGTGCCGTTCGGCCAGGACGAACTCCTCCTCCACTCCGACCGTCGGCGGTGCGTTCACCTCAGCCGGGCTCATGGGCGTACGGGCGGCGGCAGGGGTCACGGCATCAAGCGGCTCTGGCACGTCCAGCCCTTTCGGAAGACACGGGACACCGGCATCCACGTGCCGCGGGCACTGTGCGGCCCGCGATCACTACTGTCGAACTCGGGGGCATGGGCCACTCCCTGTCGAACAGCGGGTGGGAGAATGCTCGTCCCACACCGCGGGCCCTGCAAGCGGGTACCCAGTCACCATCGGCGCGCGCCGGCCGCCGGTGACCCCTTCGCCGGTCCCGCGAGCCCCGGCCCGGATACGCACAGGCGCAGGTCCGGCCCCCATGGCGGACGGCGGGTGGGACGGGACGGGCCGACGGTGCTCCCGGAGCGAGGTGCTCGCCATGGCCGAAAGTCGGACGGGAACCGGAGCGGTGCCCGGGGACGTGCCCTCGCGCTCCGTGTCGGGGGACACCTCCCGTGCGGCGGCCGCGGCGATCGCGGTGAGTTACCGGCACCGGGTCGGGAACGCCTCCCACCGCTCGGAGTCGGGCATCCGCCGGTAGGGAGCCCTCGCTCGAAGCCCCGGTCCCCACCGGCTCATGCGCCATGCGTGACCGGGCCGCTGACCGGCCGGACCCAGCGGGCGTCCGACCGTGTTCCGGCCGGCCGGGGAGGTGGCGCGCGACAGCCGTCCGGCGCAGTGAGACCCCTCGGTCGCGACCTCCACGGTCATGGATACCGGACGCCGAACCGGCGACGGCCCCGCCCGGACGGGCACACCGCTCGTCAGACCCGGTAGGCGGCGCTGGCGATCCGGACGAACGAGCGGACCAACGGGTTCGCGTCGCCCTCGTTCCACGCGACCACCATGCGGCTGTGCGGCATGTCGGTCAGCGGCACCACGGTGAGCCCCTCGCCCGGCTCGTGGCCGAGGAGCGTGATGCCGACCGTGCCGTTCCACAGCACGGCCTGACGGCACTCCTGGACGGCGCGCACCACCGGTCCCTCGCGGGGCTCCCCGCCGTGCCAGTACGACTGCCAGAGGGGATCGGTGCCCTCCGGGAACCGGAACCAGCGGCGGTCGGCCAGGTCGGCCACCCTCAGACCGCCGCCGCGGGCCAGCGGATCGGCTGCCCGCAGCAGCGCGCCCACCGGGTCGGCCCGCAGCCCGCGCACCGTCAGGCCCGACTCGTCGAACGGCCCGCGCGTCAGGGCGACATCGACCTGGCCCGCGCGCAGCCCGCAGGTGGGATCGCTCAGCTCGGCCTCCCGGACGCGGACTTCGACACCCGGGTGCTGGCGGCGGTAGGCGGCGGCCAGCCGGCGTATGCCGGGATCGGTGCTGTCACCCAGGATGCCGACGGTGAGGGTCGCGGCGCCGGCCGCCGTGGCCACGCGTACACGTGCCCGCTCGGCGTGGTCCAGCAGAGCGCGCGCTTCGTCGAGCAGCACCAGTCCCACCGGGGTGAGGGCGACACCGGCGGAGGACCGGTCCAGCAGCGCGGCGCCCACCTCGGTCTCCAGCCGCTTGATCGCCCGGCTCAGCGGCGGCTGGCTCATGTGGAGCCGGGCAGCGGCCCGGCCGAAGTGGAGTTCCTCGGCGACCGCCACGAAATAGCGCAGCGTGCGTAGCTCCATCCTGCGACGATACCCGCGCGGTATCGAAGCGGCGGAACGGGTCTTGGACAGCGCCCCGCCTCCGGCCGTGCAATCGAGGTATGACCGACGAACCGAGCACCGACGACACGGCCCCCGACGACACGGCCCCCGACGACACGGCCCCCGACGACACGGCCACGGCCCCCGCCGTCTCGGTGGTGGGCCCGGGCGAGGGCGAGACGATTCTCCTGGGGACCACGCGCATGCGCGTCCTCGAAGACGGCAGCCACACCGGGCACCGCCTGGGGATCACCGAGTCCGTGCTCGCCCCGCACACGGCCGGACCGCCGCAGCACCGCCACGCACGGCACGACGAGGGCTTCTACATCATCTCCGGCACCGTGCGGTTCACCGTCGGCGACGAGGACCACGACGCGACCGCGGGCACGCTCGTGATGGTCCCGCCCGGAGTCCCGCACACCTTCGCCAACCTCGCGGACCAGCCGGCCGTCATGCTCAGCACGTTCACGCCCGACCTGTACGTGCAGTACTTCCGGGACCTGCGGGACACGATGGCCGACGGCCGGGTGCTGACCCCGCAGGCCAACGTCCGGGTGATGAGCCGCTACGCCACCGAACCCGCCGTCGACCACGCCTGAGCAGAGACAGCCGGCGCGAGGACCCCGGCCACCGCACGGGCGCTCCCGCATGCGCTCAACGGGAAGCGCACCCACGTAGTATGCGTGCCCGTCATGGACTTCACCGATGTGTCGCTGACCGCGCTCCGGGTCTTCCGGGCCGTGGCCGAGCAAGGGACCTTCACCGCCGCGGCGGCGTCACTGGGCTACACCCAGTCGGCGGTGTCCCGGCAGATCGCCGCGATCGAGCGCGCGGCGGGCGCGGAACTGCTGGAACGACGACGGGAGGGGGTGCGGCTCACCCCGGCGGGCCGCATCGTCATGCGCCGCGCGACGGTCGTGCTCGACGAGATCGACGCGACGGCGAGGGAACTGTCGGGCCTGCCCGGGCAGGCCGGGACGGTCCGGCTGGGCTGGTTCCCCAGCGCCGGCGCCGTCCTGGTGCCCCGGGCGCTGGCGGCGCTGCGCCGTACGGACCCCGGACTGCACGTCGTCGGCCGCGAGGGCGGCACCCCGGCACTGGCACGGGCCCTGCGCGCCGGCAGCCTGGACCTGGCCCTGCTCGCCTCGGCCCCTCCGTTCCGGCCACCGGACACCGAGTCGCCCCCGCTCAGGCTGCAGACGCTCACCGAACGCGCGCTGCACGTGGCGGTGCCCGCCGCCCATGCACTGGCGCGCGCCGACTTCGTCGACGTCGCCGACCTGCGGGGGCAGCGCTGGATCGCCGGTTCCTCCTCGGGAGAGGACCACGTGATGGGCGTGTGGCCCGGCCTGGACGAGCGGCCGGAGATCGCGCACACCGCCCGCGACTGGCTGGCCAAGCTCCAGCTCGTGGCCGCCGGCTGCGGGCTGACCACCGTGCCGGCCGGATTCACGGCGGTGGCGCCACCGGGGGTGCGCGTGATCCCGGTGCGGGGCGGCCCCCAGGAGCAGCGGCGCCTGCTCCTGGCCCGCCTTCCGCACCCACCCACCGAGGCGGTCACCCGTCTGACGGCCGTCCTCCGCGCCGCCGCCCTGGACACCGGCGAACCTGCTCCGACACCGCCTCCCCGCCCGTGAACAGGCCGATGCCGCGCACGCGGACCGACCGCACGCGGACCGACCACGCATGGGCCGACCGCACGCGGACCGTCCGCCCCCCGGCGGCGGCCTGATGCTTGATCGATGTCACGGCCGGGCAGGACTGAACGAGGGGCGCGGAGCAGTGGCGTACGACGGTTCGGGCCACGGCGACATCACCACCCGGGGGGCATGATGGCGGATCGCGGGGAGTCGATCGAATCGATGGAGCAGCTCGCCGTGGTCTGGCGGGCCATGGTGCTCGACCGCGACACGGACGCCGACGTGCGGGACCTGCCGGGCATCGCCGTCCGCTGGGCGGATTGCCGCTTCGCGTTCTGGAACTGTCTCACGCTGACCGACGTGGACGCGGACACGGCGCTTGTCGAGCAACGCCTCGGCCAGGCCGCGGACATCATGCGCGCCAAGAAACACCCCGGCTTCCTCTGGCTCTTCGAGGACCTCCTCGCCGACGAGGCCCGCCCCCGGGTCCGGGCGGCGGCCGAGCGGGCCGGCCTCGCCTACGCCTTTCCCGGTACCGGTATGGCCGGAGACCTCCTGCCCGTACCCGAATCGTCCCACCCGGACCTGACCTTCGTCCGCGTGACCACCGACGAGCAGCTTCGGGCGTACGCGGACCTGAACTCGCGCGCCTACGGCTTCCCCCTGGAGGACGGCCGCGACGGACTCCTCGGGTCCGCGCTCTGGAAGAACCAGGTGCATGCCTACCTGGGTGTGCGGGACGGCGCTGCGGTGACGTGCGCCGCCACGGTGGAGGCGGAAGGCCGGCTCTTCGTCGTGCTCGTCGCCACAGCGCCGGAGTGGGAGCGCAGGGGCTACGGCGAGGCGGTGACGCGAAAGGCCCTGTACGAGGGTGCCAAGGCCACCGGCCTGACCCGCGCCACCCTCCACGCGACCGAGGCGGGTGCGCCGGTGTATCCCCGTATCGGCTTCAGGCCGAACTCGCCGATACACTTCTACGCCCTGAAGGAGTGACCGCTCGGCCCGTGTCGCGGGGGGTCCGCCAGGTCTTCCACCTGATGGCCGATCCCGAGGAACACGAGCCGTGCCTGGCCCAGTACTACTGACCCGCGCCGTGTTCCGGCATGGCGCACATGCGTCGAGCCGGTGCCGGCAGACGATCCTCTTGCCGGCACCCGCCCTCTTACGGCCGGCTGTCCACTTCGAGACGACGGCGATGTGGTCCGGCCCTACCTCAGTTGCGCGCCCGCGTCCAGGCCGGTGATCCCTTCGGCCCAGCGAGGAAATGATTCCGCGGGTGAAATCGGCGGACACGCGGCGGCCGGAGGCCCGGGAGCACCGATCATGGGCGCGTGCCCAGGCGAACGGCCCCGCCGCTCCCCGCCGGCACCGTTCCTTCCCCACGTCACGAGGAGTTCGCTGTGCATGTTCGTCGTCTGCTGACCAGCGCCTTCGGTTCCGTATCCCTCGCGTTCGCCCTCCTCGGCGCCGGTACCGCCACCGCGACCCCGGCGACCGCCGACCCGTGCGGTTTCTACGAGACCGGCTCGGACGCCTACTACAACCACTGCACCTCCGACGGCTCCCACGTGGTGATCAAAGTCCAGGTCGCCCGGGCGCCCGACTACGAGCGTTGTGTGGGCCCGGGCAGGACCTGGCTGGGCTCCGCCGCCGCCATCCAGGGCGCCTACTACGTGGGCCGCACCTGCTGACACGCGGAACGTGAGCGGCGCCGTCGACGAGCACGTCGGCCACCCAAGCCCTCTTGTGACCGAGCAGCCGTGTCGCTGCCGGAGGCAAGCCGGCGACCGTCACCAGGTGAGAGGCCATCACGCCGGGACCGCCCCGGGCCAGTCCGGCGGCCGGCGGAGCTCGCCCGTGCCCAGGCCGATCACCGCCCGGGGCCGCATGGGACCCTCACCGCGCCGGGAGAGTACGACCACCTCCTCGACCACCGCCGACAGCGAACCGAGCCGGACGGCGCACTCGGCGGCCAGGCGGCCGGGGTCCCGGGTACGGCCGAGGGACAGGTGCGGGGTGAAACGCCCGCCACGCCCACGGCAGAGGGGGAACCGCGGTTCCAGCTCCCGGTACAGGCGCTCCCACGGCGCGCGGCCCGCCGCGGCGGGATCGAGCCACACCGTGGCGTAGTGCCGGTGCCGGAAGCAGCGCACGCCCGCCAGGCGCGCCGCGAACGCCGTACTCCGGGCCGCGCCGTCGCACAGCAACGGTACGGCCCGTGAGAACTCCTCCTCCGGCACGAATCCGAACAGCAGATTCACGTGCGGCGGCCATCGCCGTACCTGGGGATCGTGCTCCCAGCGGATGTCCTGGATCGCGGGCCAGAGTTCCGCTGGCGGCAGCCACGCCACCGCGGTGCGGGCCGTGGGCGCCACGGCGAGCGCGTCCGCCGGTCCGGCCCCGCCGGATACCGGGTTTCCGTCCACCGGACCATGGTCCCAGAAGCGTCCACGCTCCGGCCACGGCTGCTCCGGCAGGCCGGGTGACGTACGGCCGCCCCGCGGCCTGTCGGGCGAGCCCCCGCGTCACCGGACCACGCACGGTGGTGCCGGTGTCGCGGGGGCTCAGGACCAGCGCGTCCCGCTCACGCGGAGGTCGTGCCGGTACTCCTCTAGGGCCTGTTGCGAAAGTGCTGGTCACAGCCACTCGTTGAGGACTGCGACCAG
>NZ_JBEZBT010000069.1:0-33966 GCF_040647235.1 Streptomyces sp. NPDC042638
GTCGGCCGCACCATGAGCCGCGACCACGGCTGGTGCCCGGAGGTCATAGCCCGCAAGAAGGCGCTTCCGCTGCACGACGTGCACGCCAGCCCGCGCTTCAGCGGCAACCCCGTGGTCGACGCGGTCGGGATCCGCTCCTACTTCGGTGCCCCGCTCATCCACGACAGCGGCACCGTGCTGGGCACGGTGTGCGTCATCGACCCCGAGAAGCGGCCCCTGAGCGAGGCCCGACGGCTGAGAGACATCGTCATCAACGCCGGCGTCCGGGTGATGGACCACATCGCCCGCGCGCCCGTCCGCTAGTCCGTTCCACGACCCCCCACCCGGGAGCCGCAGGCGATCCCCGGCCGCTCCACCGTGCGACCTTCATCCAGGGAGAGGGAGACGACCATGCCCGCCACACCCACCACGCCGCCGCCGGCGCTGCGCCCCTATCTCACCGCCCGCCACGAACTGCTGTGGGACGAGGCGGACGCCTTCGCGGCCGAGCACATCGCGCCGTGCGCCGCACGCATGGAGGCCGCCCCCGGCAGGGTGGAGCGCAAGGTCGCCGACCTGATGGCCGCACGACGCTGGTTCGCCGTCACCGTCCCGTCCTCCTTCGGCGGGCTGGGCGCCGGACACGTGGCCAAGACCATCCTCGTCCACCGCATTGCCCGCGTCTCGGCGGCTGCGGCGGCCATCCTCCAGGCCACGCTGATCCCCGTCGGCGCCCTGCTGCACTTCGCCACCTACGAGCAGAAGGGCCGCTGGCTGCCCCGCGTAGCGGACGGTTCACTGCTCTTGTCGATCGCCGTGACCGAACCGCGAGCCGGCGGGCACATCGGCGGCATCGAGACCATCGCCGAGCACGTCGGCAACCAATGGGTGATCACCGGCAGCAAGATCCACATCGGGAATAGCCACCTCGCGGGAGCCCACCTCGTGGTCGCCCGGACCGCCAAGGCAGGCGTGAGCACCTCCCAGGCGCTGACCGCGTTCATGGTCGAATCCAAGCGCCGAGGGCTCTCAGTCGCCGACCACCGTCCCGGCCTCGGCCTGCACGGCTTCTCCGCCGGCCGCCTCGACCTCGATCACGTCCACGTCCCCGAGGAAAACGTGGTCGGAGAGATCGGCCAGGGGCTGGGCGTAGCGCAGAGCAGCAGCATCCTGTACGGCCGTCCCAACCTGGCCGCAGTCAGCCTGGGAATACACGAGGCAGTCGTGGCCGCCTCGACCGCTTACCTCAAGGCGCGCTCCCGCTACCGAGGCGCCCTCTCCGATCTGCCGGTTCTGCGGGACCGCATCGGTGACATGGAGGCCCGCCTGCGCGCCGGGCGAATCCTGGCCTATCAGTCCGTGCACCTCCTCGACCAGGGCCTGCCCTGCGACACCGACCTGATCAACGCCAAGTACCTCGGCCACCAGTGGGCGATGCAGTCAACCCAGGACGCCATGGAGCTGCACGGCGCCCACGCCCTCAACGGCGACTACATCCTCCAGCGCCTGTGGCGCGACATCCAGTTCACCTACCCACCGGCCGGAACCGGCGAAGTCCAGCGCATACGCCTCGCCGACGCCGCCTTCGACGAGGCCCACATCCAGTGGTCAGAACGTCTCGCCGCCGAAGCGGCGTGGGCCCGCCCCGACCCGACAGCCGCATGAGCCCCCGTGTGCGGCGCCCCGTGAATCCAGACCGCCGCGCACGGGCCCGTGTCGCCGGCCCCTGGCCCCCGCGGGGTCCGGCGACACCCCACCCGATATCCCTCAACCCAGCCGCGAAAGAGACACCCGTGACCCCGCGCATGACGACCAGCGCACCGATCACCCCCCTGACCCCGACCCAGCAGCGCGTCGCCCAGCACCTCGTGGCCGGCCTCGGCCCTCAAGAGATCGCCGCGAGGACCGGGCTGTCGGCCGTGACCGTCCGCCAGTACGTACGCGACATCCGGGAGAGCCTCCACTGCCCGCCCCGCTGCAAGCCCCCGGTGATCGTGCACTTCCTGTGCAGCGCCCGGCAGGTCGCTCCGCCCGCAACGGACAGGCCAATGCCGGAACTCAGTCCAGAGCAGCAACTGTTGCTGCGGGCGGTCGCTGAGCACAGCAATCCCAGCGACATTGCTGCCATAGCCAAGATCGCGCCCGCCGACGTGCGAGCCGCACATGACGAACTGCTCGACAAGACCGGGGCGGCCAACACCACCCAACTTGTCGTCTGGGCCCACGCGTGGGGCCTGCTGGGCGCCAGGCGGGTCACCACGATGGAGAGCGGAGCTAGCCAGTGAATGCCTCACCCGCTTCTACGGCCATCGAGTCCTCCCCCGCGCCTCGAAGCCAGTGCGCGACAGGGTTACCGGCCGTGTACGAGATGCGGTCGTTGCGCACCAACGCCGAACGGGACGAGGCCGCGGCCCTCGCTTCCACGGTCCATGATCCGGCGCATCAAGGTGGGCGGGTCCTCGGTCCTTGCGGTGAAGGGCTCACTGACCACCTCGACGTCGAACCGTCGTCCCGGGCCTGACTTGTCGGCGAGCCGAGCAGGAAGTATCCGGGCCATGCGCTGCGCGATCTCCGTGGGCGCGTCCGGATCCGCCAGGAGAGCCACGACCGTAACGCCCTGAGACGACACCCGCATGACTCCTTCTCGTCGGCTGCCCCCGCGATCGTCCGTGCCCACAGGATGCCCCCGAGGTATCGCCGACGCCGCGTGACACGCTGGCCCCTGCCAGCAGGTGCAGGCGGTACGGTCAGGTCTCCTCGTCCTCCCCGCACAGGGCCTGCCCCACCAGCGGGCCACGGTTGCGTGCGCCACCGCGAACACCAGCTCCGCGCCACCCCGTGCACCGCGACGAGATCGATCGGCAGCAGGCCCGCCTCGTGTTCAACCTCGTCACCGTGATCACCTTCATGGGCATCACTGCCTCTACGCCGCGCTGTTCCTGCTCGTCCATGTCACTGCGGCGTTCCTGCTCACACCGCAGTCGTTGCGTCCCCTCGTCCGACACCAGCACGTTGCCGAGTGCCTCTCTACGACCCGCCACCAGCCCTCGGGGCCCGCGGTGCGGACCAGGTTGCCCGTCTTTTCCCGGTGCTCGTGCACGAGGCGGATAGCCACGGCAACGCCACCTTGTCGGCATCCGCCAACAGCGGAGTGCGCACCGCCTGGGCTAAAGGGTGTTGCACAACCCTCTGAGCTGGGCATCTCCCTTGTACGGCCGGGGTGTTGAATGCTGAACAGGTGTGGGTGGAGAGGTTCTCAGGACTGCGGTTGACGTGACCGTCCTGGGTGACGGCGCCTGCCTCAACTGCGGGATGGTTGTGCCGCGCCGCAAACGCCCGCGCTGGGCCCTACTGGCAGGCGAAGAAGCGGACAACGTCGCCCACCGCAAGGTGCGTGCCCGGGTGGAGCATGTGATCGGACGCATGAAGAACTATAAGATCCTCCGCGACTGCCGACAGCACGGCGACGGCCTCCACCACGCCGTCCAAGCCGTCGCTCACATGCACAACCTCGCCCTCGCATCATGACCAGAAGACTGGGTTCACACACTCCGACCTGCCCAAACACAGCCTTGTGCAACACCCCAACACCCTTTATAGGCCGTGTATCGAAAATGGATCCGGGATACTCCGGACGCTCGTGTGAGCGGGGCCCGGTGACGGCGCCTGTCGCGCGGTTCCCGGCGCGATCAGGTAATCAGGAACGGTGAACAAGGACGCGACCGACCCCTTCGTACATGTCCGGGGCGCCAGTGAGAACAACCTGCGGAACATCGATGTCGACGTTCCGCGGGACGCGATGGTCGCCTTCACCGGCGTCTCCGGTTCGGGCAAGTCCTCGCTCGCGTTCGGCACGCTCTACGCGGAGGCCCAGCGGCGCTACTTCGAGTCCGTAGCACCGTACGCCCGAAGGCTGTTGCAACAGGTCGGCGCACCGCACGTGCAGGAGATCACCGGACTGCCACCCGCCGTGGCCCTGCAGCAGCGACGCGGGTCGCCCAGCTCGCGCTCGACGGTCGGCACCATCACCACCCTGTCCAATCTGCTGCGCATGCTGTACTCCCGCGCCGGCACCTATCCGCCCCGGGCCGCACGGCTGGAGGCCGAGTCGTTCTCACCCAACACCGCGGCCGGGGCCTGCCCGGAGTGCCACGGACTGGGCGTCGTGCACGACGTCGCCGAGGACCTGCTCGTCCCGGACCCCTCGCTGAGCATCCGCGAGGGGGCGATCGCCGCCTGGCCGGGCGCCTGGCAGGGCGCCAACCTGCGCAGTGTCGTGAACGGCCTGGGCATCGACATCGACCGACCGTGGCGCAGGCTCAGGAAGAAGGACCGGGACTGGCTGCTGTACACGGACGAGCAGCCCTCCGTGTACATCGAGCCGGAGGAGGACCGCATCGACTACGGCTACCAGGGCAAGTTCTGGAGCGCCCGCAAACACGTCATGCACGTCCTCGCCGACTCCAAGAGCGAGAAGATGCGCGAACGGGCGCTCCGGTTCGTCAGGAGTGTGCCCTGCCCCGAGTGCCACGGCAGCGGACTGCGCCCCGAGGCGCTCGCCGTGACCTTCGCCGGACGTTCCATCGCCGAGATCAACGCGATGCCGCTCACCGAGGTCGTGGCGCTGCTGCGGCCCGTCGCGGAGCGGTCCGAGGCCGACGCCACCACGTCGACGGCCCGATCCGGGGAGACGACCGAGGTCGCGGTCCGCATCTGCGGCGACCTGGTCGCGCGGATCGACGTACTGCTCGACCTGGGCCTCGGATATCTCAGCCTCGGGCGCCGCTCGACGACCCTGTCGCCCGGCGAGGCGCAGCGCCTGCGGATCGCCACCCAGCTGCGCTCGGGGCTGTTCGGCGTCGTCTACGTCCTCGACGAACCCTCCGCCGGCCTGCACCCGGCTGACGCGGAACCGCTGCTGGACGTGCTGGACCGCCTCAAGGCGGCGGGCAACTCGCTGTTCGTCGTGGAGCACGACATGGACGTCGTACGGCGGGCGGACTGGGTGGTCGACATCGGCCCCGGCGCGGGCGAGGGCGGCGGACGCGTGCTGTACAGCGGCCCGGTCGCCGGTCTCGAGCGGGTCGCGGAGTCGGCCACGAGCCAGTACCTGTTCGGGCGCGCCCAGCCGCTCGATCACCGCCCGCGCACACCGCACGGCTGGCTGCACCTGCGCGGCGTCTCCCGCCACAATCTGCACGACGTGTCCGTCGACGTGCCGCTCTGCGTACTGACGGCGGTCACGGGCGTGTCCGGTTCCGGAAAGTCGACGCTGGTGACGCAGGTGCTCGCCGAGGTCGTCCGCGGCCACCTCGGACTCGTACCCGAGGAGCCCGACGAGGCGCAGCTGGAGGTCGACGTCCAGGACGCCTCGGGGGTCGAGTCGTTCGACCGGCTGGTCCTGGTCGACCAACGGCCCATCGGCCGAACTCCCCGGTCCAACCTGGCCACGTACACGGGGATGTTCGACGCGGTGCGCAAGCTGTACGCGGCGACGGACGAGGCCAAGGCGCGCGGCTACTCGGCCGGGCGGTTCTCCTTCAACGTGCCCGAAGGGCGGTGCGAGACCTGCCAGGGCGAAGGATTCGTCGCGGTCGAACTGCTGTTCCTGCCCGGCACCTACGCACCGTGCCCGACCTGCCAGGGCGCCCGGTACAACGCCGAAACGCTGGAAGTCACCTACCGCGACAAGAACATCGCGGAAGTGCTGGCGCTGTCCGTCGACGCCGCCGCCGAGTTCCTGTCCGCCGTCCCGGCCGCCTCCCGCAGTCTGGAGACGTTGCGCGAGGTGGGACTGGGTTACCTGCGGCTGGGGCAGCCCGCGACGGAACTCAGCGGCGGTGAGGCGCAACGCATCAAACTGGCCACCGAACTCCAGCGAGCCCGCCGCGGTCACGCGCTCTACCTGCTCGACGAACCGACGGCGGGGCTGCACCCCTCGGACATCGCGCTGCTGCTGCGACAGCTGCACCGGCTCGTCGACGCCGGCAACACGGTCGTCCTCGTCGAGCACGACCTGGACACGATCGCCACCGCCGACTGGGTCATCGACCTCGGGCCGGGCGGCGGCGACGCGGGCGGGCGGGTGGTCGCGGCGGGCCCGCCGGCCAAGGTGGCGAGAGCCCGCCGCAGCGCCACCGCGCCCTATCTCGCGGCCCGGCTCGCGCGCTCATGACGACGGCGCGAAGGGCTGAGCACCGGTTCAGGGCGCGGGGTCGCGCGCGTCGATGCCGCGTTCCCGCTTGTGGCGGATATCGCTCGCGAGGTGCCCCGTCTGGACCCATTCCGCCGGGTCAGCTGGGCATGAGGTGGTGCGCCCTGGCGAACTGCTCCACGACGGCGGCGCAGAAGGCGGGCAGGTCGGCCGGGCCGCGGCTGGTGACCAGCTGCCCGTCGACGACCACCTCCTGATCGGCGACCACCTCCTGATCGGCGACGACCTCCGCGCCGGCGTGGCGCAGGTCGGTGCGGATGCTGGGCCAGGACGTCAGGCGACGGCCCCGCACGGCGCCGGCTTCCGCCAGGGTCCACGGGCCGTGGCAGATCGATGCGACTCCCGCTGGCCATGAAGTCCTTGACGAACCGCACCGCGTCGCGGTCCATGCGCAGCTGGCCAGGGTTCGGGGACATTCTTCACGGGCATCTCAGTTCAGTCCGGCGACATGCACCGGGGCGCGACTGCTACAGCAGCCGGTCGAACACCGCGGTCACGCCCTCCCAGTGACTGGTCTGCGGGTTCTTCACATCCGGATACATGATTTTGAACGTCTCGGCGAGGGCGACGCTGAGACCGCCGATGATCTCGGGGTAGCGCTCTTCGGCCTCCTGGGTAGGTGTCCTGTCGAGGGGAGGATGCGTGGCGAGCTGTTCCAGGATCGGCTTCAGCTCGACCTCCTCGTCGAGCCGCCGGAACCGGTGGATGCACTCCTGGAGGCCCTTGGTGATCGGCAGGTCCCACGGTTCGACGGTATCCCTGCCGTTGGCCTTGGCCGACGCCTGGCCGACGACCAGGAGGTCGTAGAGCTTGGCGTCGACGAAGTCGCCGTACCGCTTCAGGTCGTTCTTGTCCACGTCGAGGCTTGCGGCGGCGCGGAAGAACCTCTCGAACTTCGACACACCCATCACGGTCATGCCTCTCGCCTCCTCACCGGGAACGGACGACGTCGTTCGCTCCCGCCCGCGCCGCCATCGGCTGTTACCCGGTCGAGATTCGCACAGCCCCCTGCTGAGCGCCTCCGCACCCCAGGCCGAAAAAGGGCACCCCCTCTTCCCCTGGCAGAGCAGCATGAAGTGCGCAGGCATCCCGCGCCCAGCCGTACGGCCGTCCGTCCGCAGAAGGCGCACGGCGTTGCAACGCCTCGAAACGAGAATTGCTGACCGGACGACACGACCAACTCGGGGAAGCGGGACTGTATTAGGGCACCCCGCCGAGATTGGACGGTGAGGCTGGTCGACGGGGTGGGCAGCGAACCCCCATTCCGACGACGTGCGGGGGCGCGCCATCCTGTCAACTCCTTCAGAGCATCTCCAGGGGCGTGGGCCCGCTGGGTGGCGGGAACGCCTCGTCGAGGGCGTCGAGAGCCTCGGTGGGAAGGAGGAGGTCCACTGCGCCGCGGTTCTCCCGAACGTGGTCGGGTGATCCGGAACGCGGGATCGCGGCCACACCCTGTCCCAGCACCCAGGCGAGTGCCACCTGGGCCGGCGTGGCTCCGAGGGCCCGGGCCACGGCACCCAGTGCCTCGACCTTCAGGAGTCGCCCCTGCTCGATCGGGGAGTAGGCCATGAACGTCACCCCGGCCTCGCGGCACCAGGGGAGCAGATTCCACTCGATGCCGCGCCGGGAGAGGTTGTACAGCACCTGGTCGACGGCCGCGGCGTCGCCGCCGGGGAGGGTGGTCAGCTCGACCATGTCGGCGACGTCCAGATTGCTCACGCCCCAGTACCGGATCTTCTCCGCCTCCATCAGGTCGGTGAATCCCGCAAGGGTCTCCTCGAGGGGCCACCGTCCCCGCCAGTGCAGCAGGTAGAGGTCCAGCCGTTCCGCGCGGAGCCGCCGCAGGCTGCCCTCGCAGGCGGCGACGGTGCCTTTCCGGTCGGCGTGGCCGGGCAGCACCTTGCTGACGAGGAAGACCTCCTCCCGGCGTCCCCGGAGGGCCTCCCCGACGCCTCCCGGCGTCCCCGGAGGGCCTCCCCGACGAGCTCCTCGGCTGCGCCGTCGCCGTACATCTCCGCCGTGTCGACGACGGTCATGCCCAGGTCCACGCCCAGCCGCAGCGCGGCGATCTCCTGTTCACGCCGGGCCGGGTCCTGGCCCAGGTACCAGGTGCCCTGCCCGAGCGCCGCGATCTCCTCACCGGAGGGGAGCGCGATCGTTCTGGCCGATTCCGCAGACATCTCGGGCCTCCCGTCTGCCGCGGATCCGTGTCACTCGCTCCCGCACCGAGTGCCCAGGTCCGCGCCTCCCACGCAACCGGTGTCGCATGCGCCGCAGGGAGGTCAGGAGGGGCGGGCGGACTGCGCCGAGAGCGTGCCGGGACCGGGTGCGCGGTCGCGCAACGCGATGGCGACCGACACGACGGCTCCGCAGGAGAGGACCGCCGCGAAGCCGATCATCGCGGTCTGCACGGCGAAGTGCCGCAGGGCGATGCTGAACAGGACGGAGGGCAGGCCCATTCCCAGGTACGCGACGACGAAGAACACGGCGAGGACCCCCGCGCGTGAGGCGGGCTCGGCCACTGAAACGGCACGTTCGACGCCTCCCTTGAACAGCAGCCCGGAGCCGGCTCCCGACAGCGACACGGCGACCAGGTAGAGCCAGAGCGCCGGGTGGTAGAGGGCGACGGCGCACAGGACCAGGCCGACCGGGAAGACCACTGCTCCCACGGTCAGGACCCGGGGCAGTGGGAGGCGGCCCAGCACCAGCTGGGCGGCCGCCGCGGAACCGAACATGAGGAAGGCAGCCAGGCCGACCACGAGGTGCGAGTCGGTGTGCAGGGTGCCGTGGAGCACGCTCGCCCCGAGGGAGGAGATCAGGCCGAGGATCGCGAAGGCGAAGGCGCCCAGCGCGCCGGCCGCGCCGAACGTCCGCCGGCCGCCGGGGCGCAGGACGAACCTGCTGGGCGGTTCGGCGGTGGGCAGCTCCAGGTCCACGGTCTCCGGGGTGGACAACACCAGCACCAGGCACACTGCCATGGCGAGCGTGAAGATCGCCTGGGTGGTGATCAGGGGCGCGGGAAGCCACTCGGCGGCGGCTCCGGCGACCAGGGGGCCTGAGGCCAGGCCGCCGAGGTTGGCGGCGGTGGCCACGATGCCGGGCAGCACCGAACCCGTCCGTTCCGGACGGGCCTCGTGGTGGAGGTCGTGCAGGTACGTCGTCGCGGTCGAGGCCATCAGCCCCAGTCCGACACCGTTCAGGATCCTGCCCGCGATCAGCCCCGGCAGGTCCCGCCACACGATCAGTACGACCGACGCGACGATGCCGACCAGCAGCGCCGGGACGATGATGCGCCGCCGGCCGAGCCGGTCCGACAGGTGTCCCAGTCCGAGGAAGGCGGCCGCTGCGCCCACGACCATCGAGGCGTACGCCACCGTGACCGTGGTCGCGCCGAAGTGGTCCCGGGCCTCGTACAGCGGCCACAGCGGGGTCGGCGCGGTGCCGAAGGCCATCAGCACGGTGAAGGCCACCGCCACGAACCAGAAGCCGGTCGTGTGCGAGGCACGGCGCCGGGCGGGGGCGCCGGGCGGCAGGTCGGCGGGAGCGGGTGCTGGGATCCGGTGGGTCGGGTCGTCGGGAGCGTCGGCTGTGGGACGGCTCAGCGGCGTCGGAACGGCAGGCAGGGGTACCCCTCCTCGGACGGAAGTGGATGGCGCTTTCCATCCTCCTCACCAGCCGGGATCAGTGCCAACGAATGTTTTTGCTGGGCTCGAGCAATGCGAGTGATACTTCTCGTGTGGAGCTACGTCAGCTGGAGCACTTCATCGCGGTCGCCGAGGAGCTGAGTTTCACGCGTGCCGCCCGTCGGCTGCACGTGGTGCAGTCCGGGGTGTCCGCCGCGATCCGCTCTCTGGAGCGCGAGCTCGGCTGCGCGCTGTTCGAGCGCTCGTCGCAGCAGGTCCGGCTCACCGGGGCGGGCGCGGCGCTGCTGCCGGAGGCTCGGGCCACCCTGGACGCCGCCCAGGCGGCCCAGGACGCCGTGCGCGCCGCGCAGGACACGCTGCGCGGCACGGTGAATGTGGGCGCCATGGCCTCGGTCGAGGTGGTGGACCTGCCTGCGCTCCTCGGGCAGCTGCACGCGCGGCATCCGGCGATCGACGTCCGGCTACGGCTGGCGACGACCGGGTCGGCGGGACTGGCGCACGCACTGCTCAGCGGGGACCTGGACGTGGCCTTCCTGTCGCTGCCCGAGCACAAACCCGCCGGGATCGACGCACGGGAGCTGGCCACCGTGCCGCTCGTCCTGGTGGTGAGCGCCGCCCATCCGCTCGCGCAGCGGGGAAAGGTGGCACTTGCGGACCTCGCGGGGGAGCCCTTCGTGGACTTCCCGCCGGGCTACGGCAACCGCGAGGTGGTCGACCGGGCGTTCGCGGTGGCGGGCGTCGTACGCCGGGTGGCACTGGAAGTGCCCGACATCGACATGGGGGCGGCACTGGTCCGGCACGGTCTGGGCATCGCCTTCCTGCCCGCGTTCGCCGTTGCCCGCACCCCCGGCCTGCACGTCCTGGACGTCCACGGCACCATGCTCCGCTGGAGCATGCATCTCGGCACGTCGTCGACCCGGCGACCAAGCTCGGCCCTGCGGGCGCTGCTCGATCTGGTCGACCTCCACGTCATCGCCCTGTGACGCCCGGGCCGCGGCCCGGGCGTCACCCGTCGGTGGTGTCCGGCCCCCTGCGTGCGCCTCGCTCCGGCCGCGACATCTGCCGCAGCATCCGCTGACGCTCAGGCTGCCGTCGTCCACAGGCGGCGTCGGACACCTTCTCGGCCCCTTCGAGGCTGGTGCCGAAGGCCCCGCCGATCATCGCGATGGCGGTGATGAACCAAGGCCCCCGTCTTCTGGCGCGACGTTGATCAACCGAGGAAGGGCCACCCACCCACTGCAGCTCTGTAACCACCCACTGCAGCTCTGTAACAGGGCAGCCCGCCCAACTGCCGCTGGCACTGCTCACACAACAGTTCTAGCGAGGCATCAGCCGTGTCCGCCCAGCACGATCTTCCACACTCGGGTCGCCACCTGGAGGTTGAGCCGGTCCTCGACGTTCGCGAGGTCGTTGCCGCTGATGTCGCGGATGCGCTGGAGCCGATAGCGCAGCGTGCTGCGGTGGATCGCGAGGGATTCGGCGGTCTCGTCGTAGTTGCCGCCGCAGTCGAAGTACCGGGACAGGGTCTCCACCATGGCCGTGTGGTGCCGGGAGTCGTAGTCGATGAGCTGCCCGAGCCACTCGTGGACGAACGTCTCCAGTTCCCGGTAATCGTTGCCGGGTCCCAGGATGCGGTAGAGGCCGAGCTCGTCGAAGAACGTCGTGCCGTAGTGCTCGCGGGAGTGGCGGCGTACTTCCAGGGCGCGCTGCGCCTCCTGGTAGCGGTGCGGGATGTCGTCCAGGGAGTCGCAAGGGGCGCTCACTCCGATCGTCCCGGACCGTGTCCCGGTCTCCCGGGCGAGCGCCTCGTACAACGCGCGGGCGTGCGGTCTGTCGTCGGCGATAAGGACCACGTGGTCGGAACGTCGGGTCAGCAGCGAGCGTATGCCCACGGCAGAGGCCGCCCGGCCCACGGTCTGCGCGAAGGAATCGTCCGCAGTCCGGTTCGACCACTGCACCACGACGACGTAGTGGCTGCGGCGCAGGTCGTGTCCGACTGCCTCGGACCGGGCGTAGGCGCTCGCCTCGTCCGTCCCTGCCAGGAGGTCGTCGACCAGCTCGCGGTGCAGCCTCAGCTCCACTTCGGCCAGATCGCGCAGGTGCGCCAGCTCCGGGGCGAGTGACGTGGCGGCGTGTTCCAGCGCGAGCACGGTGTGCTCGTCGGCCTCGTCCCGGGCATCGACCAGGGCCAGCACGCCCAGGATCTCGCCGTGCGGGCGGACCAGGGTGATCAGCCGGTCCTTTATCCGCACCGGTCCCACCTCCCGGGCGACGGCGTGCAGCATTTCGTCCTGGCGCACGGGGTCCGGTTCCGGATAGGGGTCGGGGCGGCTGGGGCCGGTCCAGGACCTCAGCCGACCGAAGCGGTCCTCGACCAGCGCGGGGAGTCCAGTGAGCCCGTGCAGCGCGCGGGTGATGGCTTCCTCGCCGCCGCCCGAGGCAGCGACGTCGGCCATGAGCGCGTGAACGTCCCGCTGGTACCCCAGCTCAGCCACGACGGAGATCAGCTGCCCCTGGAGGGCTGTGCGTTCCTCCCTCAGCCGGTGCAGTTCCAGTGCGTCCTCGCGTTGGCGGCGGTGTGCGAAGGCGACCGACAGTGCAGCAGCGGTGTGCCGGACGAGCGTGGCGAGCAGGGATCGCTCGGCCTCGGTGGGCCGGGAGCGGGACGTCACCACGAGGTATCCGTGGAGTCTCTCCAGTCCGCGTAGCCCCAGGGCCCGGCCCCAGGGCCTGCCCGGTACGGTCACAGGGCCGTCCTGCCCGGCCAGCTCCCGCACCCTCCGGTTCACGGCCAAGGCATGGATCTGCCTGTTCCTCGGGCTGGGGACCAGGTCGCCGTCCACATGGAGGTATCCGGCCTCGGCGCTGTATGGCCCTGCGGCGGCTATGTGGTCCATGGCCAGGCGCAGGATCTCGCCTTCGTCCGGAGCGTCGAACAGGGCGCGGGAGAGCGCGGCCAGTTCGAGGAGGGCATGGGCGGCTGGGGTGCGAGCGGGCAGGCGGGACCCTCTGTGCGCGGCCGTGGGGGGACGCCCGGCGCTGCCCCGGGGGAGGCTGCCCTTCCGGTCGGAGTAGCGGTGGTACAGGCCGTACGCCCGACTGCCGACCATGGGATCACTCCGTCCTTCGGAGGTGAGCAGCTTTCGTGTACCCGGTCCCGGGCCAGCTACCCGAGATGTGTGGGTTCTTTCTCTCGTACTCGTGGGGCGACCGGACCCGTGCATTCCTGACTCGCCAGGCGCAGGCGTGGAGCCACTCGGATCGCCACCCTGGGGAGTGTTCGAAACCGTCCGTGCGCACGGGTGGGAAACCGGCGGAGGTCCCACCCCTACCTGAACGAACGCGGTCCGGAGAGTCGACGCAGGCGCCGTACCGGGAGGAGTTCCTCATGGCCAAGGCAGTGGGCATCGACCTGGGCACCACCAACTCGGTGATCGCCGTGTGGGAGGGCGGCGAGCCGTCCGTCGTGCCCAACAGCGAGGGCAGCCGCACGACACCGTCCGTGGTGGCCTTCACCGACACCGGGGAACGCCTGGTGGGCCAGCTGGCCCGGCGCCAGGCGATCCTCAATCCCAAGGGCACCATCTACTCGGCCAAGCGGTTCATCGGCCGGCACTTCGACGAGATCTCCGACGAGGCCAGGGCAGTGGCGTACGACGTCGTCGAGGGCGACGGCGGGGCGGCCCGCTTCAAGGTGCGCGACAAGCTGTACGCGCCTGAGGAGATCAGCGCACAGGTGCTGCGCAAACTCGCCGACGACGCCTCCAAGCAGCTCGGGGAGCGCGTCACAGAGGCGGTCATCACGGTGCCCGCCTACTTCAACGACGCTCAGCGCACCGCCACCAAGGACGCCGGACGCATAGCGGGACTGGAGGTGCTGCGGATCATCAACGAGCCGACGGCGGCCGCCCTCGCGTACGGCATGGACAAGAAGCAGCACGAGACCGTCCTCGTCTTCGACCTGGGCGGTGGCACCTTCGACGTGAGCATCCTCGACGTCGGCGACGGCGTGGTGGAGGTGCGCTCCACCGCCGGCGACAGTCACCTGGGCGGCGACGACTTCGACCGGCGTCTGGTGGATTACCTCGCGGACGACTTCCAGAAGGCGAACGGCATCGACCTGCGGAAGGACCCGCAGGCGCTGCAACGACTGTTCGAGGCGGCGGAGAAGGCCAAGACCGAGCTGAGTTCGGTGGCGCAGACGCAGGTCAGCCTGCCGTTCATCACTGCCGATGCCTCGGGCCCCAAGCACCTCACCGACTCGATCATGCGGTCCACGTTCGAGCAGATCACCGCCGACCTGGTCGAGCGGACCATGGGACCGGTGCAGCAGGCCATGGCCGACGCCAAGGTCGGCGAGAGCGACATCGACGAGGTCATCCTCGTAGGCGGCTCCACCCGCATCCCCGCCGTCCAGAACCTGGTTCGCCGGCTGACCGGCGGCAAGGACCCCAACATGAGCGTCAATCCCGACGAAGTCGTGGCGCTGGGCGCCGCGATCCAGGCCGGGGTCCTCAAGGGCGAGGTCAAGGACGTCCTGCTGCTCGACGTCACGCCCTTGTCGCTGGGCGTGGAGACGCGCGGCGGAGTGATGACGAAGATCGTCGAGCGGAACACCACCATCCCCGTGCGCCGCAGCGAGACCTTCTCCACCGCCGAGGACAACCAGCCCGCCGTCGACATCGTCGTCCTCCAGGGCGAGCGCGAGCGGGCCGCCGACAACCGGGTGCTGGGCCGGTTCCAGCTCACCGACATCCGCCCGGCGCCGCGGGGCGAACCACAGGTCGAGGTCACCTTCGACATCGACGCCAACGGCATCCTCAACGTCAGCGCGCGCGACAAGGACACCGGCAAGGAACAGGGCATCACCATCAGCGAGAGCTCCAACCTGGACCGCAGTGAGGTCGAGCGCATGGTCGAGGAGGCCGAGCACAACCGGGGCCAGGACCAGGCACTCCGCGAGGCCGTCGACGCCCGCAACGAACTCGACGCGATCGCCTACCAGGTCGAGAAGCGCCTCGCCGAACTGGGCGACGCAGCGCCCGCGCACGAAAAGGCACGCGCCGAGATGCTCGTGTCCGACGCCCGGGCGGCGGTCAAGGAAGAGGCAGGCGTGGAGCGCGTGCGGCCCCTGACCTCCGAACTCCAGCAGGTGCTCGCCGGGCTGGCAGCCCATCAGGGAGCCGCTGCCACGAGCGGTCCCGGCCAGGACGCCGCCACCGGCGGTCCCACGAGTGGCGGTGCCGGTACCGATGATGTCATCGACGCCGAGTTCGACAAGGGCTGAGGCGCGCCATGCCCACCCACCCACAGGAACCCGACCGGGCCGGGTCGGATCCGGTCGAACCGGTCACGGAAGGCGCCGTACGCCCTCCTCGCGGGGACTTGCCGCAACCGGGCCCGCCAACCCGGCCGGAAGCGGCGAACGGCGAACCGGGACCCGATGCCGCCGGCCCCGCGCCTGCCGAGGACGAGTACACGACCGCGATCCAGGAACTGGAGGACCGCTGGCGGCGCGCACTCGCCGACCTCGACAACTTTCGCAAGCGTCACGCCAGGGAACTGGAGCGCGAACGGGCGGTCGAGCGGTCCCGCACGGCGGCCGCCTTCCTGCCCGTCCTCGACAACCTCGAACTCGCCCTGACCCATGCCGACGCCGATCCGGGCGCGATCGTGGAGGGCATCCGGGCGGTCCGCGACCAGGCGGTGAACGTCCTCGAACTGCTCGGCTACCCGCGGCACGCGGAGACCGGCGTCGCCTTCGACCCGGCCCGGCACGAGGTGGTCGGCGTCGTCCAGGACCCCGACGCCCCACCGGGCACGGTCGTCGAGGTGCTGCGCCCCGGCTACGGGGACGGCGAGCGGCAGCTCAGGCCGGCCGCGGTGACCGTCGCGAAGCGGGAGTGACCGGTCATGGCGCGGGACTTCTACGAGGTGCTGGGCGTGTCGCGGAGCGCGAGCCAGGACGAGATCCAGCAGGCGTATCGCAAACTCGCCCGCAGGTACCACCCCGACGTCAACAAGGACCCCGGGGCGGAGGAGCGTTTCAAGGACCTCAACGAGGCACACAGCGTCCTGTCCGATCCCAAGACCCGGGCCCGCTACGACCGCTTCGGCGAGGACTTCCGCAAGATCCCTGAGGACTTCGACGAACGGGTCACGGCCGGAGCGGGCGGCGGCTTCCGCGGTCGGAGGACCGCAGGCGGGGGCGGTCCTCGCGTCCGGTACACCACCGGCTTCGGCGACGACTTCGGAGCGGAGGGCATCGACATCGAGGACCTTCTCGGCTCCATGTTCGGAGCCGGCGCCGCCCGAGGCGGCGTCCCCGGAGCGGACCAGGAGGCCGAGCTGCCGCTCACCGTCGAGGAGGCGTACCGAGGCGGCCGTCGCACCGTCACGCTCGCCGGTCCCACCGGGCAGCCGCGGCGGTACGAGGTCGACGTGCCGCCGGGCGTCACCGACGGGCAGCGCATCCGGCTGGCGGGCGAGGGCGGCCGCGGCAGTGGTGACGCCGCCGCGGGCGACCTGTACCTGCGGGTGCGTATCCAGCCCCACCCCCGGTTCCGGCTGGACGGCCGCGACGTACACATCCAGGCCCCGGTCGCCCCCTGGGAGGCGGCCCTGGGCGCGACCGTGCCGGTGCCCACCCCCGGCGGCGGCACGGCCAAGGTCACGGTGCCCGCGGGCTCGTCCAGCGGCCGGCGGCTGCGGCTGCGCGGCGAGGGCATGCCGAACCCGCGCGGCGCGAACGGTGACCTGTACGCCGAGCTCCGGATCATGGTGCCGCCCAAGCTTAGCGACCGGGAGCGCGAACTGTTCGAGGAGCTCGCCGCCACCTCCTCGTACGACCCCAGGAGGACGCGATGAACGACCGACCCGCGGGAGCGGCAGGCATCGGCCGGGCCGGCGTGGGCAACCGTCCGGTACGAACGGGCGCCGACCTCACCGCCTCGACGGCTGTCCGGTACGCGCTCGTGCCCGCCCCCAGGCTCTCCCTCGACGCCGTGGCCCGTCGCTCGGGCCTCCACCCCGATCTGATCCGCCGGTTCGTCGCCCTCGGCCTGATCGACGCCGAGCGCGACGCCGCGGGGCGCCTGCTGTTCGACCCCACGGCCCCGGCCGCCCTCGCCCGCGTCCAGCGGCTGCGCACCGGACTCTGTCTCAACTACGCATCCATCGGCCTGGTGCTCGACCTGCTGGACCGCATCAGCCTGCTCGAAGCCGCCCTGCGCGGCCGCGGCATGAGGAGTGAAACACCCCCATGGACATGAACCGTCTCACCCAGAAGTCCCAGGAAGCCCTCCAGGAGGCCCAGACCGCGGCCGGCCGCATGGGGCACACCGAGGTCGACGGGGAACACCTGCTGCTCGCACTTCTCGATCAGGAGGACGGTCTGATCCCGCGGTTGCTGCAACAGGCCGGCACCGAGCCGAAGGAACTGCGCGCTGCTGTCCGCGAGGAACTCTCCCGCCGCCCGAAGGTCACCGGCCCCGGCGCGGCACCCGGCCAGGTCTTCGTCACCCAGCGCCTCGCCCACCTGCTCGACGCCGCCGAACGGGAGGCCAAACGCCTCAAGGACGAGTACGTGTCCGTGGAACACCTCCTGCTCGCCCTGGCTGAGGAGAGCTCTTCAACCGCCGCCGGGCGACTGCTCAAACAGGCCGGCATCACCAGGGACTCGTTCCTGAGCGCGCTCACCCAGGTCCGCGGCAACCAGCGCGTCACCTCCGCCAACCCCGAAGTGGCCTACGAGGCTCTGGAGAAGTACGGCCGCGATCTCGTCGCCGAAGCCAGGGACGGCAGACTCGACCCGGTCATCGGCCGTGACGCGGAGATCCGCCGCGTCACCCAGATCCTCAGCCGCAAGTCCAAGAACAACCCCGTCCTCATCGGCGACCCCGGCGTCGGCAAGACCGCCATCGTCGAGGGCCTCGCCCAGCGCATCGTCCGCGGCGATGTCCCCGAGGGCCTGCGCGACAAGACGGTGTTCGCCCTCGACATGGGTTCCCTGGTCGCCGGCGCCAAGTACCGCGGCGAGTTCGAGGAACGCCTCAAGGCCGTGCTGTCCGAGGTGAAGGCCGCCCAAGGGCGCATCCTGCTCTTCGTCGACGAACTCCACACGGTCGTCGGCGCAGGCGCCGCCGAAGGGGCCATGGACGCGGGCAACATGCTCAAGCCGATGCTCGCCCGCGGCGAACTCCACATGATCGGCGCCACCACCCTCGACGAGTACCGCAAGCACATCGAGAAGGACGCCGCCCTCGAACGCCGCTTCCAGCAGGTCCTGGTCGACGAGCCGAGCGTGGAGGACACCATCTCCATCCTGCGCGGACTGCGCGAACGCCTCGAGGTCTTCCACGGCGTGAAGATCCAGGACACCGCGCTGGTCTCCGCGGCCACCCTCAGCCACCGCTACATCACCGACCGGTTCCTGCCCGACAAGGCCATCGACCTCGTCGACGAGGCGTGCGCCCGGCTGCGTACCGAGATCGACTCGATGCCCGCCGAACTCGACGAGATCACCCGCCGCGTCACCCGCCTGGAGATCGAGGAGGCGGCCCTGTCCAAGGAGACCGACGCCGCCAGCAAAACTCGCCTGGAGGAACTGCGCAGGGAACTGGCCGACCTGCGCGGCGAGGCCGACGCCAAACACGCCCAGTGGGAGGCCGAACGGCAGGCCATCCGCCGTGTGCAGGAACTACGCCAGGAACTGGAGCAGGTCCGCCACGAGGCGGAGGAGGCCGAACGCGCCTACGACCTCAACCGCGCCGCCGAACTCCGCTACGGCCGACTCCGGGACCTGGAGCGCCGACTCGCCGCAGAAGAGGAGCAACTGGCCGCCAAACAAGGGCAGAACCGGCTACTGCGCGAGGTCGTCACCGAGGAGGAGATCGCCGAGATCGTCGCCGCCTGGACCGGCATCCCCGTCGCCCGCCTCCAGGAGGGCGAACGCGAGAAACTGCTGCGCCTCGACGAGATCCTGCGCGAGCGCGTCATCGGTCAGGACGAAGCCGTCAAACTCGTCACCGACGCCATCATCCGCGCCCGCTCCGGCATCCGCGACCCTCGCCGCCCCATCGGCTCGTTCATCTTCCTCGGCCCCACCGGCGTCGGGAAGACCGAGCTGGCCAAGACCCTCGCCCGGACTCTGTTCGACTCCGAGGAGAACATGGTCCGCCTCGACATGAGCGAGTACCAGGAGCGGCACACCGTCAGCCGGCTCATGGGCGCACCGCCCGGATACGTCGGCTACGAGGAAGGCGGCCAGCTCACCGAGGCCGTACGCCGCAAGCCGTACTCGGTCGTGCTGTTCGACGAGATCGAGAAGGCGCACACCGATGTCTTCAACACCCTGCTGCAGATCCTCGACGACGGCCGCATCACCGACGCCCAGGGCCGCACCGTCGACTTCCGCAACACCGTGATCATCATGACGTCCAACATCGGCTCCGAGCACCTCCTCGACGGCGCCACCGCCGAAGGTGAGATCAAGCCCGACGCCCGCGCCCTGGTGATGGGCGAGCTGCGCGGGCACTTCCGCCCGGAGTTCCTCAACCGCGTCGACGACATCGTGCTGTTCAAACCGCTCGGCGAGCGCCAGATCGAGCGGATCGTGGAGCTGCAGTTCGACGAACTGCGGCAGCGGCTCGCCGAACGCCGCATCACCGTCGAACTCACCGCCGCTGCCCGGGAAGTGATCGCCCACCAAGGCTACGACCCGGTGTACGGGGCCCGGCCGCTGCGGCGTTACATCTCCCACGAGGTCGAGACACTGGTCGGGCGCGCCCTGCTGCGCGGCGACGTCCAGGACGGCGCGACGGTGCGCGTCGACGCCGAGCACGCAGAGCTGGTGGTCACCTACGACCAGCCCGAGGACGTGAAGGGAGCGCGGGCGGCATGAGCACGATGCAGGCGACCACCGTCAGTTGTCCGAACTGCGGGCGCACCAACCGGGTACCCGTGGCCGCCGAGGGCCGCCCCAAGTGCGGCCACTGCAAGCAGCCCCTCCCGTGGATGGTGGACGCGGGCGACGACGACTTCACCGAGGTCGCCGAGCGGGCCGACATCCCCGTCGTGGTCGACCTGTGGGCCACCTGGTGCGGCCCCTGCCGCATGGTCAGCCCCGCGCTGGAGCAGGTCGCCACCGATCTCGCCGGCCGCATCAAACTCGTCAAGGTCGACATCGACAAGAACCCGCGGCTGTCGCAGCGTTTCGAGGTACAGGCGGTACCGACACTGCTCGTCCTCGCCCAAGGCGAGACAGTCGCCCGGCAGACGGGGGCGGCACCCGCCCCCGCTCTGCGCCAGTGGGTGGAACAATCGATCACGGCCCGGGAAGGGTGATCCGGATGACCCTGCACGCAGACCCCCACCTCGCGCTTGTCCGGCCGGTCCAGCCGCTGACCCCGGAAGGGTGTCAGGAGTGTCTGCTGCTCGGCTCCCCGTGGGTCCATCTGAGGCTCTGCCTGACCTGCGGGCACGTCGGCTGCTGTGACTCCTCGCCGAACAAGCACGCGCGTAGGCACGCAGCTGCCGACGCCCATCCGATCGTGCAGTCGTTCCAGCCCGGCGAGGATTGGCGCTGGTGCTACGTTCACGAGGCGTTCGTCTGATGTCCGGCGACCAGCCGCTGCCGGGCGGAGAACCGGTGCCGGAGGAAGCGGACGAGGATGTCTTCTCGGAGACCCCGGACACCTGCGGCGCGTATCCGCGCCTTACGGAGGACCAGATAGCACGTCTGGCAGAGCACGGGCAACGCCGGAGCATGGCTCCGAACGACGTGCTGATCCAGGAGGGGGAGCGCTGCGAGACGTTCTTCGTCGTCCTCAGCGGTACCGTCGCCGTCGTCGAGGACTACGGCACTCCCGAGGAACACGTGCTGCGCGTGCACGGCCCCGGTCGCTTCATCGGCGAACTCGGGCTGCTGCACGGACAGGTGGCCTTCTACACCGCTGTCGCCAGGGACCCGGGCGAGGTCCTCGTCGTCTCCTTGGCCCAATTGCGCCACCTGGTGTCCCAGGACTCCACCATCGGGGACCTCGTGCTGCGCGCCTGTCTGGGCCGTCGCGCGCTGCTCGTCGGACAGGGCGCCGGCTTCCGCATCATCGGCTCGCGCTACTCGCCCGACACCCGGCGGCTGCGCGAGTTCGCGATCCGCAACCGGCTGCCGCACCGCTGGATCGACCTGGAGACCGACAAGGAGGCCGAGGACCTGCTGCGCCGCTTCGGCGTCGGCCCGGAGGAGACACCGCTCGTCATCTGGCGGGACACCACCCTGTTGCGCAACCCCAGCAACGCGGAGCTGGCCCGGCTCATCGGCCTGCCGTCACTGCCCGCCGGAAACCGTCACGGCGACGTCCTCATCGTCGGCTCCGGACCCGCCGGCCTCGCTGCCGCGGTGTACGCCGCCTCCGAGGGCCTGAGCACCACCGTGGTGGAGGCGATGGCCACCGGCGGCCAGGCCGGCACGTCGTCCCGCATCGAGAATCTGCTCGGCTTCCCCGCCGGCATCTCAGGCGCCGAACTCACCGAACGCGCCGTGCTCCAAGCCGACAAGTTCGGCGCCAGGATCAGCATTCCGCTGGAGGCGACCGGTCTCCATCCCAAGGACGAGGACCACTACGTGGTGGCGTTCGCCGACGGCAGCGAGATCGCCGCCCGCGCCGTCGTCCTGGCCACGGGTGCCCGCTACCGCCGGCTCCAGGTGCCCGGCATCGAACGCCTGGAGGGAACGAGCGTCCACTACTCGGCGACCGTCTACGAGGCCCAGCGGTGCCGCACCGACCCGGTGGCCGTCGTCGGCGGAGGCAACTCGGCGGGCCAGGCGGTGCTGTTCCTCGCCGGGTACGCGCCGAAAGTGCACCTGCTGGTCCGAGGACCCAGCCTTGAGGCCAACATGTCCCGCTACCTGATCGACCAGGTCGAACGCCATCCGCGGGTGGAGGTCATGCTGCACACCGAGGTCACCGAGGTCATCGGTCAGGAGGTGCTGGAGGAGCTCGACGTGGTCGACAACCGCACGGGCGGGCACCGCCGACTCGCGGTACGGGGCCTGTTCGTCTTCACCGGCGCCGACCCCCACACCGAGTGGCTCGCCGGCGTCATCGCCCTCGACTCCCGCGGCTTCGTCCTCACCGGCCCGGAGGCCCAGGAAGCCTGCGCCTACCACGAGGTGTGGCACGGCCGCGGGCGCCCGTGCATGACCCTGGAGACCAGCCTGCCCGGGGTCTTCGCGGTAGGGGACGTCCGTAGCGGCTCGGTGAAACGGGTGGCCTCCGCGGTCGGCGAAGGCGCGATGAGCATCCACTTCGTGCACCGCCACCTGGGCCGCACGGCCGCCCACGGCGGCACCGACAGCTCACCGCACACCCGTCCGAAGGAGTCCGCTTGGCTCGCATGACGCCCAGGAGATGGGGGACCTGCGGGATCTGACGCGGTCACGGACAGCGATGACGCAGGAACGGGCTCGGATGATCCAGCGACTGGAGAAGGTGCTCCAGGACGCCGGGATCAAACTGACATCGGTGGCCTCCCAGGCGTACTCGAAGTCCGCGCGGGCGATCCTGGAAGCACTGGTGGAGGGAGAGCGCGATCCAAAGGTCCTGGTCTCGCTGGTCAAGGGCCGCTTGCGGTCCACAAGGGGAGGCTGGAGGAGGCACTCGGGCACCGTTCCCGCGTCGAACACCGCGGGGTACTCGCCCGCCGACTGCTGGCGGCCGAGATCGGCCTGGACATGTCGGTCTTCCGCTCCTCCGGGCACCTTGCCTCCTGGGCGGGTCTGCCCGGGCAACAACGCCTCGGGCGGCAAGCGCCGCTCGGGTCGCACCCGGCCGGGGGGCCAGGTTCAGAGACTGCCGACACAATCGGGGCGGCGCCGGCCAGAGAACCTGTCGAGACCGGCCGCATCCTCGAAAGCGGCGAGCCAGAGTACGGCGGTGCCCGCGCCGGACACTGCGTCCCGTCGTAGCCCTCTGCGCGCAGAAGCCCCGCCCAAGGCAGCAGTCCCGGCGGGCTCCGCCGTATCACCCGCTATCACACTGCCCCTATGACGAGGGTTGCGGCTGCACAGGTCTGACCAGGTGGAAGACCTCCCGGGCCGCGTATCGCTTGAGACTTCGGACGACTTCACGTCGGGTCTTGCCCTCCTTGCTGCGGCGTTCGTAATAGTCCTGGGTACGCGGGTCGACGCGCAGGCGGGTCTGCACGATCCTGTGCAGGGCCGCGTTCGCTTGCCGGTCGCCGCCCCGGTTGAGGCGCCGGTACTGCCGACTGCCCGAAGAACGCTCGACCGGGCTGACCCCGCACAGCGCCGCGAAAGACGCCTCACTGCCCAGGCGTTCCGGGTTGTCCCCGATCGTGATCAGCAAAGTGACGGCCGTGTCCGGACCGATGCCCACCACCTCGAGCAGCTGCGGAGCGTGGCGCTCCACCAGCCGGGTCAGACGGCCTTCCAGGTCCCGGACTTCTTCACTGAGCTGTTTGATGCGCCGGGCCAGGAGACCCAGGGTGACGTGGGTGGCGTGGAGCACCGCTCCCTCGTCGGCCTCGTGGTTCAGGCTGTCGTCAACGAGCCCTGCGCAGGTGCGAAAGAGCTCTGCGTTGCCCAGCCCGGCCAGTTCCTCCCTAAGCTGCGGATCGGCACGGATGAGGACAGCCTTGAGCTGGTTGATCGCCTGCGTGCGGGCCTTGACCGCCGAGTCCTTGGCCAGCTTGTACATCCGGGCGATCTCCACCGGCCCATCGCCCGCCTTGGCCTGGGCACGCGCCCGCCCACTCAGCACCACCCGGGCCGCGTTCTCGGCGTCAAGCGGGTCCGACTTGCCGCGCCGACGGCGGTCGGCCCGGTCGAACCGGTTCACATCGAAAACGTCCACGCCCTGGGCCAGCAGGTAGCGGGACAGGGCCGCCCCGAAGGAGCCGGTGCCTTCCACTCCGGCCCGGCTCACCGTTCCCGACGCCCTGGCCCACGCCAGCAGGTTGCGGTATCCGGCCGAGGTGGCCGGGAACTCTGCGGTGCCGATCACTTCCCCCACCAGGGAGAGCACAGCGGCCACATGGGCATCCCGGTGCGTGTCCACTCCGAGGACCACCTTGCTCGTCGGCCGGCGCCGACGAGGACGCAAAGCGGAGGACGTGCCGGTCATGCTCGTTCCCTTTCAGGCCGACGGCTTGTCCCGTAGTCGGCAGCCGGACCGTGCGGACGGTCAGAATCGTGATGACGCCTGTCTGGCAAGCCCCTATCGAGACACGTCCATTAGCCCGAGACCAACAGTGCGCTGTCCCCTGGCCGGCGGTCGACACAGTGTGATCAGGACACCTCGGTCAGAGATCTCAGGAGTCAGACCTCGCCGTAGGACAGGCACCCACCTATGGTTCTCGGCCCAACCGGCTTCCAGCCACGTCAGCCCGCTCGTTCGAGCGAATTGACTCGAAGCACCGGTCGCCTACCAGCGGAACTGGCACCATGCCGCCGTCGTGCGTCACTTCGAGTCGAAGGCGGACCATGGAACGGCGGGTCAATGAGCGGCAGCTGTCGGTGTTGCAGTGGGTGGGAGCCGGGTGCCCTGCAGGCGTATGGAGCACCAGCTCCTACAAGACAACCTGTCAGGCACTGCACAACCGGGGCCTGGTGACGGTCTCCCGGAAGGCCGGGCAGTGGAGCGTCGCCCTGACGAGCGCCGGCCGGCACTACCTGGCACACGGCACGTACCCGCCCCGCGGATCACGCCCCCGGAAGACCCAGGCCGCCGCTCCACGACCTCAGTCCACCCGAGCGCAGGAAACGCCGGCCGCCGAGCGGAAGCTACCCCCTCCATCACAGCCTCGCTTCACGTTCACGGAGCAGCTGCTGCAAGAACTCGCGGAGGCCGGCGGCAGAATCGTCAAGAGCGGCAGCGGCCCTGAGCTGGAAAAGTGGCCGTCCCGCGTCGCCGCGGCACGCAGATCCGGAAGGATTCCGGAGACGAAGGAGCTGTACGGGGGTTGGCGCAGCGGCGGGTATGAGATCAAGCTCGTCGACATCCCCGCCTGGCGTCTTGCTGTCCTCGACCCCGTCGCCGTGCCCTCGCGGCTCACTCGGCCACACACCGTGGTGCGGGCCATGCAGAACGAACGGCAGCCGCTGGGTCTGACCAAGCCCGTCCAAGGACGCGCTCTCCGACTCATCCAGGCGCTCATCACCGCCGCCGAGGCCGAAGGACACACCTGCGCGGCCGGGAAGACCGGCTTCGCACCCCCGTCTCATCGCCGCCGCAAGGCACATCCTCACTTCACCATCACCGCACAGGGCCAGCCAGTGGGGTTTCTCGTCCTCCAGGAGCAGGACCGGGCCGAGCACGTCGCCACCGAGAAGGAACTCGCCGAGGCCAAGAAGCACTCCTGGGTCAGAATCCCCCGCTTCGACTACACCCCGTCCGAACGCCTCCGCTTCATCGTCAGCGGCGGCCAGCCACACCGGGCGAGCGAATGGGCCGACGCTCCCGGCCGTCCCCTCGAAGAGCAGCTCGCCGAGATCGCACAGGAGGTCACGCTTCGCGGCGAAGCCGCCGAACGCAGACGCCAGGACGAGGCCGAAGCGGCACGCCAGAAGCGCATCCGCTGGGAAACCGCCATGGAACAAGCCCGCATCCGGTACGCCGAGGCGTACCGCGTCCGGCACCTCGAAGCACTGGAAGTGGCATGGCACCACGCCATCCGACTGACCGAGTACGTGAGCGCGGTACGCACACGAGTCGAGGCCATGCCACCGGGGCAGACCAGAACCGAAGCCGAAGCATGGATCAGCTGGGCAGCCGCCACCGTGGAGCGCCTCGACCCACTGAACACACCGCCCCGACTGCCCGACATCCCCAACCCACGGGCCGACGACCTGAAACCCTTCCTCGGGCACTGGAGCCCCTACGGCCCCTGAGCCGCGATAGCGGGCGCGCACCGACTGGGTGGCACTCAGATGATCATCCGTGATCTCAGACAGCACGGCACGGCCTGGTCGCACCCAATGTCGGATGTCGTCGATCGCGCTGAGCATCGCTGCACGGCCGAGCTCGCGGGTGGCGGCGTGGTCGATCTCCGTTGAGCAGCAGCGGGGACATACCAGGAGCCGCGCAGCCATGATGGCTCGTTTGACGCACGCACGCTGCCCCCGCGACGCCCCAGCCTGCCTGCAAGATCGGCGTACCGCCACCGATTGCGCTCCGCACGTTGACGCACGCCCGGACAGCCGAAAGAAGTGGGAGCTTCCTGGGACTTTTCTGGGACTTCCGACTGCATCAACGGGGACGAGCATGAAGAATCCGAAAGGCCATACGTGCAGGTCAGTGAGCTACGGCCCCGTAACACCGCAGGTCATCGCGTCCGCTGGTCTCTTCCGATGAAGTAGCGAGATGCTGGTGTCGCCCTCACTTTCTGCTCGAGGGCGACGCACAGCTGCCTTCAGACGACCAGAACCCTGCGCCCGCGCGTGTGACCGGCCTGGCTGTCGATGTGCGCCGCCGGAGCCTCGGCGAGTGTGTACGACTTCTCGACTGGGATGTGGAGCTTTCCTCGCGAGATGAGGTTGACGGCCTCGGCGAGCGCTTCCGGCACGCTCCCGGCCACGCCGGAGAACCGGACGCCGAACTCCGGCGCGTCGAGATCGGCGATGGAGATCACCCTATGCGCATCACCAGTCAGTTCGACGAGTTCGCGGAGCACGCCCGAGCCCGCCAGGTCGAGAGCCGCGTCGACATGGCCGACCTCCCGCACCCGCTCGACCCAGCCCTCGCCGTACGTCGTGGCGACGGCACCCAAGCTCCGCAGGTAGTCCTGGTTCGCGGCCCCAGCCGTGCCGATCACTCTGATGCCGCGGTCACGGGCGATCTGCAGCACCGCTGATCCGACTCCCCCGGACGCGCCGCTGACCAGCAGCGTCTGCCCGGACCGCACACCGACCTCGCGGATGACGCGCAGAGCGGTCTCCACCACCGAGGGGTATCCGGCCGCCTCTTCGAACGTCAGCCCCTCGGGCATATGGGCCCAGGCCGACAGCACGGCGAACTCGGCATACGTGCTCGAACCTTCGCCGAACACGCGGTCGCCGACCTCGACCCCTTCGGCGCCCTGACCGACCTCGTCCACCACCCCGGAGGCGTCCAGCCCGACTCCGGAGGGCAACTCGATCGGATGGGCCCCCAGAACCTGGCCTTCACGGATCCTCCAGTCGACGGGATTCACGCCCGCCGCCCGCACAGCAATGCGTATCTGGTCGGGGCCCGCATGGGGCTCCTCGGCATCTATGAGTTGCAGGACGTCCGGACCACCGAACTCGGCGAAGCTCACCTTCTTCATGCGGCGACCGTAGCACTAACGGATAGCATTTTGGAACAGTTACGGATATGCACCTGATAGTGTACGATGCATGACCGTGCCGACCGGACGACGTGAGCGCAAGAAGGCCGTGACCCGTCAGAAGATCGCTGACGCCGCCCTGCGGCTCTTCCTGGAGCGCGGGTACGACGCGGTGGGCATCCGTGACGTGGCTGCCGAGGCCGACGTGGCCGTCACCACGCTCTTCTCTCACTTCGCCTCGAAAGAGGCCCTGGTGTTCGAGCAGGACGAAGACTTCGAGCAACGCCTCACGCGGGCGGTCACCGACCGGGAGCCGCACGAACCGCTCATCCCTGCGCTGCGCCGCGAGATCCAAGCCTTGGTGCGTCACTGCACGGCGGACAGCGCCGCCCCGATCTGGCGCATGATCGACGCATCACCTGCCCTGCGGGAGTACGAGGAGTCGATGAGACTGCGCCACGCGGAGTCGCTGGCAACGGCCATCGCCGCCGATCCCGGCCTGTCACCGACCCCAACGGCCTGCCGGGCGATCGCGAGGTTCGTGATCGACGCCTATTCGCTGGCCCGTGCGGCGGCCGATCCAAAGGCCACGGTGGACGAGATCTTCCGGATGATCGAGGCGGGTTGGGAGGTCACCTGCCCTTCCGCAAACTCCACCGCTACGGCCGGACCATAGTCAGGACCCGACCCGCCCGGCGCCGTTTCGCCGAACCCCAGCGGCAGAGCGGACCAGTGTCCGAACCGACCTTGGTCGTTCTGTAGCGATGGCCCCCCGTGGCCGCATAGCCAGCGGTCCGGCTGCGGCAGACTGGCCATGCTCGCAGTGGGACGAACTGCAAGGCCAGGAAGCTCGACCAGGCCGGCCGCGAAGAGGACGTGCGGATGCTCACCGAGAACCGCACCCAGCCCACCTCTGCCCCGGTCCGCGCCGGCTTCACCAAGCTCCTTCACGAGGCCGCCGTCGGCGCCACGACATCCGCATTTCCGACGCCGCCCGCACCTTCCGTTCCTTCGCCGCCTGGAGGAGGTCGCCGTTCCTCGACCACGAGGCTTGCCGCACCCTGTCGACATCGCGCCCACGCTGGTCCGACGGATGCCCGCAGCGTCTGAGGGCGCTCCAGTTATATACGTGCCTCTCCGCTGTGACTGCTGTGGCCGTGCACGGGCTCGGGGCCAGGCCGGTGGCGGAGCCGGAGGCTGATCAACGCGGTGATCGTGAAGGCGACGACCTGGTAGAGCATCGCGTGCCGGAACGCGGTGTCCGCATCGGCGGCGGGGGCGTAGTAGGCGAGTCCGGCCGCGGTCACTCCGATTGATCCGCCGAGCTGCTGTGCTGTGGGCAGCAGTCCGGAGACCGAGCCGGCGGCGGCACCGTGCACCTCGGCCAGGACCAGCGTGAACACCGACGCGGTGAAGGCGCCGAACGCGGCTCCGCCGACCGCCAGCACGGGCAGTGCCGCCTGGCGTCCCGCCGCCGAGCCGACGAGCGGGGCCAGCGCCAGGCACATCCCGGCCAGCACCAGGGACGCAACGGTGAGCACTGTCGGCCCGTGCCGGCGGACAAGAGCGGGCGCGGCTCTGCTGCCGAAGACGGCGGCGGCGGCGAACGGTGCCGACGTCAGCGCGGCAGCCAGAGGCGAGTACCCGACGGCGGACTGGAGATGGAGGAAGAGCAGGTAGGTGAAGGAAGGCACGCCCGTGTTGAACACGAACACCAGCAACGTGCCCCTACGCGCCGACCAGTCACGCAGCACCGCGGGATGGATCAGCGGGTCAGGCCGGTGCGGAAGGCTTCGGACGAAGTGGGCGAGGGCGGCCACGGCCACGGCGAAACCGGCCCACGTCCACCAGGGCCAGCCTGCTTCCCGCCCCAGGGTCAGGGGCAGGACCAGTGCGCCGGCTCCCACGGTGACCAGCAGCGCACCCAGTTTGTCGACGCGGAGTTTGTCCGCCCCGCGGCTGCGAGGCAGCGCGGTCGATCCGGCCAGCGAGGCGAGCGCCACCGGCACGGTGAGGAGCATCACCGGCCGCCAGCCGAGGCCGAAGAGATCGGCACTAAGGACGAGAGCGCCGATCAGGGGCCCGGCCAGTGACGCGACGGCCATGGTGGCACCGTACGAGCCGAGGGCGCGCGATCGGCGGGCCGCGGGGGTGGCGGCGTGGATGAGGGAGAGGACCTGGGGGGCGACCAGGCCGCTGCCCGAGCCCTGCACCAGCCGGGCCGTGATCAGCGACGCGGCGTCAGGGGCAAACGCGCCGGCCACCGAGCCCGCAGTGAAGACCACAGTGCCCGCCACGAACAGTCGACGATAGCCGTACCGGTCGCCCAGCCGAGCGGCGGGGATGAGCAGGCACGCGTACGTCAGGGTGTATCCGGCGAGCACCAGTTGCACGGCGCCCGGACCGGCGCCCAGACCGGCCTGTATCGCCGGCGCAGCCACCTGGGCGGCAGTGACGTTGAGGAGTTGCACGAAAGTGGCGCTGAGCACCACCGGCAGCACGAGGCGTCCACCGCTCACGGCAGCAGAGCCACGGCGAGCTCACGGGGCCGGGCGGCGAACGGGCTGTGGCTGCCCGGGAGGGTGCGCACGGTGAACGGGTTCCCGGGCATGGCCCGGTCGGCTTCCGCGATCATCAGATCCTGCACGGCCGTGGGCAGCGCCCGGTCGTCTGCGCAGCGCAGGAAGGTCCGCGGGACGTGCCCCCACCGGTCCGGGGTCACGATGACCGGGGTGGTGGGGATCGCCAGCGGCAGATCGGGGCTCAGTGCCGAGCGCCAGCGGTCGAAGCGGTCCAAGGGAGTGTCGTGGTAGTAAGTCTGCCGCAGTTCCTCGACGTAGGCGGGATCCTGCGAGAGCGGGTTGATCCGCACGGCGCCCAATTCCCCGGGGTCGCCGAGGTTGAGACTCTCGCCCCGTGCCGTGGCGTTCTCGGGCGAGCCGAGATAGTCGAAGAACCGGGGCCGTCCGGCGGGCACGAAGGCCGAGAGGTAGACGATCTCGTTAACGAGTTCGGGTGCGCGCTCGACAGCCAGTGACGCGGGGCCACCGCCCGCGCTGTGCGCGACGAGCACGACACGACGGTGGTGGCGGGCCTTGCGCAGCGTGTCCAGCACGGCCTTGGCGCTGTCGTCCATCGTCACGGTCGCAAGCGCGGACCTCTCGGTCAACAGGCCCGGCTGGCCCGGCTGGAGGTATCCGCTGGGCAGTGGCGCGTCGAAGCCGTGCCCCGGCAGATCGATGGCCATGCTCGCGGCGCCGCGTGCGGCGAGTGCGCGCTGCGTCGCCGCCCACTGCCCGGAGCCGTGCCAGGCCCCGTGCACGAAGACGAAGACAGTGTCTGTAGGGGAAAGATCAGTCATGACTGCATTTCACGCGAGCCAACCCCGACCATCCAGTGAAAGATCTGGCAAGCTGGTCGACGATACTTCTGAGATATGTCCGAGAGGCTGACATGGAGGCGCGGCACCTGCGGTACGCACTGGCCCTCGCCGAGCACGCACACTTCGGCCGGGCGGCCGGTGCGCTGGGCATCGCGCAGCCTCCACTGTCCAAGCAGATCGCCGACCTCGAACGGGAAGTGGGCGCCCGCTTGTTCGATCGCACCCGCCAGGGGGTGTTCCCGACGGCTGCGGGCGCGGCTTTCCTCTCCCGTGCACGCAGGGCGCTCGACGAGATCGCGGCGGCCTCGGTCGACGCGGCCAGGGCAGCGCGCGGCGAGACGGGACGGCTGCGCCTGGGGTTCATTGCCTCGGCGCTGCTCGAACCCCTGCCGGACATCCTCGGCCGGTTCAGCCGCGAACGGCCCGACGTGCGGCTGGAACTGCACGAAATGGCGACCAGGCGCAGCACGGCCGCGCTCGTCGCCGGCGAACTGGACGTGGCGATCGGCCTCGGCCGGCCAGGGGGCCTCGGGGCCGAGCAGTTGGTATCGGTCCCGATCGGACACGACCACCTGGTCGCGGTCGTGAGCAGCACGCACCCGTACGCGGGTCAGCCTTCGGTGGACGTGGACCGGCTGCAACGACAGCCGCTGATCGTGGCGCCGGGCGAGGACGAGCCCACCGTCGTCACCGGACTGCGGACCCTCCTGGGCAAGGACTCCCCGGCGCTCTCCGGCGCGACCGTCGCGAGGGACATCCACACCATCATCGGCCTCGCCGCCTGCGGCGTGGGCGTCGGCCTGGGGCCCTCCCGCATGCTGACGGCCCCACGACGGGGCACGTGGTTCTGCGAGGTGACCCCGCGCACGCCTCTGCCCGATCTGGTCCTGTCCTTCCGTGCCCGGGACCGTTCCCCGGCACTGAACGCCTTCCTCGACGTCATCCGCAAGAACTGCTCCGAGGTCGGTGCCGCGCTCGATCACCGGCTCGGCCCACTCGGACCCCAAGAAGAAGGCGACCGCGACTCGACCTCTACCTGACTTCACCTCGCCGGACAAGAGGGTGGCTTCGTTCATCTCCAGGAACAGCGATTGTCGACCGGTTCCGGAGTCAGTTGTCGATCAACTGGCTCGCGAGTGTCAAAGAGAAATGACGGCACTGCCGAGAAGTTAGGGGAACGCGGGACGGCCAGCCGCCCGTCAAGGCGGCTGGCCGTCGAGGCATGCAGCGGCAGAAGCGATGCCTGTGCGACGGACGCGGTGCTATGAGACCAACAGAGCCAGCGCCTCCTTCGCGTTGTGCTCGGCGACTTTCTGCATCACCGTGCGGTGCGGGAAATCGCCATCGAGCAGGCGAAGGGGGCCAGCCACCAGTGAGAGACGCATCGCGAGCAGGTAGAGGTCGAGCCGTGCCGGATCGAGTCCGGGGCGGGACAAGGCCGAGTACTGGTCACCGAAACGAAGCTGCAGGAATACGTGCTCCCACTCGACATCGAAGAACATCAGGCCCTCTACATCGATGAGGACGGGGTGTCCGGAGGCATCGACCGGGACATGGTCGGGCCCGAGTTCGCCGTGGATCAGTCCGTGCTGCGTGCGCGGAGCCCCTCGTGTGGCCAGCTCCTGCAAGCGATCCTGCAAAGAAGCCGCGGCCGATCCGATGCAGGGGTCGCGTCCGGCCGCCTCCGCAAGATCCTCGATGGCACGTTCGAGCACCAGTTGCTCGCATGCATCGCCACTCGCCTTGCCGCCCCGTTCGAGCACGTCCACCCTGCCGTAGTGCTGACTGTGCTGCTGGTGTGATGCGCGTGCGGGATCCGTCTGCATGAGCGCTTCCAGAGTGCCACCGGCTACGTCCTCGACAACTGCCACGTCCACCGGGTAGCGGCGTCGGCCATCGTCAGCGAAAAGCACCTCTGGAACCCGGACTCCAAGGCCATCCAGTCTCCGCTGGGCCGCTAGCCTCGATCTTTAGTGATGGTCCGCTGACGAAGTTGGCGGACCATTTCGCGTTCTGCGGCTGAGAGCTGGCAGGGCGGCGGCCCAAGTGTCGCCTCGGGTGGGCGCCGGGTTCCACTGCCCGGAGCGGGTGGTGCTGTCGTCGGGACAGCGAATCTGCTGGTCAGCCGGGGTTCGGGAGTTGAGCGCGCCGGTCGAGGGCGGCAGTGATGTCGCAGATCCAGGGCCGGTGCCGGGCGAATCGGAGAATCCGCCGGCGCCCGGTGGTGACGAGCTGCCCGGCCGCGAAGAACAGTCGGAGCCGCAGACGGCGGGGTTCCCAGAGCCTGGCCTTGCCGGTGAGTGCGAGCATCGGCATCCAGGCCAGCAGATCCAACGCGATCTGGACGATCTCGAGCCAGACCCGGTTCTGGGCGGTGTGTTGCAGGGGCAGGTTCCGCAGCCCGGTGGCCCGGGCGGCCCGGATGCGGTCCTCGGCCCGGGCCCGCAAGCGGTGACGGAGTTCGAGGTCCCCCGTGCTCCCGGTCCTCGTTGTGCTCGCCCACGCTTCCATCGTCCTGCGCGCCCACAGGCTCCATCGGGGCGTCAGCGTGATACCAGGTGCGGTGGCTGCGGGTGTCCTCTGCCACCGAACCCGGATCGTTTGCCAGCGATGTTGGACAACTACGGGGGCCACGCAACTTGCTGGTCTATGAGACTGAACCGTTCCGGGTTCGGTAGGGACTCGATCATTTGAGAGGATCGAGTCATGGCACGTCCTTCCCAGTACCCGCTTGAGCTGCGCAAACGAGCTGTCCGCATGGTCGCCGAGGTGCGGCCGGAGTACGACACCGAGTGGTCCGCGATGAAGGCCGTCGCGTCGAAACTCGGCATCGGCACGACCGAGACGCTGCGCAAGTGGGTGCGGCAGGACCAGATCGACGCTGGCACCCGGCCGGGCACGACAACGGATGAGTCGGCCGAGCTGAAGCGGCTGAAGAAGGAGAACGCTGAGCTGAAGAGGGCGAACGACATCCTCAAGGCAGCAGCGTCTTTCTTCGCGGCCGAGCTCGACCGGCCACACACACGCTCGTAGCGTTCATCGACGAGCACAAGGACCGCTTCGGCGGCGTCGAGCCGATCTGCCGGGTCCTCACCGACCACGACTGCAAGATCGCGCCCTCCACCTATTACGCCCACCGCAAACGCCAGGCCGCCCCCGCGGCCCGCACCCTCCGCGACACCGAACTGAAGACCTTGATCATCGAGGCGTTCGACACCAACTACCGCGTCTACGGCGCCAGGAAGATCTGGCGGCACCTGAACCGACAGGGCCATCCCGTGGCCCGCTGCACCGTCGAGCGCCTCATGCGCGAACTCGGCATCACCGGCGCCGTCCGCGGCAAGAAGGTGATCACGACGATCCCCGACTCCACCGCACCCAGGGCGCCGGACCTGGTCGACCGCGACTTCGTCGCCGACACA
>NZ_JBEZBT010000070.1:0-32659 GCF_040647235.1 Streptomyces sp. NPDC042638
AGACGAGACACCAGGCCCGAACGACCAAGCCCCTGAAGATCAATGCTCCGTCACAGCTGGAGGACCTTTTCGGGTGTGCTCATGTCCGGCAGGTCTGGGCCGCTCTCATCGGGCAGCCCGCTGGTGTGGTTGAGGAGCTGCCCCACTGTGATCGGCGGAAACTCGGCCGGCAGGACGCCGGGCAGGTAGTGCTGGACCGGTGTGTCCAGGTGCACCCGGCCGTCTGCCGACAGTTGCAGTACGACCGTGGCGACGAAGACCTTGGTGATGCTGCCGATGCGGAACCTGTCGTCGGCGGTCACCGCGCGGCCCGTGCGCAGATCGGCGGTTCCGGCGGCGCCGTACCAGCGGCCCGAGGTGCCGCTGACCCGGATCTGTGCCGCGGTGGCCTGCGGGTCGTCCAGCGCGGCGACGGCGGCCCGCAGAGCCTTGACGTCCAGCCCGGCGGGCGCCTCCCGGCCCGCGTGGGCGGGCGCGGGCGATGCCGGCGCGGTCACGGCGGCACCGGCCGGGACTGCGGCCGACAGAAGCAGGGCCCCGGCCAGCACACCGCCGAGCAGGGCCCTGCGGGACGTACCCCCGCGGGCGGACACCGGCGCGGACACCGGAGTCGACGCCGGCGCGGTCTCGGCGCCGGATGCGGACGCGGACGCGGAAGAAAAGGATTCGAAGGTCATGCCGATCATGCTCTCGGCTCGAACGCCCCGAACCATCCGGGACCGCCCTCAGCCTGCCCTGATACGTCCCTGATGGCATGTCAGGGGTCACGACCGTAACGGCGCCGAGGCCGGCGCCCCAGCCCGGGCTCGTCGCGACGCGCGAACCGGCATCGCGGTGGCCCCTGCGCCCGTGGCCGGCGCGACGCACCGGCGGCTGGTCACGAGGAGTCGGACCCGCTTCGCGCCCGCGCCCCCGCCCACGTCCGGGAAGTTCGTCTCATCCCACCGCCAGCCACGCGCTCAGGCCCACGAAGCAGGCGGCGAACACCCGGCGGATGCCGGTCATCACCCTCGGCCTGGCCAGCACACGGTGGCGTACGGCGGCCGCGCACATCCCGTAGGCGACGAAGACGACGAAGGTCAGCGCCATGAAGACCGCGCTGAGCCGGAGCATCACGCCGAGGGAGCCGGACTCGTCGGCGGGCACGAACTGCGGCAGGAACGCGACGAAGAAAAGTGTGACCTTCGGATTGAGAAGGTTGATCAGTACCGCTGAAGCGATCACACGGGACGCCGGCCGCGGCTCCGCCTCCCCCTCGACCGACAGCGCGTCCCGGTCGCGGAGCGTCGCCCACGCCATGTACAGGAGGTAGACGACACCGAGGTACTTCACCCCCTGGTAGACGACGGCACTGGTGTGCAGCAGTGCGGCGAGGCCGGTGATCGTGGCCACCAGATGCGGCAGGACGCCAAGGGTGCAGCCGAGTGCGGCGACCACACTCGCCCGGCGGCCGTGGGCCAACCCGGCGGCCAGGGTGTACACCACTCCGGTCCCGGGTGTGACCACCACGACCAGGGTGGTCAGCAGGAACGCGATACTCAAGGGAGACCTCCACAACGTCCGAGGTCCTCCACCCTGCCCCGGTCATGGTCCGGTGGGCAGAGCCAAATCATGCCGAGTCGACCGGTCCATAAGGGCGAGTCATCGACGGGCCGCGATGATCACCGCCGGTTCCCTGGGTCCCGGCAGGACCCGACCGGGCCGGCTGCCCCTGCGGGAGAACCCGGAAAGCTCTGCACAGAGCCACCCTTCGCCCATCGGTCACCTACGGCCGTGTCCCGCCGCGGATACCCGGAACGGGCGCCGCCCCCGGAGTCCCTCCGGCCGTGTGGGCTCCACGGCAGCGGGAGTTCCGGCTCCTGTCGAGCCGTCCCTGTCAGTGCTCCGTCCGTGCCGCCAAGCGACTGGCCATCTCGCGTGCTCGCGCCGTCCGGCCCTGATCCCGGTACAGGTCCAGCGCCCTCGCCCACGCCTGGCGTGCCGCGTCGCCGTCTCCCGCATCGGCCTGCATGTCTCCGAGGGACGCCCACGTGTCGGCCTCCCGGTTGGCGTTGCCGATGGCCTGGAAGGGGGCGAGGGCCTGTCGACAGGCGTCCACGGCACGACTCGTGCGGCCGGTGCGCCGCGCGATGTACGCCAGCGTGTCCCACGTCGCGGCCTGCCCCTCGCCGTCCTCATGGACCTGGAGCAACGGCAGCGCCTGGAGGCAGTGCGCCTCGCCGCTCGCGTACCGGCCGAGCCGCGCCAACGCCCAGCCGGTGCCGTTCAGGGTGTTGGACTCCCCCACCTGCTCGCCGAGTTCGCGGTATCCCTCCAGCGCCCGCGCGAAGTGCGGAAGGGCACGTTCGTAGGCGTTGATGCGGACGTGGACCTCGGCGAGCGAGTGGTGCGTGCGAGTGAGGCCCGCGAGTCCGCCGTCCGCGCGGAACCGTTCGAGAGCCGCGTCGAGGTGGGGCAGGGCCTCGTCGTAGCGGCCCGCCTGCGCCAGGGCGACCCCGAGCCGCTGACGGGTGTGGGCCGTCAGGGACGCGTCGTCCAGGTCCGCGGCCGCGTCCAGGGCGGTGTACCAGGCACGGATGCTTTCCTCGAGCAGACCGCGACGCCAGCGGAACGTGTGCAGAGCCCAGGTCAGACGGCAGAAATCCAGCCACAGGCCCCGCTGTTCGGTGATGGTGACGACCTCCTGGAGGCAGGCGTACTCGGCGTCGAACCAGGCCAGCCCGGCCTGCGCGTCGTCGAAGGCGAGGGGGTTCCTCCGGAACCTCGAGTGCGGGTGGGTCCTGTGCCGTGCGGTGCGGCTCCAGGACCCGGTGCGCCACCTGGGCCGTGCACACGTAAAAACCGACGAGGCGGCGCGTGTGCCGGTCGCTCTGCCCGGCGGTCAGGCCGGTCGCCTGCTCCTCGACGTAGAGCCGGACCAGGTCGTGCATCTGATAGCGGCCCGGCCGGTGCTGACGGATCAGGCAGGCTTCCTCCAGGACGCGCATGATCCGCCGGGTTCGCGTCGGGTCACGTTCGATGAAGTGGGCCAGCGCGTCCAGGGACACGTCCTGGTGCGGCACGAGCCCCAACAGACCGAACACCCGGCCCGGTTCCGGATCCAGCGCGGCGTGCGAAGCGGCGAACAGGACACGGAGGCTGGCGGAGACGTCACCGGCGTCCAGGACGTCGAGACGGGTGCTCGGATCGCGCAGGTCCTGGGCGAGCTGGTCGAGGGAGGCGCACGGCAGACCGTCCGCGTGCGCTGCCGCGATGTCCAGGGCCAGTGGCAGCCCGGCGCACCAGCGGACGATGTCGCGCAGGGCCGGCTCGGCGGCGCGGTCGTCCCCCACCCGGCGGGCGAAGAGCCGTGCCGACTCGCCGGCCGGCAGCACTCCGAGGCCGACGACGTCAGCACCGGCCCGCACCTTGAGGCTGCTCAGCCGATTCCTGCTGGTCACGAGCGTCCGGCAACCAGGTGTCCCCGGCAGAAGCGGAACGACCTGTGCACTGTCGCGGGCGTTGTCGAGGACGACCAGGATCTTTCGTCCGGCCATCACCGTGCGGTAGAGCGCGGCGCGCCCCTCCGTGTCGGAGGGCAGTTCGCTCTCGGTCGCCCCGAGGGCCATCAGGAACAGCCGCAGGACGTCGCCGGGGTCGGTGGGGCGCGCACTGGGGCTGAAGCCGTTCAGTTGGGCGTAGAGCTGGCCGTCGGGAAACTCGTCGGCATGCTGGTGCGCCCAGCGCAGGGCGAGCCACGACTTGCCGACTCCCGCCATGCCCGCGATCACGCTGACGTCCGGCGCCGCGCCGTCGGCACGGCCTTCCGGTGTGTCGAGGAGCCGCAGTGCCTCGCGTCGGCCGATGAATCCCGAGGGGCTGGCGGGGAGTTGGTGCGGTGTACGGCGCTCCACCCCGTCGGCCGCCGGTGCGGCGAGGGCGTCGTCGAAGACGAGGATCCGGTGGTGGAGTTCCTGCAGCCGGGGGCCGGGGTCGACACCCAGCTGCTCCACGAGCCGTTGCCGTAACTGCTCGTAGGCGATGAGGGCAGCGGCGGGCTGTCCCATCCGGTACAGGGCCAGCATGTGCAGGTGGGCCACATGTTCGTCGAGGGGCTGCTCGGCGGCGAGCGCGGCGAGGGGCTGGACGAGGTCGACGTGCCGACCCCGGTTCAGCAGCAGTTCGTAGTGGTCGAGCCGGGCCCGCAGGTGTTCCTCCGCCAGCGTGAGACGGTAGGCGTCGAGCCAGGCGGAGCGCAGCCCGGCGAACGGTTCGCCCCGCCAGAGCGCCAGCGCCTGGCTGTAGGAGGCCTCGGCTTCCCGAGGGTCCGTCGCGCCGCGCGCCCGCTCGACCAGGGAGCGGAAACGGAACAGATCGACGGCCGAGCTGTCGGTGCGCAGCACGTAGCCCGCGGGTGTCCGCAGGATGTCCCACCGCTCCGCGTCGCCCGGATCCGAGCGCAGGGCGCGCAGCCGTGAAACATAGCTGTAGAGCGAGGTCATGGCACGCGGCGGGACATCATCGCCCCACACCCGCGTGAGGAGCGTCTGCGCGGAGACGGGCCGGTTGACGTCGATGAGGAGCAGCGCCAGGACGCAGCGCTGGCGCGGTGATCCGGCCGTGACGGCGACGCCGCGGGAGTGGATGGTGACATTGCCGAGAAAGGTGAATCCGATGCTCATGCCGGTCCTTCGTGACGCTCGGTCTTGCCGGCCCAGGCCGGCCGTCGCGGCTGTCCACCCGACGCCGGTCTGAGCGCCCCTGCAAGAAACTATCAAGCTCGTTGCAGGACAGGCACCGAACAGTGGCGTTGACCAGCACGTGGCTCAGGGGGGAGGACCACATCGTGTCCCAGCACGGCGTACCGTTCCGCGGACTGTTCGATTCCCTTCACCCGGCCACCCGAGGCAGGACGACCCGTCCGGCGCTGATCCCGGCGAAGGGCCGTTCCGGGAGCGGCAGTCCGGCGTCGAACCCGGTGAACCGCCGCACCGGGAGCGCCAGTACGGCGCTGATTCCGGCGAACGGCCGAACCGGGACAGGCAGTCCGGCGCTGATCCCGGCGAACCGCCGGACCGGGAGCGCCAGTACCGGGACCGGCGTACGTCCACACAGACCGCAGCCGTCGTGCCCGGTGACCGTGCGCACCGTATTCCCGGCGCACGGCGGCTGCTTCCACCCGCCGGCACCGGGCCGCGGCACCGGCCTTCCGCGAACGGCTCGGCGCGGCCGCGGGTTTCCCGCCGCCGCGTGACCCGCCGGGGCCCCGCCCGCCAGCGGTGGCTGTACTCGGTCGTGCCGCCCGAGGGGCGCCAGGCGGCCAACGCGGCGCTCGGTTCCGTGTCGGGCACCATGACGATCGTCGGCGCCGCGCTCGGGGGCGCGCTAGCGGCCTGGAGTGCCGGGGGCGCCATCCTCGCCGCGGCCGGGTTGCAACTCGCGGCCGTGGTACCGCTGTTGCTGGTGCGGCGGCCGGGCGCGAGAAGCGGGGCCGGCGCCCGCAGGGCATCGCTGCGGTCCGACGTCCTGGAGGGCTTCACGGTGCTGCGCGGCCTGCCGCTCGCACGGTCCGTGATCTGGATCGGCATCGCCTGGGGTTTCATCGGCGGCGCGTACAACGTGCTGCTCGCCGCGTACGTCACCTACCAGCTGCACGGCAGCAGCGTGACGCTCGCCGCCTTCTACGTCGTGGACGGCGCCGCCACCATCATCGGCTCGGCCCTTGCCGCCCGGCTGTCCACACCACGCCACCTGCCGGGCACGCGATCGCCTACGGGGTGCAGGGCGCCGCGTGGGCCGCGATGTTCCTGCCCGGAAACGCGCTGTTCGGCGCGGTCCTGCTCGGCGGGATGCGGGCGGCGAGCGGTGTGATCATCGCACTGGACTCGACCATCCTGCTGTCCACCGTGCCAGAACGGCTCCGGGGCCGGATCACCAGCCTTCATCTCACCACCTACGGCGGCGTCTCCCGTCTCTCGCTGGCTGTCTTCGGCGGCATCCTCGCCGTCGGAACCAGGGCCGTCGGTCTGACGACGGGTGTCGTCTCCGTCGTCGTCGGCGCCGCCTGGTGGTTCACGGGCGGCCGCGGGGCCGGTGCCCTCTACCAGCGGGCCCTGGCATCGCCGGACGCCGCCGAAGCCGCCCCCGCCGCCACCGGCCCGCTGGGAAAGGGAACACCGTGACGCTCACGACCACGGCCCAGGACGTGCTCGACCTGCTGCTCACCCGCTCCAGTGTGCGCGCCTTCACCGCCGAGGAAGTCCCCGCGCCCCTGGTCACGCAGGCGCTGGGTACGGCGGTGCGCGCCCCGACCTCCTTCAACTTCCAGCCGTACAGCTTCATCGTCGTCCGCGACCGGAAGCTGGCCGCCGAACTCGCCGACGTGGCCGGCGGCCAGCCGCACATCCGGCAGGCCCCAGTGCTGGTCATGGTCTGCGCGGAGGTCGCCAGGGTGGGCCGGTACTGCGGGCTCGTCCCGGACGCCGACGGCGGCGCCCCGCACGACCTGCTGCTGAGCTGCGTCGTCGATGCGTCCCTCGCCGGCATGTGCGCCGCGCTGGCCGCCGAATCGCTCAGCCTGGGCACGGTGATGGTCGGCGGCGTGCGCAACCAGCCGACGCGCGTCCGGGAACTGCTCGGCATACCCGAGGGGGTCCACGTGCTGTTCGCCCTGTGCATGGGCTGGCCGGCCGAACGGCCCGCCGTCCGGCCGCGCCTCGACGCGGACCTGTCCGTGCACGCGGACCGCTACGACGGCGCCCGGGCCGAGCGCGCGGCGCGCTACGACACCCGGACACTGCGCACGCCCGGCGGGCCGGTGACCGCACGGGAGGCCGATGCCTGGCGGCAGGAGGTGGCGCAGGGCGTCAGCCGCGCCCGCCGGCTGTTCACCGACGGCTGACCGACCTTGCCCGGAAGCGAAAGGAGATGCAGCCAGGGATGTGCCGGATCTACGGAAGTCTCGGGACGCGGTTGACCGCTGAGCAGATGCGGGGCGCCGGCGAACTCATGCGGCACGGCGGCCCCGACCAGCAGACCGCCGTGCGCGAGACGGCGTGGGCGCTGGGCAGCAACCGTCTCGCCATCACCGACCCGCAGGGTGGCCGACAGCCCTTCGTCCTCGGCGACCCCGACGGCGACGGCGCCATCACGGTCGTCTACAACGGCGAGCTCTACAACCACCGTCAGCTGCGGACGCGGCTGGAACGCCACGGCTACCGGTTCCCGGACCGCTGCGACGGCTCCGTGCTGCCGGCCCTTTACCACCGGTACGGGGACACGTTCACCGACCACCTGGACGGCATGTACGCCGTGGCCGTGATCGACACGCGGGCCGAGCCACGCCTGCTGCTGGCCACGGACCACGCGGGGATGAAGCCGCTGTACTACCACTACGACCGGCGGGGCGACGCGCTCTGCTTCTCCTCCGAGCTGCCCGCGCTGCTCGCTCTGCCGGGCGTCCCGCGCATCCCCTGGGAGGCCGGCCTCGACGTGTACCTGACCACGCGGACGCCGTTCGGTGAGCGGACGATGATCGAGGGGGTGATGGTGCTGCCGCCGGCGTCGACCGCCGTCTTCACGCGGCGCGACGGCCTGCGCGTCCACCGCCGCGCGGCCGTTCCGCCGCCCTCGCCGACCGCTCTCCCGCACCCTCCGGACTCGCTGGAGGAGGCCGGCGCCGCGGTGCTGCGGGAGCTCAGGTCCGCCGCCGGGCAGCTCGCCGAGGCGGACGCTCCGCTCTGTGCGATCACCAGCGGTGGCCTGGACTCCGGCCTGGTCACCGCTCTGCTGGCGGAGCGGGTGCGGCCGTTGCACACGTTCACCATCGGCTACCGCGGCACTTGGCCCTTCGACGAACGGCCGTTCGCGCGGGAGATCGCCGACCGTCACGGCACGGTCCACCACCAGGTCGAGGCGGACCCGCGGGACTTTCCGGCGCTGCTCGGTGAGACGGTACGGCACCTGGGCCAGCCGAACGCCGATCTCATCACGCTCAGCACACTCGTGCTGTTCCGCGCCGTCCACCGGGCCGGTTTCAAGGTCGCGGCCACCGGCGACGCCGCCGACGAGGCGTTCGGCGGCTACGACCGGATCCGCAAGGCCGTGGCGGCGGGCCCCGCCTGGGCGCGTGACTACGTGAACGCGCTGGCCGCCGCCCCCCTGCCGCTCAGGGAACGTCTCTACACCGACGACTACCGTGCCGCGCTGCGGGGCGTGCCCTCGGAACACGGCCGGCTGCGCGACCTGCTGCATGCCCCCGGGCGCGGACGGCTCGACGTCATCACCGAGTTCGAGCTCACCGAACGGCTTCCCGCCTACCACCTGCGCCGGGTGGACCACCTGAGCATGGCCTCCTCCGTCGAGGTCCGGCTGCCGTACTGCCAGCGGAGTGTCACCGCGCTCGCCTCCCGTCTGCCCGACACCACCCGGGTCGGCGACGGCCGCGGCAAGCGGGCCCTGTACGCCGCCGCCGGCGGCCTGCTGCCCTCGTCCGTGCTCCGCCGTCCCAAACAGCCGTTCACGCTGCCCGTCACGGCGATGCTGACCGGGGGATCCCCTCTGATGGAACACGCCAGGGAAGTGCTCAGCCCGGCTGAGCTGAAGCGGGACGGACGGCTGGACGCCACCGCCGTCGGGCGTCTGCTGGACCGTCAGGCCGGGCGGCCGGACGACGTGACCTCCCTGGCCGTGTGGTCCCTGCTCGTGCACCAGCACTGGCTCGACCAGCTCGACGGCCTGGGCACGACGTCGGCCGATCCGCGCGCCTCGACCGGGGCGGGTACGTGATGGAAGCCCACATCGTACGCGCCGACGGCAGCCCGAGTCCGACCCTGGTCCTGCCCGCCGATGCGTTTCCCGCGCAGCCCGGCCCGCTGGCGGCGGCGCTGGAACCGGGGTGCGCCTGGCTGGCGCACAGCCGGTGGCGGTCCCTGACCAAGATTGCGCTCGTCGGCCGCTCCGCGAGGCCCGGCCACGGCATCGAATACCGCTTCGTCCAGCTGCTGCCCGGCCGGTCCGCGGGTCCGCGCATCGAACTGCGCGGCAGCTGCGGACACTCGATCCGCGCGGCCCTGGTCGCGGCGGCCGCGCGGCGTCTGGTGCCGCCGCTGCGTCCCGGCTCCCGCGTGCTGGTCGACGTACTCAACAACGGGGACCAGGTGCTGTGCCAGGTGGAGGCCGCCCGAGCCGGGGAATGGGTCGTGGACGCCCACTTCGTGCACTCGCCGCCGCTGCCGGCCGAACGCTGCTCCTCGGCGCACCGGTGTCGCCGCTCCCGCATGCTGGTGGACAGATCCGTGTCTCGGTGGTCTCGGCCGGTAATCCGTACGTGTTCGTGCACGCCGCCGACCTCGGCGTGCACGACATGCCGGCACTGTTCACGGCCGGGGAGCCGCTGTTCGAGGCGATGTCGCGGATCCGGCGGTCCGTCGCCGCCCTGCTCGGCTGGCCGTCCGAGGGGGCGTTCCCCAAGATCGCGGCCGTGCTGCCGGACGGGACCGGCGGCCTCGCCGCGCGCGCCGTCTCCGTCCCCTCGTGGCACCCGACCATCGCACTGACCGGGGCGGTCTGCCTGGCGGCGGCCGCGGGGCTGGCCGGGACGGTCCCCCACGACCTGCTGCACCGGACCGGTCCCGGGCAGGTGCTGCTCATCACCACACCCGGCGGCAGCACCTCCGTCTCCGCCGTCTTCGACGTCCGCGCGGAGGGCGGACGTGCGCTGCGGCGGGCGGGTATCCGGGGCAAACGCGTCCGGTATCTGAGCGCCGTGCAGCTCGGTGCCCCGGCACGGCCGGAGCACGTCGCCGCGCTGGTCGGCGGCCACACCGCGGAGGAGGAGCGATGACGTACGACCTGCTGGTGCACGGTGGCCGCGTAGTGCTGGAGGACGGCGTGCGCCACGCCGACGTGGCAGTCCGGGGTGAACGCGTCGCGGCCCTGTATCCGCCCCGTGCGGCTCCCCCCGCCGCCTGCGTCGTGGACGCCGCGGGCATGTTCGTCCTGCCCGGACTGATCGACTCGCACGTGCACTTCCGCACGCCCGGCCTGACGCACAAGGAGGAGTGGGCGACGGGCTCGCGGGCCGCCGCCGCGGGCGGTGTGACCACCGTCATCGACATGCCCAACACCCAGCCCCCGCTGTTCACCCCGCAGGACGCCTACGATCGCCACGAGCTGATCAAGGGCAGCAGCCTGGTGGACTACCGCTTCCACGCGGGAGTCGATCCCGAACACGTCGACGCCGTGGCCGAGTTCACGCCGAAGGAGGCCACCTCGGTCAAGGTGTTCCTGACCGGTCATCACACCGCACCGCACGTGCTCAGCGACCCGGCACTGCTCGACCGGCTCTTCAAGCTGGCGGCCGAGCGGCAGCTCCGCCTGCTCTTCCACGCCGAGGACGACGCCGTCTTCCGGCTCCTGAACCAGTGGCAGGGGCCGCCCGCCGCGCCCCTGGACTACGAGCGGCACCGGCCGCGGACAGGAGCGATCGTGGTCGTCGCCCGGCTGGTGGAACTCGTACACCGCCACGGCACCCCGGCGCACGTGCTGCACGTCTCCACCACGGAGGAGGCCGACCTGCTCACGGCCGCGGCGGCGGCGGGACTTCCGGTCACCTTCGAGGTCACCGGTCACCACCTGACGTTCACCGACGACGACACCCGCGCCCTCGGCCCCCGGATCCGGCTCAGTCCGGCCATCCGCGGCCGCAAGGACCAGGACCGGCTGTGGCGCGCGGTCGCCGGCGGTGAGGCCGCCACCGTCGGCAGCGACCACGCGCCACACGAGGCCGGGGACAAGTTGCTCTCGGCGGCCGACGCCCCACCGGGTCTGCCCGGCGTCCAGGAACTGCTGCCGGCCCTGTTCACCGGACTGCGTCGACGCCACCCCGCGGACTCGGACGAACGGCTGCTCACCATCGTGCAGCGGGTACTCGCCCGCGAACCGGCCCGCCTGTTCGGCCTCTCCGGGCGCAAGGGCCGGATCGCGCCCGGACTCGACGCGGACCTGGTGCTCTTCGACGCTTCGGCGCCTTGGTTCATGGAGCCCCAGCTGGTCCAGAGCAAGTGCGGATGGTCGGCGTACGAGGGCCGCAGCTTCACCGGGCGCGTCGTGGCGACCATCCGGCGTGGACAGGTGGTGTACAGCGACCGCACCGGCGCACCGGTCTTCGGTCCGGCCGACGGCATGTGGCTCGCACCGGCTGAACCGGCGGTCGGGCAGCCCACGGCCCAGGACCCGGAGGGAAGGTAGCGACCGGGCACACGGTTCCTCTCCGCGGGGCACGCCGCTCGCCGGGGAGCAAGGCACTCGCCGACCCGGCTCGGCGCGAGACGGGCCGGCGCCCGGCCCCGTGTGCGGGTGTCGGTGGGACCACCCCTCATACGGTGCCCAGGCCCAGCGCCGAGGAGCGCCGCGCTCGGCAGGATGCTTCTCGTCGGCAACGAGCCGACGAGAAGCCCCCTACGCACGCCCAGGAGGACATCGTGAACGAAACCACCGCCAGGCGGCTGACGGGTCTCGCCGGTATCGCCACCGCAGCCGCCTTCATGGTCGAGGTACCCCTGTACTTCGTCTACTCCGGCCCGCCGCCGGACGCGAACGTCCTGGCCAGGCTGTTGATCGGCGTCATCGCGCTGGCGTGCCTGATCGTGTTCGTGACGGCCTTCCGTGAACTGGTCAAGCGGGCGCGCGCCGCCTGTGAATGGGTGGGCACGATGGCCTTCGCCACCGGACTGGTCTACGCGACGGTCACCCTGGTCTCCAGCGGGCTGGAAGCCGGCGCGGTCATCGCCGCCGACCATCCGATCGACCCGACCGTCACGGTCAGCGGCACCTACATCCTCTACGGGTCGATCGGCCGCCTCATGCTCGCCCTGTTCCTGGCCACGGTGGGGTACGGCATCTCCCGTGCCGAGCTGCTGCCGCCCTGGACCGGCCGCTCCGCGTTCGCCCTGGCCGGGGTCAACCTGGCCTTCGTACCGTCGCTGTTCTTCGGCAACGACCCCGCGCACTTCTACGCGGCGAACGGCTGGGGCACCACCGCCTTGATGGGCGCCGTCCTCGGCTACTGGATGCTCACCCTGGGGATCTCCCTCTACCGCAGCGCCGCACGACGTGCGCCTGTCGCCTCCCCGGCCCTGCACCGGTGAGGCGGGGCCGGGGCTCCGCCGCGCACACCGTCACAGCCCCGCGCGACCGAGGAATTGACCTGTCTTTCCAGCACTGGATTGCACTCCCCCACCGGTCTTTCGCCTTCGTAGAGTAGTGATCACAAACGACGGCGGGACATCACAGCACGAGGGAGAAACCATCATGACCAGCAACGACACCAAGCACGCCGCCCTGCTCACCCGTGCCGCGGAGGCCGAGACGTCCGCCGACCCGAGCAGCGTCATGACGCTGCTGGCGGACACGGACGGCCCGGGCGGAGGCTTCACCGCGTACCGCTCCACCTTCGCCGAAGGAGCGGTCGGGGCGCCCGCGCACTTCCACACCAAGGCCACGGAACTCTTCTTCGTCATCAGCGGCTCCCTCCAGGTACTGGTGGGCGAGGAGATCACCGTCCTCGACGCCGGCGACTTCCTCGCCATCCCTCCGCATACGCCGCACGCGTTCGCCGCGGCACCCGGTTGCGAGGCCGACGTCCTGTTCACCTTCACGCCGGGCATGGGCCGTTTCGACTACCTGCGGCTCCTCGGCAGCGTGATGCGTGGCGAAGCCGACCCGAAGAAGATCGCGGAGTCGTCGGAGCGCTACGACAACCACTACGTCGACAGTGCCGTGTGGCGAGAGGCGCTCGCCGCGCGGTGAACGGGCCGCCGGAGGCGCGGAAGCCCGCCACGGCCCTTCGTGGCGGCCCGCGCCGACCGACACGCCAGGCCGTACGGGGGGGCACCCTGTGCACCGACGACGACCCCGCCGGGCGTCACCAGGCCCCGGTCGGGCGCCGTCGTGCGTCCGGCCGGCATGTCGTGCGGGCAGCGTGTCGTCCGGGTCGGCGGGCCGGGTTGGGGAAAATTGGCCGACGGGGGGCAACCGCTCGGTGAAAGGGACCACCGCCGCATGACCACCGACTCTCGACCGGGGCGCCCCGTCCGGATCCTGGTGTTCGGCGCCGCGTTGCGCGCGGGGTCCACCAATGCCCGGCTCGCCTCGCTGGCGTCGAAGCTGATCGCGGAAACCGGTGCCGAGGTCGACCTGGCCAGGATACGGGATTTCGACATGCCGCTGTACGACGGTGACGCCGAGGACGCCGAAGGACTGCCGCCCGGCGCCCTGGCCCTGTGCGAGCGGATCAAACGCTGCGACGCGTTCGTGGTCTCATCACCGGAGTACAACGCCTCCGTTCCAGGGCTGCTGAAGAACGCCGTCGACTGGGTCTCCCGGGCACGACCGCAGCCGTTCAAGACCAAGCACGCGCTGCTGCTCTCGTCCTCCCCCTCGATGATCGGCGGCAACCGCGGCCTGTGGGCGCTGCGGGTCCCGCTGGAGCACCTGGGGACCCGGGTCTACCCCGACATGTTCAGCCTGCCCCGCGCGCACGAGGGCTTCACCGAGGACGGCCGACTCGCCCACCCCGGCTCCGAGGACCGGCTCGTCGAGACCATCTGCGGGTTCATGCGGCTGGTGAGCGCCGACGTCCAGTTCGTGTGCCTGCAGCGCCGCTGGTACGAGTTTCCCGGCGATCGCACCGACGCGCCGGTCACCCACCGGACCGAGGGCTGACCCGCGTCCGGCGCGCCGCCGCCCGGGAGCACCGCCCTGCCGGACATGGTTCCCGGCACGAACCGGGGACCGGGGACGTGGTCGAAGAGGTGCGGTCGTGTTGCCGTGGTCAGACCGGGCTGAGGACGAGCGTGGTCATGGGGGCACCGTCGGCCGCGCCGGAGGTCAAAGTGGCCGCTTCCTCGGCGGTGACCGACAGGCCCGCCGCCGCGAACAGCGGTGAGAGGGTCGACGGCGTCCAGATGCGGTCGTTCATGTCCGCGACCACGCACCGCACCGGCTCGCCCGGCGCCGGCGCGGTGCGGGGCACGGCCGCCGTCCGGTGCAGCAGCGCGGTGTCCGCGTCGAAGCGCATGGACCAGATGACGATGTGGTTGAAGCCGTCGCGGTCGGCGAACGAGTCCACGACCATGCGGCCGTCCAGATGGGACATCGCGGCCGGTGCGCCGTCGTCGAAGACGCTCACGGCGATGCGCCCGCCGGAAGCCAGCAGGGAACGGGCGTGTGTGAGCAGCCCGGACACGGCCGACGCCTCGGTGAACCCGTTGAGGGTGCAGTCGGCGAGCAGCACGGTGTCGAAGGCGGACTCCGGACGGTAGGCCAGGAAGTCGCCCGTCACGAACTCGACCCGGCCGGTCCCGGCGGCCGCGACCCGCGCCCGGGCTCGCTCCAGGGCCGGCTCGGAGGTGTCGATGCCCACCAGCAGGGACGCTTGCGTGGTGGCGGCCAGGTGGACCAGGGCGCGTCCCGTCCCGCAGCCCACCTCCAGGACCCTGCCCCCTTCGCCCACTGCCGAGGCCAGGCCGGCGAGGTCCCAGTCGGTCTCGCCGGTGCGGCGCTCCACGTCGCGTTCGTAGTCGTCGAAGAGCGGGGAGTCGAAGTAGTACGGCTCGGCCACGGCGCTGACGCCGGGCAGCCCGAAGAGCCGGTCCAGCGGCGGGACGGGGCGCGGCACCGGCGCCCCGGCACGGCTGTAGTCGGATCGCACGGCCACGGGCTCCTCCGCCTGTGGGCAGTCCGATCCCACGGCCGCGCGCTCCTCCGCTCGCGGGCGCAACGGTACGCCGGACGTCCACAGCACCCGGGTCCGGGTCTGGCCGGCGGCCACGGTGATCACCTCGCGCGAGGACTCGGCGAAGCCGAGCCGCCGCAGCAGCGGGACCGCCCGGGTGTTCTCGGAGACGTGGCAGTCCACCCGCAGCCGCCGTACGCCCCGTCCGGACAGCGCCGAGCCCAGACCCAGCAGGATGGCCGTGCCGAGGCCGCGGTCGCGCCACTCCGGGTCGACCACCAGCATGCCCAGGGCCGCCGTCCGGTCGTCGGGGTGGCCCTCCAGCAGATCGGCCGCGGCGACCAGACGGCCGTCGACGTGACAGCCCATGAGGTGCTTGCGTTGTTCGGGCACGTGCTGGAGGCCCTCGAGGAACTGGCTCTGCGCGTCCGCCGCTCCGGTCGGAATCCCGAAATTGAGCCGGGAGTAGTCGTCGCATCTCTCCAGGAGATCCTGCAGCGCGGGCCCGTCATCGGGTGTCAGAGCGACCAATTGGCGATCATTCGGCACCGTTACACGCAGTGTCACCGCTCTCCCTCGGTCGGAATCCGGCACTTCAAGACAGCGAACCGCCAACTTATCGCGCACCGTTGCCAGTTGCCAACTGCACACGTAGGCTTTCCTACCGCTACTCGTGCCGCGAATGCAATCCGAACTCGAACCCGACCGATACCGGACCGAAATCGCGGGAGCAATCCGATGGTCATTCAAATGCCCGCGCCGTTCAGCTTTTGGGTGCAGCCCACGAAACGCACCAACCTCGACAGCATCATGGCCTATGACGTGCACGACCCCGCCGAAACCGAACTCAGCTTCGACGAGGTCACCCGGTCGATGCAGGAGATGTTCGACCGCGACGTCATCAGCGTCTTCTTCGAGGGGGGCGAGCCTTTCCTGCGCGACGACTTCCTCGACATGGTCGAATACGCCACACCCAACGCCTTCACCATGGTGCGGACGAACGGCACCCTGCTGACGGCCGAGACGGCCCGCAGACTCAAGTCGGCGGGCGTGGGAGTCGTGTGTGTGGACATCGAGGGCGGTGACGCGGCGACCCACGACACACTCGTCGGCCTGCCCGGCGCGTTCGACCGAGCGGTCGAGGCGGTCCGGCACCTGGCCGACGCCGGCGTCACCACGTTCATCACCACCATCCTGACCAGCCACAACATCGACCAGCTGCAGGAACTGGCCGACCTGACGGCCGCCACCGGTGCAGAGAAGCTCGGGGTCCTCAGGCTCTACCCGCTGGGCCGGGCCCGCGGGAACTGGTCCCGGCTGTCGGTGCCGCTGCCCCGGCAGATGGCCTCCCTCGAGGCGATCCAGGTGCCCGACGGGGTGCAGCTGATGCAGTCCTGGCACCCCAACGACCCCAACTGCTGCTGGCAGATGGCGGCCGTCGACGCCTACGGCAACAGCATCGGCTGCCCGTACCTGCGCGACTTCGCAAACTACGGCAATATCCGGGAAACCTCGTTCATGGAGACCTGGCGCAACCCGGTCTACAAAAAGGTGCGTGCCGCGAGCGCGGTGGAGGCGTGTCCCGAATGCGCGGCGAACGACCGCAATAGATCCGGCGGCTGCCGGTCGACGGCATACGCCTTCGGCGGCGCCTGGGACGCGCCGGACCCGTACTGCACTCACATGAACAACGGCACCGACCTGACCCGCCTCCCCCGCCGGATCGTCGATCTCCCGTTCGGCGCGCCGCCGACCATGACAGGGGTGTGACCGGTGACCACCGAATCCCCCGAGCGGACCGTGTACAGACAGAATGCCCGGCTACGCCTGCGGCCGTTCGAACCCTGGCACGCGGTCATGGCCTATACACCGGACAAGCCCGCCCTGCACTGGCTCAATTCCCATTCCTGGCTCGTCCTGGAGTTGTGCGACGGCCGCACCCTCACGGAGATCGCCGGGACCATCGCGGAGATCATGCCTGACCGCGACGACGTCCTCGCCTCCACCAAGGGCTGCATCGAAGACCTGGAGCGAAAGAGCCTTGTCCACGCGAGCACCGACGCCGGAGAACCCCCGGCAGGGAAGGAGGTGAAGAACCGATGACCGATCACATCGACATCGAAAAGCTCAAGGCGATCGCCGCCGAGGACGACGAGCGTCCCGAGGTCTCCACGATGGACCCCCAGGTCCGGACCTCCAAGTACGCGCTGTTCCCCGAGCCCAAGGACATGTCCGGGTTGGAGGACGAGTCCTGAGCTGACGGGTGCCCGCCAGGGTCGAGGACCCCGCCGGGCACGGTAGTCCCCTTTCGCTCCAGGCACGCGGAGGTTCCATGGCAAGTCGTCCTCGCACGCTGCTGGTGAACCCACCGCTGTGGAACGTCTACGCGCCGCACCTGGCGGTGCCACTGCTCACCGCCGCGCTGCGCGACCACGGGTGGCCGGTCACCGCCTTCGACCTCGGCGCCGTCCACCTGCGGTGGATGCTGACGGCCGAGACGGTGGCCGGCCTCTGCGAACGCTACGACCGGGCGGACCGACTGGGCCTGGATCCGGCGGCCGTTGACGAGGCCCGGTTGCTGCTGCCCTCGGTGTGCGACGGCGTCGAGGCCGCCTGGGCCGTCGTACACGATCCCGCCGGCCTGCACGATCACGACGCGTTCGCCCGGGTGGCCCGCACCCTCGGCAACGCACTCGTGTGCCACTCCGCCGCCTTCGACGGGTTCCACTGCGACCTGCGGTCCAACCGCCAGCACTACAGCGAGCGATCGAGCGCGTCGGTGCTGGCCGCGACCCGTGACCGGGACCGCAATCCCTACCGATGGGCGTTCGAGACCCTGCTCCCGCCCCGGCTCGCAGACCCCGGGCTGGGCATGGTGGGCGTCTCGGTGTCGGCCGACACCCAGCTCATCCCCGCCATGACGGTGGCCGCGCTCGTCCGCGAACACCGCCCGGACCTGCGGATCGTCATGGGCGGCAACTACATCACCCGGATCGCCGGACGCTGGCGCGGCCGGCACCCCTTCTTCGACCTGGTCGACGACTTCGTGCTGTACGAGGGCGAGGACGCGATCGTCGCGCTGTGCGAGAACCTCTTCGAGGGCGGCACCCGTCCGGTCCCCGGCCGCAGCTCGCTCACCCCCGACGGGCGGCTGGACTTCGCCCCCGCCCGCGACGTCGACCTGGCCACACTGCCGGCCCCCGACTTCGACGACTACGACCTCGACTCCTACCTGGCCCCGGGACCCGTCCTGCCGGTGCTGGCCTCGCGCAGCTGTGCCTGGAACTGCGCGTTCTGCTCGATCCCCTTCGCCAGCAACCGCTACCGCCACCGCGACGCCACCGCCGTGGTCGACGAGATGCAGCACCTGGCGCGGCGGTACGGCTCCACGTCGTTCATGTTCGTCGACGAGATCATGACCCAGCGCACGCTGCGCGAGGTAGGCGCCGAGCTGGTGCGCCGCGACGCCGGTCTGCACTGGTACGGCGAGACCCGTTTCTCCGCCGGACTGGACGACGACCTGGCCGCCACGCTGCACCGGTCCGGCTGCCGCAGACTCGACCTCGGCCTGGAGTCCTACAACCAGCGGGTCCTCGACCTCATGCGCAAGGGCACACGGATCGAGCACATCGAACCCGGTGTTGAGGCCCTGCTGCGCGCGGGCGTGCCCGTGCACCTGTTCTGCATCACCGGCTTCCCCGGTGAGACGGTCGAGGAGGCCCGCCGTACCGCCGCGTTCGTGGAACGGACCCTGCGCCGTTCCACGGAGGAGTTCGGCCTGCCGTACTCGACCAGCGTCAACGGGCCGTTCATCCTCGACCTGCTCTCGCCGGTCGGTGAACACCCGGAGCAGTTCGGCATCACGGTGCTGCATCCCGGCCCGGACGAGGATCTGGCGCTGAGCGTGGACTACATCGCCGCGTCGGGGCTGACCGGGAGCGAGGCCGCGGTACTGGCCGCCGAGGCCGACGCCCTGCCCGACACCGGCCGCACCGCGCCGTTGCAGCACCGGGGGCTGATCGGCGAGTCCGAGGAGTACGCCTTCCTGCGCTGCGTCCTCGACACCGGAGTGCCGCCCGGGCGCCCCACCGCGGAACCCGCCGTGTTCACGCCGGCGCCCGGCGACCTCCTGCGGCTGGCGGACGGGGTCACCTGGCGGGTGTCGGCCGACACGCGCACGGTCGGGCTGTACGCCGCCGGAGCCGACAGCATCTTGCGGCTGCCCAGCCGCTGGACCGGGCTCCTGTCCGAGCTGGACAAGGGCGTCGGTCCCGGCAGAGGGGACGACGGGAGGTGGGACGACGACGTCCTGGACGTGCTCTGCACGCTCTGGACGTTCGGGTTCCTCGCGGATCCGCAGCGCCACGCCACCCCGCTGCCCGCCGGTGACATGCCCGGACTGCGGGTCCGGGCGACGCCCGGCTGGCGCCGGTCCGTCGACCCCGACACCGGCCGGGCGCGGTTGACCAGCCTGGTGACGGGACGCGAAGTCGCGCTCAACGTACACGCCTTCCTGCTGTGGCTCGACCACGCCGGGGGCGGACAACCCGCCGCGGCCGACCGGGACGCGGTGGCCGACACGATCCGGGTCGAACTCCTCCAGGCGTACCTGGGGGACGACCCGGTGACGACCGAAGCCGCATCCGGCCGGGAAACGGGACGAGAAGACGCATGACCACGGTTCAGACCACCACCGACCACACCCGTCTCCAGTACTGGCGCGCCTTCCTGGAGCGCTACTGGGAACGCGAGGCGGGCATCGTCGGCCCGCCTCCGGTCGACCTCGGCCTCGGCGGCGACTGGTTCTTCGGGGCCGTCGTCGCGGCCGCCGCCGCGGGCGAGCGCGGCGAAGGACCGCTGCTGCGGCTCTCGGTCGACGGCACCAGCCCGCGCACCGACAGAGCCCGCTACCTGCCCCGCGCCGAGGACGGGTCCGTCGCCGGATTCCTCGCCCGTATGGACGGCGAGACCGGCGGCGCGGAGTGGAGCATCGGACTGAGCAGGCTGCACCGGACCAGCTTCGAGATGTGGGAGCGGGCCGCGGTGTTCACCGAGGGACTGTGGAGCGCCCTCGGCGGTTTCCCCTCGGGCTACGCGGACACCGACATCTTCCTCGGCCGGTACGTGGGCACGCGCGGCGGCATCCACTGCGACAACGCCGCCAACTTCATGTTCGGCGTCGCCGGGCCCAAGGACCTCGTCGTCTGGCCGCCCTCCGCCGGCGAGTGGCTGCCTCTGCACCGCCCCGACTGGTCCGCCGTGCGCCACACCGGGCAGGCACTGCGCGCCAGCACCACCGACATGGGCTACTTCCCGTCCCGGTTCTGGCACGCAGGGTCCTCCCCGGACGCCGCGTCCGCCACCTTCAACATCGCGCTGTTCTTCGACGGCGACCCGGTCGACGCCGTCACCGACGCCGTGACGGCGTCGCTCGCCGGCACCCCCCGCCAGCCCTACGACCAGCTCGTACGGCCGGACGGCACGGAGCTGCCCGAGGCGCTGGCCGACCTGCTCGACCGCTCCCTGGCCCGCATCGACCGGGCCGACGTCGCCGACCGCCTGCTGGCCACGTGGCTGCGCAAGCTCAGCGCCCGAGGCTTCGGCCATGTACCCGACCCGCTCGACGTCCCCCCGGTCGACCACGACCTGCCGGTGCGGCTGCACCGCTTCCCGGTGGTCTCCCAGCGGTCGAAGGGCAGACTGCTGATGTCGGCCAACGGCCACCTCGCCCGCCTGCCCGACCACCCCGCGCTGCCCGCCGTCCTCGACCGGCTGAACAGCGGGGACGTCGCCACCCCGGCGGACCTGGCGGGTGAACAGGCGGGATCCGGAGGGGACTTCGCTGATATCGTCGACGCCGTCCTCTACCGGCTGCGCACATGGCGCGCGATCGACGTCCTGGACAGGGATGCCCCCTAGCCCCTCTCGTACCCGTCTGCGCGCGGCCCTGCTCTTCGCCGTCCTGCTGGTGTCCGCCGGAGGTGACGAGGTCGCCGTCTTCGCCCTGACCTTCCACCTGGCCGCCTCAGGTGCCTACGTCGTCGCGGTCCTCCAGATCGCCGGGCTGCTGCCCGGCGTACTGCTGGGGCGTCACGTGGGCCGAGCGCTGACGGGACGCCGGCCGGGGCCGGTGCTGGCCGCGGCGTCCGTCGCCCAGGCCGGCGTCGCCGTCGTGCTGTCGTCCGGCCTGCCGCCGGGGGGCACCGTCGCGTGCGTGGCCCTGCTGGCCGCGGTGAACACCGTCAGCGTCACCGTGGTGAACGCGGCCCTGCCGGTGCTCGCGGGCACCGACGTCGCCGAGAGGGCGTACGGGCTCGGTCAGTCGGCCGCGTCGCTGGCCATGGTGCTGGGGCCGCTCGCGGGCTCGGCCCTGTTCGCGGCCCTGGGCGTACGCGGCGCCCTGCTCACCGACGCGGCGACCTTCCTGGCCGTGGCGGTGTACGGCGTCGCGGTGCGCTCGGCGGAACTGGTCCCCGGCGACACCGGGACCGACGCCGTGCCCGAGCCCGGCGGACTGACCGGCGGCTCGCTCCTGGCCCTGGGTGTGGTGTTCGTGGTGATCGCCGCCACCGCGGGCACGGACGTGGCGTTCGTCTTCCTGGTCCGCGAGCACGTCCCCGGGTCGGCCGTCGCCGTGTTCGGGTCGGCCACCGCAGCGTGGGCCGTCGGCGTCCTTGCGGGCAGCGCCCTGGCCGGCAGGCTCGCCGCGACGCCGCCGGTGGTCCGCCTCGCCCTCTCCGGTTCGGTCATCGGCGCCGTCTACCTGGCCTGCGGTCTCGCCCCCACCGTCACCGTCCTGCTGACCACCTTCGTCGTCGGCGGTGCCGCCAACGCCGTCTTCAACGCCACGCTGCGCGCGGCCATCTACCGGATGGCGGGCCCGGCGGAGGCCGCCCGTGCCTTCGGCACCTTCACCGCCGGGGTCAACACCGCCGTCCTCTGCGGCATCCTCGTCACGACCCCCTTCGCCGAAGGCGCCAGCGCCTGGGCGTACACCGTCGGGGGCGCCGCCGCCCTCGCCGCGGCTCTCGCCACCGTCTCGCTCGCACTGCGGGCCGGCACGGCGGAGTCCGCCTGACCGCGCCCCCGCCGGCACCGCACTATCCGGCGAGGGCGCCGAAGTCGGCGCCAGTCAGCTCGCGGCTCGCGTCCCACAACCGCGCCGCGACGCGGGGATCGGCGAGGTGGTCCCACAAGGGCTCAAGCCGGGGCTCGCCGCGCAGTCCGAAGACGCGCGGCCCCCACAACTGGCCGCCGCGCACGGCCGGGTCGAGCACCGCCCGCACCGCGGGCCGGGCACCGGCGTGCTTGCCCTGGAGGAGGAGGGCCGCAGGTGCCGCGCCCAGCCGTGCGCCGGCCGATCGCACGTGGACCGGTGGCCGGGACGGAGTGAGGGAGTCCAGCGCGCCGCCGGGGTGAACCACCACGCTGGCCACCGTGCTGCCGGCGGCGCGCAGCCGGCGGTCGAGTTCGACGCCGAAGTACATCTGTGCCAACTTGGAGCGTCCGTAGGTGCGCTTGGGCCGGTAGTCCTTGCGGGACTGCAGGTCGTCCAGGTCGAGCCGCTCGGACTTGGCCGCGAAACTGCCCATGGTCACGACGCGGGCCGCCGGGGCGGCCGACAGCAGCGGCATCAGCCGGTCGGTCAGGGCGAAGTGCCCGAGGTGGTTGGTGCCGAACATGATCTCGTGACCGTCCCCGGTCTCCGTGCGCGGCGGGTCGTCGAGCGCGACCCCGGCATTGTGGACCACGGCGTCGAGACGCTCCACGTCGAGCGATTCCACCGCTGTCTCGAGTGACGGCAGGTCGGCGAGGTCCAGCCGCACGGCCCGCACCCGGGCGTCGGGGACACGGGAGCGGATCGAGGCCGTGGCGGCCTCGGCCTTGGCGGGATTCCGGCTGCCGAGTACGACGGTGACCCCGGCCGCCGACAACTGCTCCGCCACGAAGTACCCGATACCGGCGTTGCCGCCGGTGACCAGGACGACGCGGCCGTCGGCACCGGGGGGCCGGCGGACGTTCCAGGGCGGGACGGATGACGTGGACGACATGGCGGTGGGGCTCCCTTGCTGTGGAAGGCGGCGGTGCCGCTCCCACGGAGCGGCCCGGACACGCACGATGCCAACGGCCACCGACACATCGCCTACGGATCACCGACAGACCCGCCGGACAGGCCGGCCCGGCTCACCGACAGTCCCGCCGGGCGGGCCGGCCGGGGTTGCCGAACGGTCTCGCCGGGCGGCCGCCCCGGGTTCCGGAGCGGGTCGGTGCGGGTGCGGGGGCGGGCGCAGCCCACGGAGAGTTCTTCCGGAGCGATGGCGTGAGCGAGTTCCCGGGGCTTCCCCCGTCGTCGGCGATGACACTCTCGTCGTCGCCGAACGCTTCCGGGTGGTCGTCGAACCCGACGCCCCGCGTGCTCGGTGACGGCATCCGTGCGCGGCACGCGGGGGCAGCGGACTCAGGGACGGTGCTCCAGCACTTCGAGGTCACCGGTCTCGGTGTCGTAGCTGCGCAGGGTGGTGAGCCGGGCCGACAGCGGTGGCGCCGGCAGCAGTTCGGGGACCCGGCGGCCGGCGAAGGCACCGGCTCGCCGGGTCCGGCCGAGAGTGATGTGCGGGCTCCAGCGCCCTGGCTCGTGGAAGGGGTTGAGGGTCTCGGGCGGACTGTCCGAGACCACCGCCTCCCACACCTGACGGTGCAGGTGGGCCAGCGCGGGATCGAGGTCCAGCGCCCAGGCCAGCACCGAGGTGGGTCGTTCGAAGCGGACCACGCCGGTGAACCGCACCGGCAGCGGCAGGGCGGCGGCGGCGGCGACCTCGGCGAGCTCCCAACGGATCGGCGCGGTCAACTCCGGGCAGGCGGCCAGGGTGAGATGGGGGCTGTTGGTCGGTGAACGGTGGCGCGCCTGGCTGGGCAGTCCCGCGTCCGCGAGGCTTCGCCAGGCGTCCCGGACCGCTGAGTCCGCCGCCTCGTCCAGCAGGAGTTCTACCGTGTGCACCGACGCAGCGTACCGGTGAGCGGGAAGCCGGTCGGGGTCCGTGGCGAGGAGAGGCCGCCGTGTACCTCCCACGACGTGCGGGCTCAGAGCCCGGCGGAGTTCGGGGCGTGCCCACCGGCCGTGGTGGCGCGTAAGGTCCAGGCTGCTTCTGCTGCCTGCGCGGTGGGGTGGGTGGTGAAGACCTGTTCGAGACCGACGATGCGGAAGAGGCGGCTGACCTTCTCGGGTACCGCGGCCAGGACGACGGTCGCGTCGGCTGCCAGGGCGTGGTTGCGTGCGGCGATCAGGACGGTGATGCCGCTGGAGTCGCAGAACGTGAGGCCGTCGAGGTCGACCACGAGCTGCTGCCCGGGTCGCAGAACGAGCGCGGGAAGCAGTGCGCGTATCCGGGGTGCGCTGTGGTGGTCCAGTTCTCCGGCGAGTTCGAAGACGGGGCCGGCGGGGGTGGTGCGGGTGTGGGCGGTCAGTTCGTGGGTCACGTCTGCTCTTCAAGGGTGGTTCGGGGCACGTGGAGGGCCAGGACGGCCGTGTCGTCGTCGACGCCGGTGCCGAAGGTGTCGAGCAGGTCGCGGATCGCGGCCACGGTGTCGTGTGCGGTGGTGGGCGCGAGTTCGCGTGCGAATTCCAGGAGAGCGTCGTCACCGTAGCGGCCGTCCGTGGTGGCCAAGTGGGCCTCGGTGAGTCCGTCGGTGTGCAGGAGCAGGGTGTCGCCGGGATCGAGGCGGACGCCGGTGGTGACGATGCGGGCGTCGGGCAGGACGCCGATGAGCTGGCCGCCGGGGGCCCGGCCGTCCGCGCCCATGTGGAGGGCCGGAGGGTGGCCCCCGGCGGCGAGGGTGACCCGGAAGCCGCCGTGGTCGCCGTCGGGGGTGAGCAGACCGAAGACCACGGTGCAGAAACGCGGGTCGTGGCCGTTGTACTCGTGGTTCAGCACGGTGTTGAGGTTGGCGAGGACCGCGGCCGGGTCGGGGTCGTAGACGGCGGCCGCACGCAGTGTGTAGCGGGCCAGCGACGTGACGGCCGCCGCGGCCCCCCCTTGCCGCACACGTCGCCCAGGAAGAAGCCCCAGGTTCCGGCGGACAGCGGGAAGAGGTCGTAGAAGTCGCCGCCGACCTCGTCGGTGGAGGCGGTGTGGTAGTGCGCGGCGACGTCCAGGCCGGGAACGTTCGCCAGCACGGGCGGCAGGAGCGTCTTCTGCAGCGTGACGTTCAACTGCTTGAGGCGGTCGCGTTCGCGGTCCGACTCCTGGCGCGCACGCAGAAGTTCGGTCTCGTAGGCACGCCGGTCGCGGGCGTCGAAGACGGTGGCGCGGATCAGCAGTGGCTGTCCGTCCTCGCCCAGCTTCACGGTGGACGTCACCAGGACCGGCAGCCGGCTGCCGTCGGCGGCCTGGAGTTCGAGGGCGACTTCGCTGATCTCGCCCTGCATGCGCAGCAGCGGCGCGAAGTGGGTCTCGTAGTACGGTCGGCCGCCGACGGTCAGCAGGTCGGCGAACGTCTTGCGGCCCACCAGATCGCCGCGGCGGTGACCGAGCCAGTCCAGCAGGGTCGTGTTGATCTTCGCGATCCGCCCGTCGAAAAGGGTCGAGACGTAGCCGCACGGCGCGTGCTCGTAGAGGTCGTCCGCGCTGTCTTCGAGCAGCGCCGAGAACGCGGCCCGCTCGTCGACGGGGCCTCCGTCGGCGTCCGGGCCTTCGCCGTTCGCACCCTCGTCGGTTCCGGCCGTCATCGGCGGGCGCCGGCCGACGCCGCGACCGCGGCGGCGGACTCCTGGGGGCCGGCCGGCCGCGGACGGCGCCCGGTGGTGTTCGGCGGGACCGGCCTGGTGGCCTTCTGGGGTTCCGGCGGTTCCTCGATGTCCTCGGCGCTGAACCGCGCCGGCGTGACCACCTGTGCGCCCGGCCGCCCGGACACCGTCACGTGATTCCTGCTCGGCGCGTTCACACGACCATCCTCGCAGACGTTGCTCGCCCCTCACCGCGCTTCCCAGCTGCCGGTGACGACCCTTCCGGGGTGGTCCCGGGCCGTCATCCGCTGTGGTCGGCAGCGGAAGAAGCGTCCCGCCGAGGCCGCCGGTAATCGTGATGATCACTCCTGTCCAACGGGGCCGTGGAAGGCGGCTCGCTCCGGGCGACCGGCCGGCCGCTTCCGCGGAATGGCCGACCGACGAGCGGGCCCGTGTCATCTGCGGTCGGGCGCTTCCCTCGGTCCGGACGAAGGGACCGAGGGCGCCGGAGAGGCGGCTGACGGCGGACGCTCAGTGCCGGTGGCAGCGGAGGCCGCCGCTTCGCCCCGAATGAAACGCCCGGGCCTCGCGCTCCGTCAAGCCTGCTCGCCTGTCGCGCGGCTGACGCCCGCCCTCGCCTGTCGCCGTCACCGCAGATCACGCCCCGGGTGGACCGGCCGAACGGGGGAACCTGATTCCCTCCCCCGGCCGACCAAGCCGACGCCGAACCCGCACCGGATTACCACCGGCAGGAGAACGGGGGAAGCAGGTGATCGAGTGCCCATCGGGTCCGGGCAGCGCGCGGCAGCCGACGTCGTCCCCGGATCGGGGGCGCGGCAGGGTGACGTGTCGTCCGGATTTTCTCCTGCTGCAGTTTTCGCGACCGATCCGCAGTTCGCGGGGCCACGGATCACACAGGGATGTTCGGGCCGGTCATGCATACGGGAGTGCCATGGTGAAGGAACCAGTACGAATCGGCAGGAAGCCCTCTGCCCAGCCCGATCTGCAGCAGCTGTTGCACGAGGTGGCACTGGGGGATCAGAAGGCGTTCGCCGCCGTCTACGACGCGGTGGCCGGTTCCGTCCTCGGCGTCGCGCGGGCGGTCCTGCGCGACCAGGCGCAGTCGGAGGAGGTGGCGCAGGATGTGCTGGTCGAGGTGTGGCGCACGGCCCCACGCTATCGGCCCGAGCGTGGCACGGCCATCAACTGGATCCTCACCCTCGCCCACCGCAGGGCGGTGGACCGGGTCCGGTCGGTGGAGGCCGCGGCGGCCCGTGACACCAGGGCCGCTCTGCTGGAGCATCAGCCGGCGTACGACGAGGTGACCGAACAGGTCGAGACCCGCCTGGAACGGGAGCAGGTGCGCCGCTGTCTGCGCACCCTGACCGATCTGCAGAGACAGTCGGTCACGCTCGCGTACTACCGGGGCCTGACCTACCGGGAGGTCGCCGAAGCGCTCGCGCTGCCCCTCGGCACGGTCAAGACCCGGTTGCGCGACGGGCTCATCCGGCTCCGTGACTGTCTGGGGGTGACCGCATGACCACGACCGATCCGCACGGTCTGACAGGCGCCTACGCGCTCCACGCGCTGCACGACGACGAGCGTGCCGCCTTCGAGCGTCACCTGGCCGCGTGCGACACGTGCGAGAGGGAGGTCGCGGAGTTCACGGCGACCGCCGGACGCCTGGCCCTGGCCTCGACGGTGCACACGCGGCCCGACATGCGGGAGCGGGTCCTGTGGCGCGTCGCCTCCGTGCGCCAGGTGCCGCCCGGTGCCGTGCCCCTGGAACGGATGCGCGGTGGCATCAGGCGGGTGCGGGGCCCGGCCCGGTGGGCGCTGGCCGCCAGTGTGGCCGCCGCGGCCGCTTTCGGCGGGACCGCTGTGTGGCAGTACGAACGAGCCCAGGACGCACGCAGCCAGGCCGCGCGGGTTCAGCGGCACGCAGAGGACCTGGCCGGTGTGCTGGCCGCGCCCGATGCCAGGTCGCGTTCGGCGAGGGTGGCCGGCGGGGCGGGCACGCTGGTGGTCTCCGCGAGCCGGGACCGGGCCGTGTTCGTGGCGTCCGAGATGGCGCGGCCACCACGGGGCAGGGTGTACCAGCTGTGGTTCGCCGACGGCGGGAAGATGCGCTCGGCCGGCCTGATGGACCCCGCCCGCGGCAGCCAGGCCGTGCTCATGCAGGGAGCGGTCGACGGCGCCTCCGGGGTGGGGATCACGGTGGAACCGGAGGGCGGTTCGAAGCAGCCGACCTCGACGCCGGTCGCCCTGCTCGGCGTACCGACGTGAGAGGACGCGTGGGGAGACCGTCCGGGGCCGTCCGTCGCACGGTCTCCCCACGCGGCCACCGGTGCCGGCACGGTGGGCCGGGGACAGAAGGCGCCGGAGCGCGCCGCGCATGCCCGGCGCGGTGCCGCACGCACGCGGACGGGACAGCGCAGGCGGGGACGGGGCGGCGGGCGGCTCCCGACCGGGTCGTCCGGCCGTGTGCCGTTCCGGCAGCCCTCCCAGAGGCCGTGGTGAGCGCGGCCGTGGGCCGGTCCGCGCCCCGGCGGACGGACCGGCCCACGAGGGAGCGGCCGCGGCCCCCGTGCCGGGGGTCGGCGCCCGCCCCGGGTGTCACATCTTGGGCATCAGGACGGTGTCGATGATGTAGACGGTGGCGTTGGCGGTCTTGACGTTGCCGCAGACGACCTTGGCGGAGTCGTTGACGGTGTAGGACTCGCCCGACCCGGAGGTCGACACCTTGGACTTCTCCAGCGTGTCGAAGGAGCCGTTCTCCAGGTCCTTCGGCGTGAGCTTCCGGCCGACGACGTGGTAGGTGAGGATCTTCGTCAGCTGGGCCTTGTCGTTCAGGACCTTGTCCAGGGTCGCCTTCGGGATCTTCTTGAAGGCGTCGTCGGTCGGCGCGAACACCGTGATGTTTTGGGCGTTGTTGAGGGTGTCGACCAGGCCGGCCTTCTTCACCGCCGTCACGAGGGTGGACAGGGCCGGGTTGTTGGAGGCGGCGGTGGCCACCGGGTCCTGGGCCATGCCGTCGAAGGAGCCGGCGCCCTTGTCCGGCACAGCGGAACAGGCGGAGCCGAAAGGCTGGTCCATGCTGCTCGCGGCGCTGTCCGAGCCGCCCGTGCCATCACTGCCCAGGGTGACCGGGGCCGACGCCTTGCCGGAGGAGTCGGACGTGCCCGAGTCGCCGCTGTCGTCGGAGCAGGCGGTCAGAGCCAGGGGCAGTACGGCGGCGGCGGCGAAGAGGCCGACGGTACGGCGGATACGGGTGCTCATCATGTTCTCCAGTCGAACGGTGCAGCACTGTGCTGCGTTTCGGACATGTGGGAGGAGTGGTTCGGGGGGAGGGCACGAGACCCTCGGGGGACGGCCGGTGATCACTCCACGGTGACGACCACCGAGTGCCGGCCACTGGCACCGTCGGGGATGGTCCGGGTGCGCTTGTCCGTCTGCACCGTGCCGGTGCGGTCGGAGGCGCGCACCGTGAGCGTGTGGCCGCCCTTGGTGGCCTGCCAGGGGAACGCCCACTGGCGCCAGGTGTCCCGGGTGTCCTCGGCCGCCAGGCGGGCTTCCTGCCATGGGCCGTCGTCGACGCGTACCTCGACCCTGTCGACGCCCCGGTGCTGGGCCCAGGCGACCCCGGCGATCATCACCGTTCCGGCCTTCGGCCGGGCGAACGGCCCGGGTGTGTCGATGCGCGACCCGGTCTTGACCGGTGCCCTGCGCGACCAGCCGCGCTTGACCCAGTACGGGTCGTAGGAAGCGAAGGTGGTGAGTTCGATGTCCTCGATCCACTTGCAGGCGGAGACGAAGCCGTACAGGCCGGGGACGACCATACGGACCGGGAAGCCGTGCTCGAAGGGCAGCGGTTCACCGTTCATGCCGACGGCCAGCATCGCGTCGCGGCCGTCCATGACGTCCTCGACCGGACTGCCGAGCGTCATGCCGTCCACCGAGCGTGCCACCAGCTGGTCCGCCCGGCCGCCTCGGGACGGGGGCTTCACCCCGCACTCGGCGAGCAACTCGGCCAGCCGCACGCCGATCCACCGGGCGTTGCCGACGTAGGGGCCGCCGACCTCGTTGGAGACGCAGGTCAAGGTGATGTCCCGCTCGATCAGCTCACGGCGCAGCAGGTCGTCGAAGGTGTAGGTGGCCGGTCGGCGTACGCCTTTGCCGTGGATCCGCAGCCGCCAGCGGGTGGCATCCACCTTGGGCACCACCAACGCAGTGTCCACCCGGTAGAAGTCGTCGTTCGGGGTGACGAAGGGGCTGATCCCGTCGATCCGCAGCCCGGCCCCCTTCGGTACCGGTCGGGCCGGTGACCTGGGACCGGGCAGCACGACCTCGGCGCGTGAGGCGATGGCGTCCTTGCCGTGCGAGGCGTTCAGTGAACGGCCGGCCGCACCTATGAAGGCCGAAGCAGCCGCGGCGGACGCGGACGCGAGGACGAACCCCCGCCGGTCCCACCCCGTGGGCGCGGCGGCTGCCGCTTCCTCGCCCACGGTGCCGGACGCGGCCGCCTCCGGGCGGGCGGGCGCCGTGAGACGGCCCACCAGAACGTACAGAAGCAGCGCCCCCGCGACGGCTCCCACGGCGGAGGGCAGTGCGTCTCTGCAGGTGGTGGAGTCGGGCCGGCTGACCGCGGCCGCCGCCCCGGTGACCCCGAAGAGAAGGGCCCCGGCGGCTCCGGCGCGCCGGAACCGCGTCGCGAACGCGCCCAGCACCAGGGCCAGTACGGCCAGCACGGCCAGGATGCCGAGCTGCAGTACGAGCTTGTCGTCGGTGCCGAAGTGGCGGATCGCCCAGTCCTTGACGGGAGCGGGTGCCGCGTCGATGGACGCGCCGCCCACCGCGATGACCGGACCGGCCTGCGGACGCACCGCCGCGGCCACCATTTCGGCCACCGCCAGCGCGGCGAAGCAGGCCAGTCCCCCGCTCAGCGCCCCCAGCGCGAGGCGCGGCCCACCCGGCCGAACTCCTGGGTCCTTCTCCTCGTCCCTCACGCAGGGAATCCGGTTCTGGCCGCCGGACGGATTGGTCCCACACCTGATCAGGTGAAAATCGGTCCCGGACCAATCCGCCGTACGTTCCGCAACGGATCACCCGGTTGAGCGTCTGAGGCCGTTGCCGTCCGGCTGCGACGGGGAGCAGGGCGGCAGCCTGCCCGAGGTGCCTGAGTGAGAGCCCGGCACCCCGCCGGCTTCCGCCGGTCGGGCCACACCGGCTCTGCCGTCGCCCTGGGCCGTGCCTCGTCCGTCGCCCGGTCAGGGACGCTCGATCGTCCCGTCGGGTGAGATGCGGGCGGCGCTCGGGCCGAAGTCCTCCTCCGACAGGCCGGAGACGAGGTCGATCCCGTCACCGCCCGGCTCAGGCGTACCCGGTTCCACGATCTGGGTGGGGTACAGGCGGCCGGAGGCGTAGCTGCCGTCGGCATGCAGGGTGACGTGCAGGACGCCGCTGGTGGAGAGGATGCCGCCGAGGCCGAAGACCTTGTAGCCGGCGAAGTTGCCGAGGCTGTAGGCGATCAGGCGGCCCTTGTAGAACTCCATGCCCCGCATGACGTGCGGACCGCTCCCCACCACCAGGTCGGCGCCGGCGTCGATCACCGCACGGCTGAAGCGGTGGGCGTCGCCGCGGTCCTCACCGAGGAAGTACTCGCTGCCGGGCTCCACGTGGGTGTGGTCCGCACCCTCCGCGCCGGCGTGCATGGTGACGAGGACGACGTCGGCCATCGCCGCGGCGCGGGCGGTGAGCCGCCGGGCGGCGGGGATGTCCGTGAGGTCGGCGGCCCCCTTGTCGGGGGCGAACCCGACGACCGCGACACGGACGCCGTGGACCTGCTGGAGGGTGATCTGGCCCGCGCGGCCGGTGTACGGCAGGTGCACGGCGCGCAGGGCGGCGAACGTCTGGCGCCGGCCCTCCGCGCCGAAGTCGTCGATGTGGTTGTTGGCCACGTTCATCACCGTGAAGCCGGCCTTCTTGAACCAGCGGGCGTAGGACGGCGGGGTGCGGAACGCGAAGCAGTTGGGGCTGTCGTCGTCGCACTTGCAGAGGCCGTCGGTGGTGAGGGTGCTCTCGAGGTTCCCGAGCACCACGTCACCTGCGATCAGGTCGTCGACCGGGTCGAAGAACGAGGCGCCGTCGTCGGGCGGCAGGTCGTCCGGCAGCGTCCCCATCACGACATCCCCCACGGCGGCGATCCGCACGGTTCCGGCACGGTGCGTCCCGGGGGGCGCCGCCGCCGGCTTCGGAGGGGCGATGCTCCCGGGCACCGGCGGATGGGCACCGGCGGGACCGGCGGGCCACGGCCCGGACCCCGCGCGGCCGTCGCGCGACGCGAGTCCGGCGACGAGCACCCCGACCGCGACCAGGCTCCCGGCCAATGCGAGAACGAGCCGGCGACGAGTCTGCTTCGCCGTGCGTGGCCCGTGCCGCTGGTGACCCTGATCATCGGACACGATCATCGGGTCATGCTACGAAGCGGCCCCCGGCCCGCACCGCAACGACGGCGACCGGCGTGTCCCGGCACCGCCGGAACAACCGACGCGTCCTTTCCACGGCACGTCCCCGGCACCACCGGACCGACCGACATGTCCTTTCCACGGCGTGCACCCGGCACCGCCGGAACGACCGGCTTCCCCGCCCCCGCGGTCGCCAGCAGTCCGGCCACGAGTCGGCGAGCTGACCTCCAGCAGCGCGACTTCCACCAGCCCGGCCCCCGCAGCTTCCCCGCTCCTACGTCGAAGGCGAGACGACGCTCATGCCACCCAGCTCCTCCTCGATCCGCAAGACCGTCGAGACGTACCTCGAACGCCACCCCGGCGAGCGTGACGCCCTGGCCGGCCTGCTCGCCGCACTGGACCGTCCCGTCGACGTGACCGCCCGCACGACACTGCCCGGGCACGTCACGTGCAGCGCCGTCGTGATCGACCGCCGCTGCCGGGTCCTGCACATCCGGCACCGGGCCACCGGTCTCATGCTCACCCCCGGCGGCCACATCGAGCCTGAGGACCGCACGCTGGTCGCCGCGGCGCTGCGCGAGGTGGCGGAGGAGGCCGGGATCCCGCCCGGGTCCCTGTGCCTGACCCGGCGGACGCTCGGCTCCCCGGTCGACATCGACGTCCACGGCATCGATGCCAACCCCTCCAAGGGCGAACCGGCCTAGGGTTTGTGTGATGTCGTGATCAGTCGGCTGCTTGCAGGAGATCTCCGAGCCA
>NZ_JBEZBT010000071.1:0-32646 GCF_040647235.1 Streptomyces sp. NPDC042638
CCCGGGCGGTCGTACGGCGGCGAGAGGCACGCAGCCCGGCCTGCCCCGTCTTCGCACCCGGGCCGTCGCCGCCCGCGCCCCGGCCGTCCCCGCTCGCGTCCGGTCCGGTGGTGCCCGCCGCCGGGCCGTCCCCGCCCGCCTCCGGTCCGGCGGCGCCCGTGGCCGGGGCCGGGTGGAGGGTTCCGGGGCCCGGGAGGAGCGGGGCGGCCGAGCCGGCCGTGGTCATGCCGCCCATGCCGGCCACTGCGGACCCGGTGGCCGCGACCAGTGCCGAGGACACCCCTACCAGCGCCAGCCCGGCCAGCAGACCCTCCGCCGGCAGCAGACCGCTCCACAGACCGCCGCAGCGCACGCAGTCGCGGGCGTGCCGGGCTATCCGCTTGCGCCAGAGGGCGGAGGGCAGGCCGTCCCACGAGACCAGCAACCCGCGCAGTGCGTCGCAGGCGGGCCGCGTGTCCAGCGCCCGTACCACCACCCGGGCCGCCTCCAGCCGCGCCTTCATCCGCTGCACCCGTACCGCGGTGTGCTGCGGTGACACCCCCAGGGCCGTGGCGACCTCGGCCCGGGTCAGCTCACCGGCGCACTCCAGCCACCACAGCGACAGCACCTCCCGGTCGTCCGGTTCCAGCCAGCGGGTGGCGCGCGCGGTCTCCTGGCGCTGGCCGGACAGCTGCAGCCGGACGATGGTCAGATCCACGAAGTCGGCGCCCGGATCGGCGACATCGGCGGCCTCGTCGACGGCGTCCGGGGCGAGCTGCCGGTCCTGCCAGTGAGCCCGCACCCGGTTCATCGCGATGGCCACGAGCCAGGAACGGAAGCTCTCCGGGGCACGCAGGTCGCCGAGCGAGCCGAGCGCCCGGAGCATGGTCTCCTGGACCACGTCGTCGACGTCGACCGAACCGTTCAGGGCCCGCCCCACGATGTTGTACACCAGCGGGAGGTAGGCGCTGACCAGGGCGTCCTGGGCCGCCGGGTCTCCCGCTCGGGCGGCGTTCACCAGTGCCGCCGGCTCCACCGTGTGCTGTGTCCTCATCAGAGCTTCCCTGTCGTCGACGCCGAACGATGCTGTCCGTTACCTGTGTCTGGGAGACCGCTCGGTGCGGCGCCGATAACAGTTCCTCGGAAAATCGTTCGAGAGGGAAGCTCTCAGGAGCGGCGCGACCGCCACAAGGAGAGAGATCACACCGGGGCGGTCACGGGCACCGCTCACTTGTCCCGCGGCCACCGGTCCGGCTCGTCGGCCAGCTCGTTCGCCCGGTCGACCTCGGCCATGTGCTCCTCGGCCCAATTGCGGACGGAAGCGAGAACCGTCTCGAGCGACAGGCCGAGTTCGGTCAGCCGGTAGTGCACGCCGGGCGGCACGGAGGGCTCCACCCTGCGTGCGACGAGGCCGTCCCGCGCCAGGTTCCGCAGGGTCACCGACAGCATCTTCTGCGAGACGCCCGGCATGCGGCGCAGCAGCTCGGCGAAGCGCACCTCCCCCGGGGCCGCCTCCGCCAGCACCTTCACCACCATCGACGTCCATTTGGTACCGATCCGGTCCAGCAATCGCCGCGTCGGGCAGGCGGGATCGAACAGGTCGCCGCGCACGGCGGGCGCGTCCTTGGCCTGGGAGGTCACCTGAGGCTCACCAACTGACATGAAAGTGCGGTCTGTTGACTCCGACCATAATTACCTACCGTTCCCTTGTCACCATTGGTTACCCGAGGGATCGCTCATGACTGTCACCTCCGTCCCCGGTGTGCGGCTGCGCCGCGTCGCCGTCAACGGCATCGGGCTCAATGTCGCCACGGCCGGTGCGGGGCCGGCCGTGCTGCTGCTGCACGGCTTCCCGCACACCTGGTGGCTGTGGACCGAAGTCATCGGCCCGCTGGCCCGCCGGCACCGGGTGATCGCGCCCGACCTGCGCGGGTTCGGCGACAGCGACCGGCCGGCGGGCGGGTACGACGCCGGGACGCTCGCCGCCGACGCGGCGGCCCTGCTGGAGGCGCTCGACGCCGGTCCGGCCGCCGTGATCGGCATCGACCTCGGGGCACCGCCGGCGTTCCTGCTGGCGATGCGGCGGCCAGCGCTGGTACGGCGGCTGGTGCTGATGGAGTCGCTGCTGGGCGACCTCCCGGGAGCCGAGGAGTTCCTGTCGGCGGGCGCGCCGTGGTGGTTCGGCTTCCATGCCGAGCCCGGCCTCGCGGAGGCCGTGCTCACGGGGCACGAGGAGGCGTACATCGGCTGGTTCCTGGACCGCGGCACACTCGGCCGGGGTGTGCGGCCGGACGTCCGCGCGGAGTTCGTCCGCGCCTACACCGGTGGCGAGGCACTGCGCGCCGCGTTCGGGCCGTACCGGGCCCTGACCGCCGGCGCCCGGCAGATCAGGGAGGCCGTGGCCGGCGGCCGCCTCACCGTGCCCGCCCTCACCATCGGGGCCCACCCGGTGGGGCGGTCCCTGGAACAGCAAGTACGCCCCCACGCCGACCGGTTGACGGGCCGAGTCATCCCGGACTGCGGCCACATCATCCCGCTGGACCGCCCGCAGGCGCTGCTGTCCCTGCTGGATCCGTTCCTCGCGGGGGACGACGGCCTGGGGTGACCCGCCGGGACCGCGAACGGAACGCCTCCCGAACGCCCTGCTGGCAGGAGCCGTCGGCCTCGCCCCGCGCCCCGCCCCCACCCGCACCCGCACCCGCACCCGCATGACGGTCGGCTTCAGGGCACTCGGCGTCGTGACGGGCAGCCCCGGCGGCGTGGCGTGCGCGGGGCCGGTGCCGTCCGCGGCGAGGATGGCGCTCGGCAGGAGCAGACTGGGAGGAGGGTGTACGCGTATGACCGTGAACCGTGTCGGCCTGGTCGTGCACGGCGGGCGCGCCGAGGCGGTGGCCGCCGCGCGGACCGTGCGCGCGTGGTGTGCCGAGCACGGGGTGCGCTGCGCGGACATCGACGTGTGGCAGGAGGGCGCGCGGCACAGCGCCCGCGAGGAGGTCGACAGCGCGGGCGACCCGGACCTCATCGTCACCCTGGGCGGCGACGGCACGTTCCTGCGCGGCGCCCGGCTGGCGGCAGAGAACGACGCCCTGGTGCTCGGCGTCGACCTCGGCCGGGTCGGCTTCCTCACGGAGGTCCCCGCCCCCGCGGTGCGCGAGGCGCTGGACGCCGTACGGGAGGAGCGGATCAACATCGAGAGCCGGATGCTCCTCACCCTGCGGGCGTCGTGCCGGCTGGAGGTGCCCACGCAGATGGAGGCGCTGCTGCGGTACGGCCGCGGGCCGATGCTGCCGCCGCCCCGGGTGCGTTCGGACTGCACGGCGGGCAGTGACTGGGGAGTCGCGCTGGACGTCACCGCGCTGAACGACGTGGTCGTGGAGAAGCTGTCCCGGGACCGGCAGGTGTCGGTCGCGGTGTACCTGGCGGGCCGGCTGCTGGCCTGCTACTCGGCCGACGCCCTGCTGGTGGCCACGCCCACGGGGTCCACGGCGTACAGCTTCGCCGCGGGCGGCCCGGTGGTCTCGCCCCGCGCGGAGGGCCTGGTGTTCACGCCGGTCGCGCCGCACATGGTCTTCAACCGCTCGGTGGTGGCCGCGCCGGACGAGCCCGTCGCGCTGCGGGTGCTCCAGGGGTCGGGCCAGGCCGCGGTCAGCATCGACGGTCAGTTGCGCGGCGTGCTGAGCCCCGGCGACTGGATCGGGGTGTACGCGGCCCCACGCCGGCTGAAGGCGGTCAGGCTCGGTCCTACGGACTTCTACGGGCGGCTGCGGGAGCGTATGCACCTCACCGACGCACCGGCCGCGCTCGCCGACGGGGACGCCGCTCCGCTGTGGCCGGTGACCACACCGCCGCCGGCCGACCTCGCGCACCTGGCGCTCCCGCCGGTGCCGGGCGACGCGTCCCGGACGTGCTGACGGCTCAGCCGACTGAGCCGACGAGTTCCGACGAGTTCCGACGAGCGGCGCACGGTCGGCCGCCCGGGGGCGGGTCGGCGGGCTTGTCGGTATCGAAGGGGAACAGGCCGAACAAGCGGACCGAGGCGGCGCTCCGGCCGTCCCGGAATGCCGTCGATAAGCGTCGGCGAGCCGGTTCCGTGAGTCGGTCATGACCCGGATGGCCGTTCGAACACCAGGGCGCCGCGGCCTCGGGTGTGCCCCCTGTGGTCGTATATTCCATGGTGCGCTCGAGCCGTCGGATCGCCGTGGTCCTCGGCCGCACCGGAGAACGGCCGCGAGGGCCGTACCGTAGCGTGGGCACGTCCCACCAGAACAAGGAGATCTGGATGTCGACAGTCGAGCTGAACACCAACTTCGGTCGGATCGTGCTGGAACTCAACGACGCCGAGGCGCCGAAGACCGTCGAGAACTTCCTGTCGTACGTGCGCAGCGGCCACTACGACGGCACGATTTTCCACCGGGTAATTAACGGCTTTATGATCCAGGGCGGCGGTTTCACCCCGGACATGGACCAGAAGCCCACCCAGGCCCCCATCCAGAATGAGGCCGACAACGGGCTGAAGAACAACAACTACACCGTGGCGATGGCACGGACGGGCGACCCGCACTCCGCCACCGCGCAGTTCTTCATCAATGTTTCGGACAACGCCTTCCTGAACTTCTCGGGGAAGAACCCGAACGGCTGGGGCTACGCCGTGTTCGGCCGTGTGACCGAGGGCCAGGATGTCGTGGACTCCATCAAGAGCATCAAGACGGGCAGCCGCCACGGCCACCAGGACGTCCCCACCGAGTCCGTCGTCATCGAGTCCGCCCGGGTTCTCGGCTGACGCACACCGCCGGGGCGGCACCGGTCCACCGGTGCCGCCGCGTCACACCGCCGGGCCCGTCGGCACCCCCGAACCGAGCGCGCGCGGCAGGCTCAGGCCGCCGCTCCGCCGCCGGGACCGAGCCGTCGTAGCGTGGCCTGGATGCGGTCCAGCACCGCTTGTTGCTGCTCCGTCAGGTAGAAGTGGCCCCCGGGGTACTCGTGGAGCTCGGACGGACCGTCCGTCTCCTGGAACCAGGTCCGGGCCTCGTCGGGGGTCACCCGGGGGTCGGCGTCGCCCGTCATGACGACGAAGGGGCTGCGCAGCCGGGGCCCGGGGGTTCGCCGGTAGGTCTCCACCGCGCGGTAGTCGGCCCGCAGTGCGGGCAGGATCAGCTGCAGCAGGTCCTCGTCCTGGAGCAGGGCGGAGTCGGTGCCGTCGAGCTTGGTGACCTCCTCGATCAGGCGTGCGTCGTCGCCCTGGTGGACGGTCTCGATCCGCTCGATGGACGGGCCCCGCCGGCCGGAGAGGAAGACCACCGCGGGGGGCCGTCCGGCGGCCTCCAGGAGCCGGGCCAGTTCGAAGCCGACCACGGCACCCATGCTGTGCCCGAACAGGGCCAGGGGCGTCTCGTCCCGTTCGTCCAGCGCGCTGAACACCCCCTGCGCGAGTTCCTGCACGGAGGCCGCCGGGGTTTCCGCGATACGGTCCTGACGGCCGGGATACTGCACCACGCGCACGTCCACCGCCGGCGACAGCGCCTGGGAGAAGGCGAAGAAGAAGCCCGCGGAGCCGCCGGCGTGCGGCAGGCAGAGCAGCCGCGGCATGCCCGGCTTCGCCTCGTGGAAACTGCGCAGCCACAACGAGTGCCCTGCGCCGGACCGGTCGACCATGTGTCCCCCTCGAAGGAACGTACCGTCTGCGAAACGTGCTCGCACTGACGGTAGTTGATGGAGGGAGCCGCCGGCCGACGAGCGGTCGGCCCCGCGGACAGTCCGTTGCTGGACAGCGCCCCTCAGGCGACTTAGACTTCAATTCCAGATCTGGACAGCCCGTCCATGGGGCGGCTGCCGGAACGGCTACGGGAAGGGCGTCATGGACCACGGCGTGGACGGTGCGGACGAGCACCTCGTCCGGGAGGCCGAGAAGATCGCTGTCGCGCTGGGCCGCATGTTCCCCGGCCTGTGCGAGGTGGTGCTGCACGACCTGCGGAACCCGGACCACGCGATCCGCGCGATCGAGAACAACCTGTCGGGTCGTCAGGTCGGTGACTCCGCGACGGAGTTGGGGCTGGCGCGCATCGCCGACCCGGAGTATCCGAGCGTCATCCAGAACTACCCCAACCGGTTCCCCGACGGCCGCCCGGCGAAGAGCACGTCCATCGGCATCAAGAACGCCGCCGGGGAGTACGTCGCGGCACTGTGCCTGAACCTCGACGTGTCCGTCCTGTCTCCGGTGACGCTCACCCTGTCCAACCTCGTGGCGACGGACACCGAACACCGCGACCAGCCCCTGGAGACCCTGCGGGACCGCGCCGCGCGCGAGCTGCGCGAAACGGTCGAGACCCGGGCCGCCCAGCGCGCCGCAACCCCCCGCTCGCTGAGCCGCGAGGACAAGAGGGCACTCGTACGACAGCTGCAACGGGACGGCTACTTCGACTCGCGCGACGCCGCGCAGACCATCGCGGACCTGCTCGGCGTGTCCCGGGCGACGGTCTACAACTACGCGAAGTGAAGGGTCACCTGCTCATGGGCACCGCCCCCACCTCTGCCGCCTCCTCTCCCGCCCCCTCGTCCCCCGCCGCCTCCTCCCCCACTGCCCGCACCCTGGCCGACCTCGACACTCCCTTCGCCGTCGTCGACGTGCACCGGACACGGCGCAACATCGAGCGGCTGCGGGCGCGGGCGGAGCGCCTCGGGGTCGCCCTGCGCCCCCATGTGAAGACGGCCAAGAGCCCGGACGCCGCCGCCCTCCTGCACGACTGCGCTCCCGGTCCCGTCACCGTCTCCACCCTGGCCGAGGCCGAGGCGTTCGCCGACGCGGGTCACCGCGACATCACCTACGCCGTCGGCATCGAACCGCGCAAACTCCCGCGGGTGATCGCCCTGTTGCGCCGCGGTGTCACCCTGCGCGTCCTGCTGGACAGCACCGAGCAGGCGATGTTCGTCGCATCGGCCGCACGTGCGGCCGGCGTCACCGTTCCCGCCCAGATCGAGATCGACTGCGACGGACACCGTGGCGGCCTCAGACCCGACGCCCCCGGGCTCACCGGGATCGGCCGCGCCCTCGACGACGCCGGTTGCCTGGACGGCGTGCTGACCCACGCCGGTGAGTCCTACTTCTGCCACACCACCGAGGAACAGCGCGCGGCGGCGCGCAACGAGCGCGACGCCGCGGTCGCCGCGGCCGAGCGGCTCCGCGCGGCCGGCCTGACCGTGGCCACGGTCAGCGTGGGCTCCACGCCCACCGCCCACGCCGCCGACGACCTCACCGGAGTCACCGAACTCCGCGCGGGCAACTACGTCTTCTTCGACCTGGTGATGGCCGGCCTCGGTGTCTGCGACCTGGACGACCTCGCCCTGTCGGTCGTGGTCACGGTGATCGGCCACCGTCCCGAGTACGGGTGGATCGTCACCGACGGCGGCTGGATGGCCATGTCCCGCGACCGCGGCACCGCCGCGCAGGCGCAGGACCAGGGCTATGGCCTGGTCGCCGACCTCTCCGGTGCCCTGATCCCGAACCTGGTCATGACCGCCGCCAGCCAGGAACACGGCACCCTCACCGCCCGGAACGGCGCCGACCTGCCCGAACTGCCCATCGGCACCCGGCTGCGGGTGCTGCCCAACCACGCCTGCGCCACCGCCGCCCAGCACCACGGCTACCACATCATCGACGGCGCCCGCGGCCCGGCAGCCGTGCCCCGCGTCCAGGCTTACTGGCCGCGGGTCAGCGGCTGGTGACCGTCTGCCCGCCAGACCCGCCAGACCCGCCAGGCCCGCCACCACCGGCACCCGACCCATCACCCGAAGGACAGGACAGCCCATGGCCGCCGAACCGCCCGTTTCCTTCGCCGACGTCCGCGAGGCCGCCGCCCGCCTCGAAGGCATCGTCCACCGCACTCCCGTCCTCACCTCCCGCACCCTGAACCTGCGCGTCGGGGCCGAGGTGTTCATCAAGGCCGAGAACTTCCAGCGGATGGGGGCCTTCAAGTTCCGCGGCGCCTACAACGCCGCCGCCCAACTCCCCCCGGATCAGCTGGCCAAGGGGATCGCCGCCTACTCCTCCGGCAACCACGCCCAGGCCACCGCGCTGGCCGCCCGCGAACTGGGCACCACTGCCGTCATCCTCATGCCGCAGGACGCTCCCCGCTCCAAGATGGAGGCGACGGCCGGTTACGGGGCGGAGATCGTCACCTACGACCGCTACACCCAGGACCGCACCGCACTCGGCCACGCCCTGGCCGCGGACCGCGGCCTGGCCCTGATCCCGCCCTACGACCATCCGCACGTCATCGCCGGCCAGGGCACCGCCGCCCTGGAACTCCTCGAGGAGACGGGGCCGTTGGACGCGCTGCTGGTGCCCGTGGGCGGCGGCGGCCTCATCGCCGGAAGCGCCACCGCGGCCACGGCACTGCACCCCGGCATCCGCGTCATCGGCGTCGAGCCCGAGGCGGGTGACGACACCAAGCGATCCCTGGAAGGCGGCGCACGCGTCACCATCCCGGTCCCACGCACCATCGCCGACGGGCAGGCCCTGGACACCCCCGGTGAGATCACCTTCCCTGTCAACCAGCGCCTGGTCGACTCCATCGCCCTCGTCAGCGACGCCGAGATCGTGACCGCCATGCGGTTCGCCTTCGAACGCCTGAAGACCGTCCTGGAACCCAGCGGCGCCACGCCGCTGGCCGCGCTCCTGGCCGGACGCGTCGGGAACCTCCCGCGCCGGATCGGCATCATCGCGTCCGGCGGCAACATCGACGTCGACCGCTTCACCGCGCTCGTCACCGGCTGAGGTCAGGGTGGAATCAGAAAGACAGTTGGGTACTGTGTGACCTGGGGCCACCGCGTGATCGTTTGTCTTCACACACCGATGATCAACGGTGGCCGCACCCGTCTCCACAGTGCGTCAGGGCCGCGCAGGTTCGCCTGCCGTCCCGTGTCAGGAGGACATGTGCAACGTGGCGAGGTCTGGTGGGTGGAGGGCGACGAGCGGCGACTGTTCGTACTGCTGTCGGGAGACGACGCGTCCGGGATCCGGGCGATGCAGGTCGTCGCGCCGGCGGGCGTCGACATGAGCGGTTTGGGCGTCGAAGTGCGAGTTGGCGCCATGGAAGGGCTGCCCTTCGAGGGCGTGCTGCGGTTCGCCTTCAGGCGTCCGGGCTTCATCCCTTGCACGTGGCTGACCACTGTGTCACGGGATGGCCTCATCGAGCGGGCGGCCGTCCTGTCCTCGGCGAAGCTCAGCGAGATCGACGATGCCCTCCGACTCGCTGAACAACCACAGGAGCAGACCCCGGCGACGGCCGCGAAGCTCAGCGAGATGAGGGACGCGCTCCGTCGCGGTGAACTCGGGTAGAAGAAGGAGCCGACGGCGTGGGCGATCTCGGCCAGATGGCCGGCGCTGTCCGGCTGTTGCCTCGGCGCCCCTCACCATCGAGATCACGAACTACGGCTGGGGCATAGGCGGGCCCGCAGGTCGTCCACCAGCGCCGCCGCTGCTCCAAGGCCTGAGGCCGCCCCATACACGTGGTAGTCCGGACGGATCAATACCGCGTCGGCCCCGTGGCGGGCCAGGAAAGTGCGGTAGACGCCGCCCACGTCGGCCACCGACATGTCCTTCGGCGTCCCGTCCTCGGGGAGCAGCGTCACCACGTGCGTACCCAGTTCCGTGAGGAATGCCGACTGTTCCGCGTCGAGGTCGGCGTCCGCGCCCTCCGCCAGCATCAGAACGAAGCCGCGGCCGACCACATCATCGAAAAGGCCCGTGCCTCCGAGGCCGTGTATCTGGCCCTGGGGGACGACCTCGCCCGCCGGGGACATGGGCGACCCGTCCACTCTCCGGTGAAGGAGCCCCTCCGTGAGGGGCAACGCCGGGTCCGGGACCGCCGGACCGCGGCCGCGGCGGCCCGCCAGGATCGTGGAATCGCGCTCGGCCGCAGCCACGGGGTCCGTCACGCAGATCACCCGGCCCAGCTGGACCGAGGACAGAATCGACTTGTGTACCTGCGCGCGGCGTTCCTCTGTGTAGGTGTCGAGAAGCGACTCCGGGGCGAGGCCGCCCACTACCAGGTCCAGCTTCCACACCAGGTTGACGACGTCGCGGATGCCTGAGCACATGCCCTGCCCGGCGAACGGCGGCATCAGATGGGCCGCGTCCCCGGCCAGCAGTACCCGACCGACCCGCCACTGCTCGGCCCAGCGGGACTGGAAGATGTACGTGGTGCTGCGCAGCAGCGTCGCCGTGTCGGGGGTCACCCCGTACGGAGCGAGAAGCCGCCAGGCAGTCTCCTCCCGGTTCAGGTCCGCGGCACGCTCGCCGGGCAGCCGCATGAACTCCCAGCGCCGATGCCCCGGACCGCTGCCGACCAGGGTGGTGGGCCTGGCAGGGTCACAGATCTGGACGTTGGTGGGGACGAACTGGCCCGGCTCGTGCAGCTGCACATCGCACAGCAGCCACTCGTAGGAGAAGCCGAGATCGGTGACCGGCACATCCAGATGGTCCCGGACGAAGCTGTTGGCACCGTCACAGCCCACCACCCACCTCGCGGTGCACGTATGGGCTGCGCCGTCCTCGTCCTCGGCCGTCACCACGACCCGGTCGTCCTGCTCCTCGATTCCCACCACCTGGCGGCCCTGCAGCACAGTCACTCCGGGCAGCCCGGCTGCCCGCGAGGCCAGCACTTCCTCGAGGGCGGGCTGGTGCATGGTACTGGCGTCAGGCCACCCGTACGGGCCTTCTGTGCGAAAGGCGATGTCGAGGAGGACCTCACCGTCGGCGGAATGCCACTGGTAACCGGTGGCGGGCTCGGCGATCCGGCCGAGGCTCGGGCCCGTCCCGCAGCCGGCGAGCAGCCGTGCCGTCTCGCCGTCGAAGCTGGTCGCCCTGGGCAGGGTGTAGGGGCGTCGGCGCCGTTCCAGGACGATGGTCTTTCGGCCGCGCTGTGCCAGCAGGATCCCGAGAGTGGCCCCGACCGGGCCATTGCCGACGACGATCACGTCCACATCCGTCTCGGGGCTCGCGCTGGCGGGCTGCTTGTGCGGTGACGTCTCGGGCACGGGAAACCCCTCGTCGCAGGGTGGCTGGCGCAGGCACAACTGCCCGAATCGGAACGGCGCAAGACTAACAATCCGTACCGGCGCTCGGGCCGCTCGAGGGCTTGGGACTATCAGATCTGGGGATACGCGGTCCCACCCGCACGAACCTAGGCTTCCGGTATTCCCTCACCAACCACGAGGAGCTCGTCCGGCATGCATCAAGCAACGGCGCAGTTCGAGAAATGGGTGAGTGTCTCGCACCCCGCGCCGCAGAGCAATGTGCGGCTTGCGTGCCTTCCGTACGCGGGCGGCTCTGCAAGCTTCTTCTTCCCGGTGTCCAAGGCTCTGCACCCGACCGTGGAGGTGTTGGCCCTCCAGTACCCAGGTCGGCAGACCCGGCTCCACGAACCGAGGATCGACAACGTCCCCGAGTTCGCGGACCAGATCTTCGCCGCGCTGCGGCACCTGGACGACAAGCCACTGGCCCTGTTCGGCCACAGCATGGGCGCTGTCCTCGCGTACGAGGTGGCGCTGCGCATGCAGGACGCCGGGCTGCCCGCGCCGGTACGGCTGTTCGCGTCCGGTCGGCGGGCGCCGTCCCGCTATCGCGACGAGCGGGTGCATGCGGCGACCGACGCTGAATTCGTGGCCGAGCTCAGGAAGCTCAGCGGAACCAACGAGATGCTGCTCGGCGACCCGGAGGTGCTGGCGATGATCCTGCCGGCCATCCGCAGCGACTACACCGCCATTGAACGGTACCGGCACGAGCCCGGCCGACGCCTCGACTGCCCGGTGACCGTGCTCACCGGAGACAGCGACCCCCGGGTCTCCCTTGATGAGGCCGAGGCATGGGCCGAGCACACCACCGGGGCGTGTGAAACGGAGGTCTTCCGGGGCGGCCACTTCTTCCTCGTGGACCGCATAGCCGAGGTCATCGGCCTGGTGGCCCGGCGGCTGGGGCCGTTCTGAAAGACCTCCGCGACGTCGCGGCACCTGACACGCTTCGCCGCTGCCTCAAGTGCGTGCGAGGAATCCCCGACTCACCGAACGCACCGCTCCGAGACCTCGGCGGCGCACGGCGAAAGCACGCACCGGACACCGCGCCGCTCCTTCTCGCCCGGAGGTCACAGGAGAGGCCCCCAGGCCTGCAGACCAATCCGACCCTTGATCAGGCTCAACCGGTGGGAGGCGCCGGCCCTCGGCGCCGGCATGGACTCGCGGAGTGTCGTCCAGGTGATCGTGGTCACGACAGGGCCTTCGTCTCGGCGTCCTGAACACCGAGACGTACACGATCGTCGTTCTGGTTGCCATCGTGACGCCCCTGATGGCGCCGCCCATCCTGCGGTACGCGACGGCCCACGTCGCGGAGACCGCCGGGACCATGCTCGGAACGGACACCCTGACAGCCGCCCCCGATGGGGCCCCGGACCACGGACCGGATGCGGTTCGGACCTTTGAACGGTGAGGTGACACATGAGCACGATGCTCCTACTGAACGGTCCCAACCTCGGCATCCTGGGCCGCCGCGAGCCCGAGATCTACGGCACCGACACCCTGGCCGACATCGAGCAGGCGGTCGCCAACGAGGTGAGCGGGCAGGGCTGGAAGGTCCTGTCCCTCCAGCGGGACTCGGAGGGCGATCTGGTGAGCGCTGTTCACGAGCACGGGCCCGACAGTGTCGGCGCCGTGGTCAACCCTGGCGCCCTGATGATCGCCGGCTGGAGCCTGCGGGACGCGCTCGCGAGCTACGAGCACCCGTGGATCGAGGTTCACCTCAGCAACGTGTGGGCGCGGGAGCAGTTCCGGCACGAATCGATCATCGCCCCGCTGGCCTCCGGCGTCGTGGTAGGCCTCGGCGCGTTCGGCTACCGCCTGGCGGCCCGAGCCCTACTGCACGTGACCGGCGCGGTCCGATGACCAAGCCGACGCCGGACCGGCGCGCCGCCGGAGCGGACATCACTGTGCCGTGCCGCGTGGTCTCCTTCGCTCAAGACCTGGTCGCCCCGCCCGTGTACGGCCGCGAGCTCGCCGGCACGATCCCCGGCGCCACGTTCGAGGCCGCCGACGACGCGGGGCACTCCGGGTACCTGGGAGCCCGCGACGAGCGCGCCGCCCCTCGACGCCCGTAGACGGCAGCAAATGGGTCCTGTACGCGGGGTGAGGGCCGAGCCCGACACAGAAAAACCGATCGTTTCACCAGCCTCACACGGCTTGACGAGGAGCCCGATGATGTCACTCTCCGATGCAGTACGTGCCGGTGCCGGTCCGCAGGAACTGGCCGCCGCGGAAGTACCGGCGGAGTTCCTCGCCGCGCACCTGCGGATCGAGGACGAGAAGACCTTCGAGGGGATCGAAGGCGACCGCGACGTGCGCAAGACCCTCCACGTGGGCACGGTGCCGATGCCGGAACTCGCGCCCGACGAGGTGCTGATAGCCGTCATGGCCAGCGCCATCAACTACAACACGGTCTGGTCAGCGACCTTCGAACCGTTGTCGACCTTCGGCTTCCTCCAGGCCTACGGGCGTCAGGGCGGCTGGGCGAAGCGGCATGACCAGCCCTTCCACGTCCTCGGCTCGGACGCCGCCGGAGTGATCGTCCGCGCCGGTTCCGGCGTGCGGCGCTGGCGGGTCGGTGACCACGTGCTGGTCAACGCGGCCTGTGTCGACGACCAGGAGGCGTCCGTCCAGGCCGACGGGATGCTCAGCGAGAACCAGCTCGCCTGGGGCTTCGAGACCAACTACGGCGGCCTCGCCCACTACACCATCGCCCGGGCCAGCCAGTTGATCCCCAAGCCGGCACACCTGACCTGGGAGGAGGCCGCCTCGGTCCCGGCCTGTGCCGGAACCGCGTACCGGATGCTGGTCAGCGACCGCGGCGCACGGATGAAGCAGGGGGACGTGGTCTTGATCTGGGGCGCGTCCGGCGGACTGGGAGCCTACGCCGTTCAGTTGGTGAAGAACGGCGGCGGCATCGCTGTCGGAGTCGTCGGCTCCGAGGACAAGGCGCGAGCGGCGCGCGCCCTCGGCTGTGACCTGGTGATCAACCGTGAGGAGTACGGCTTCGGCAGTGACGCCGGCGACGAGCCGGCGGTCGCGGTGGCGCAGGGAAAGCGGCTGGGCCGGCTCATCCGTGACGGCGTGGGCGAGGATCCGCACATCGTCTTCGACCACGTGGGCAAATCCACCTTCGGTATCTCGGTGTTCCTCGCGCGGCGCGGAGGCACCGTGGTGACCTGCGGTTCGAGCACCGGCTACGAGCACCGGTTCGACAACCGCTATCTGTGGATGCGGCTCAAGCGCATCATCGGCAGCCACGTGGCGAACCTCCAGGAACAGGTCGACACCGCACGACTGTTCGACCAGGGATCGCTGGTGCCCGCACTGACCTCGCTGTTCACGCTGGAGGAGGCCGGCGCGGCGACCCGGCTGGTGCAGCTCAACCAGCACATCGGCAAGGTGGGCGTGCTCTGCCTGGCCGACCGTCCGGGCCTGGGGGTGACCGACCCCGAGCGGCGCGCCCGGATCGGCGAGGACCGACTGACCCTGATGCGCGCGTACGCGCACGACAGCGTGCGAGCGGCCTGACCATGGAAAGGGAACAGGCGTACGTCACATCCGTGCTGGGGACCGGCTCCTACCTGCCCGCACGGGTGGTGACCAACGAGGAGATCGAGGCCCGGGTACCCGGTGCCTCCGCCGAGTGGATCGCCGACCGGACCGCCATCGTCGAACGGCGGTACGCGGCACCGGACGAGGCAGCGTCCGACCTCGCCGTCCACGCCGCGCGCGCCGCCTTGGACCAGGCCGGACTGGACGCGGACGGCATCGACTTCATCATCGTCGCCACGACGACCGGTGACGCCCCGATCCCCTCCACCGCGTCACTGGTGCAACTGGCACTCGGCGCCCACCGGGCCGCCTGTTTCGACGTCAACATCGCCTGCACCGGGTTCGTCACCGCGCTGTCCATCGCCCAGGCGTACGTGGCGCTGGACCCGACGACGAAGGTCCTGGTCATCGGCACCGACGTGTGGACCCGGTTCATCGACTTCGACAACCGGGCGACCAGTGTGCTGTTCGGGGACGGAGCCGGGGCCGCGGTGATCGCCTCCGTGCCGCATGCGCCCGGCGATCCGGAACGCGGCCTGCTCAAGGTTGAGTTGGTGAGCCGGGCCGAGGCCCACGAGCTGATCAGCATGCCGGCCGGGGGCAGCCGCCGTCCCGCCTCCGTCGAGACGGTCGCGGACGGCGGCCATTTGCTGAGCATGCAAGGCCGGGGGGTGCGCGACTTCGTTCTGGACAACGTCCCCGGCCTCATCGCCGGGCTGCTCAAGCGCTCCGGCTACGAACCGGCCGACGTGCGGCACTTCGTGCCGCACCAGGCCAATGGCCGGCTGGTGGCGGAGCTGGCCGAGGTCAGTGGTCTGGAGCGGGCAGCCACCCATCTGCCGTTGCGTCACAGCGGCAACCTCGGTTCCGCCTCGGTGCCGGTCGCACTTGACGCGGCCAACCGTTCCGGCGTGCTACAGGACGGCGATCTGGTGCTCCTGGCGGGCTTCGGCGCGGGTATGGCGGCCGGTGCCGCCCTGCTGCGCTGGACCGTGACCGAGGGCGGGACTCGATGAGTACGACGGTGGAACGACTGGGCGTGATCGGTGGCGGGACGATGGGCGCCGGCATTGCCGAGGTGAGCCTGCGCGCCGGGGTGGAGGTGACGGTCCTGGTCTCCTCCCCGCACCGGATCGAGGACGCGGTCGGACGGCTGACGGCCTCGTTCGCCCGCGCGGTGACCAAGGGCCGGATGACGGTGCCGGAACAGGCGGCGGCCATGGCCCGGTTGCGGGTCACCGCCGATGTCGAGAACCTCGCGGACCGGCAGTTCGTCGTGGAGGCCGTGACCGAGAGACTCGATGTGAAACGACGGGTGTTCAAGGCGGTGGACGGGGTGCTGGCCGACCCTGCGGCCGTCCTGGCCTCGACGACCTCCAGCCTGCTGGTCGGCGATCTGGCGGAGGCCACCGGTAGAGCCGAGTCCGTGGTGGGAATGCACTTCTTCAATCCCGTACCGCTGATGCCCCTGGTCGAGGTGGTGGTGACGGACCGCACCTCGCAACAGTGCGCCGCGTCGGCCGAGTCCTTCGCCAGGGACACCCTCGGCAAGGAGGTGATCCGCGCCGCGGACCGAAGCGGGTTCGTGGTCAACGCCCTGCTCGTGCCGTATCTGATGGCGGCGGTCAGGATGTACGACCAGGGCATCGCCGACGCTGACGACATCGACCGGGGCATGGTGCTGGGCTGCGGACATCCGATGGGTCCGCTCGCGCTGCTCGATCTGATCGGGATCGACACGATCACCGACGTGGCCCGCTCGATGGCGGAGAACTCCGAGGACCTGGTCCCCGAGCTGCCCCCTTTGCTCACCCGGATGGTCCGGGAGGGCAGACTGGGCCGCAAGACGGGCCACGGCTTCCACCGGTACGACGAGTCCTCCCGATCCTGACCCGACGACCGGCCCGATCACGGTCCGGCCGGCCACGACCTGACCGGCTGCCACCAGCTGCCCTGTTTCGCTTCGGATGGCTGAGCTGGAGTGATGGCTGTGGCGCTCCCGACCAGGCCCGGCAACCTCAAGGCCGAGCAACACGAGCTCCGACTCCGAGACAGAGCGGTCGAGTTGACACACCCACGCAGCACTTCTAGCGCAGCCAGGGAAGGTCGGCACCCGCTTTGTCCGTCTGGAGTCCATCGGTGACGATCTGCATGATCGCGCCGAGGGACTCCTGCTGCTGGGGGGTGAGCCGGTCGAACAGGGCATGCTGCACTACTGTCGCATAGCCCGGAGCGGTCCGCCTGAGGACCTCAAGGCCCTCCTCTGTGAGCACCGTGAACTTGCCGCGCTTGCCGGAGGGAGCTTCCTCGCGCCGTACCAGGCCGTTCCTCTCCAAACGTGCGACGGCGTGTGAGAGCCGGGGCCTGGTGATCTTCGCGTGCATCGCCAGCTCCGTCATCTGCAGCCGCTGGTGAGGGGACTCTGCGAGGTTCACCAGGAGCCTGTAATAGCTGTGAGGCATATTCACCGTACGCTGCAGTTGGCGGTCCATGTGGTCCTCGAGGAGCATGGCCGCGTGGACATAGGAGCGCCAGATGCGGTGCTGCTCATCGGTGAGCCATCGGAGCTTCGCGGTGGATGAGTATGCCTTGCTCGTATGCTTCACTTTACGCACAAACTCCTTGAATACTTAATGAATACATACACCTTTCCCCAACGCCTTTTTAGCCCCCTATGAGCCTCGGCGGTCCATCGGGGCAGAGTTCATTCGGTTCGGCTCCGTGAACGGCTGCGACGCCGTGGGTGCCTCCGCAGAGCCGGAAGCAGGGCGACCTACAGCAGCGGTACGGCTCCGTCGGTGACGGCTCGGGCAAGGAGGACCGCGCCCTGGAGGGAGGAAAGGCCGCCAAGGCGCGCCGGAGCGACCGGTGGGGCAGGGCGGCCTGGACGCGAGAGGGATGCCAGGTGGGTTGCTGTGCGGTCGACCAGGTTGTCGATGCCTGCCGCGAATCCGCCTCCGATCACAGCGAGGCTGGGGTGGAGCAGTTCGGTGACCCCCATGATGGCAGTGGCCAGGGCCCGGCAGGTGTCGTCGATCGCGGCTGTAGCCCACGGGCGGGCGGTACGGAGCGCTTCGCGCAGCTCTTCGTAGGTGACCGGATCGCCGTGGAGCTCGCCGGCCCGGGCCAGAGTGGCCGGCCCCGAAGCTATCGCCTGGAGGCAGCCCTGGCGGCCGCAGACACACACGGGGCCGCCCAACTCGACGACCAGATGGCCCAGTTCGAAGGAGCCGCGGCCCGGGCCGGGGCACAGGCGGCCCCCCAGGACCAGGCCGCCGCCGATGCCGGTACCGACACCGACGTAGAGCAGATCGGCGCAGTCGGCCGCTGCGGCCTCGGCGAGGGCGGCCACGTCGCCGTCGTCCGCCCATGCGACGGCCGCTCCGGGCACGAGGGCGCGTAGCGCGGGGCCCAGGGCGAGGCCGGTCCACGACGGTCGGCTGGGCCAGGAGGTGACCTGCTCGTCCGGGCCGACCGTGGCGGGGACGGCGACCCCGGCAGCTTGGAAACCATCGCCTGTGCGGGCCGCCAGGGTGGTGATGCCGTCCGACAGCAGGGCAAGGTCGCTGTCCGGTCCGTCTTCGTGGTGCGGCCAGGAGAACATGTGCTCCTCGGTACGGCCGTCCGCTGACTCGGCGCGCAGGACGACCTTTGTGCCCCCTATGTCGATGCCCAGATGCCACGACGGCGGTGAGGCTGTCATTCCGTCTCAGTGGCCGGGGACGGCCGGGCAGAGGGCGAGCAGGTCGGCGGGCCGTTGCAGGACGATGTCAGGGCCGGCGGCGAGCAGTCCGGTCTCGTCGTGGCAGCCCCACAGTGCGGCTGCGGCGGTGACGTCGGCGCCGTGGGCGCTGGCCAGGTCGGTGGGGGCGTCGCCGATCATGATGGCCTGGTCTGCGGGAACGTCGAGGAGTTCGAGCGCGCGTCTGACGATGTCGGGGGCGGGCTTGGGCCGGGGCACCTCGTCGGAGCCGATGACGTGGGCGAAGTGCGGAAGCAGGCCGAGGACGTCGAGCAGGGACCGGGCGCGCTCGCCTGCCTTGCCGGTGGCGATGGCCAGCCGAAGGCCGCGCTCGTTCAGCATCCTCAGCACATCGGCGACACCGTCGTACACCTGAACGTGCTGGGCGAGCCGGTAGCTCTCACGGACGAAGGGCTCCTCCATCTCCAGCGGAAGGCCCATGATCCGCATGATGTCGGGAAAGTAGCGGCCCTGATGGCGCTGGTACTCCTCGAAGGGCGCCTCGCCCGGGCCGACGACCTCGGCGTAGGCGAGGGAGAAGGCCTCGCCCATCACCGCGAAGCTGTCGACGACGACTCCGTCGAGATCGAAGATGACTGCTTGTCTGGAGACTGGGGCGTGCTGTTCGGAGGTCGTTGCCGCGTGGTGTTCCGACCCTGTGGTCATGCGGTCCTCACCTCCTTGTGGGGGGTGAACTGGGGCGCGTGGTCCGCAGGTCGAGCGGCCCGGGCCGATGCGTAGAAGCTTTCGACCAGCTGGACGGTGTTACGGGCCTGGGCGACGGCCACGCCGCGTCGGCCTGGGTCGGCCAGGAGCCCGGCGAGGCCGTCGAGCTGGCGTCCGTACTCGCTGCCGATCGGCTCGGCGGGCAGCGGGATCTGCTGTGTGACGCCTTCCCGGGTGAGGGTCAGCACCCGTTCCGGGGCCCGGTTGGGACTGAAGCCGAAGGTGCAGTGCAGCCGTGCCGTTCCCTTGCTGCCCTCGACGGTGATGACGGAGGCGTCCAGCGCCTCGTGCGAAGCCCAGCTGGCTCGTAGCGAGACCGAGATGCCGTCCTCGCGGAGCAGGAAGCCTCGGGCGGTGTCCTCGACGTTGCCGGCCGGGACGTCGGTGGGCTGGTCCTCGCGCCAGGTAGCGGACCAGGCACTGCTGCTGACGAAGTCGTCGGAGACCGAGCCGATCACCTGGGTGACGGGGGCGGGGCCGAGGAGGTAGGTGAGGACGTCGAGCAGGTGCCAGCCGAGGTCGACGAGTACACCGCCACCGGACTTGCTGCGCTGGGTGAACCAGCCGCCGGGCGCCGGCACGCCGCGCGCCCTGACCCAGGCCAGGGTGACATGGCGGATCCGGCCAACCTGGGGCAGCAGCCCGGCAAGCAGTTGGACGTCGCCGCGGTGGGCGGCGGCGCTGCCGGCGAGCAGTGTCCCGCCGTACTGTTCGGCCGCGGCGAGGGCGTCGGCCTCGGCGGTGGTCAGGCAGACCGGCTTCTCCAGGAAGACGGAGATCCTGCGGCGGAGCAGGGCGGCCGCTACCTCCGCGTGCAGATGGTTGGGTACCGCGACGAAGGCGATGTCGACCGTGCGGGGGGTGAGAGCGTCGATGGTGGTGTGGGCGGGCAGGCCCATCGCCACGGCGGCTGCCCGGGAGGCCGGGTCGGGGTCGACGGCGGCGACCACCTCGAAGTCCTTGTGCTCGCTCAGCAGTCTGAGCCACAGCTCGCGGCCCGCCCAGCCGAGCCCGACGACGGCGGCGCGGACCTTCATCGTGCGGCCACCGCGTCGGCGATGATCTCGGCCGTGGTGTGGAGGGCTTCCTCGGAGGCGAGCAGCACCCGGTGGTGCAGCCAGATGCAGTCGGTGCTGATCGCCTCCGTGTGAGGGCAGCTTGCGGCGAGCCTGTCGACGGTGGTGTCGGGCGCGGCCGTCTCCCAGAACGCGTCGGTGCGGTAGACCGCCCGGAAGGCGGCGAAGGCAGGCAGCCCGGCCCCGACGAACGTGTCGACGAGGGCGTTGCGGCCCTCCTCGGAGATGCCGGGAATCCGGAACATGGCCATGTAGTGGGAGTTCCGGTCGGCGCGCGCATCGCCCCCCTGGGGTACGACGCCGTCGATCTCGCCGAGCAGCCGGGACAGCAGTGTCCAGCGCTGTTCGCGCAGCGTGAGCTGGGCGTCGAGGCGGCTCAGCTGGGCGCGGAGCACGGACGCGGAGAATTCGTTGAGCCGCATGTTGGTGCCGGCGGTCTGGTGCATGTAACGGCGGTCGGTGCGGGGCCGGCCACAGCTGTGCCGCAGGAAGGCGGCCTCGTACGTCTCCTCGTCGGGGAAAAGCAGTGCACCACCCTCGCCGGCGGTCATCAGCTTGCCGTTCTGGAAGCTGAACGCGGCGACCGTACCCAGCTCGCCCACCCGCTTCCCCTGCCAGCGGGCACCGTGCGCGTGGGCAGCGTCCTGCAGCAGGGGCACGCCGGTGTCCGCGGAAAGCTTGTCGAGCGCGTCCATGTCAGCGATCAGCCCCGCCATGTGCACGGGCATGATCACCCTGGTGCGAGGGGTGACGGCGGACGCCGCGGCAGCCACGTCGATGTTGTACGTGTCGAGATCGACGTCGACGGGGACGGCGACCGCGCCGAGCCGCTGAGCGGCCTGGGACGAGGAGATGAAGGTGAAGGCCGGCACGATGACCTCCGTGCCCGGACCGACACCCAGACACTGCAGCGCCAGCTCCAGGGCGTGGGTGCCGTTGGTGACGGCCAAAGCATGCGGGGCACCATGGAAGTCGGCGAACTCGCTCTCGAAGGAGTCCACCTCCGACCCGCCCATGCGCCACCACTGACCCTGCTCCAGGGCCCGGATCAGGCCGGTGCGCTCGGCGTCGTCGTACTGCGGCCAGGAGGGAAACTCTGGTGCCGGTCGCGCGTTCATGTATCTCCAAATCTCCACTTCGGACACTTCTCGGCCGATGGCCGACGGACGGCATAAAGCGGGCGGGGCACGCGGCCGACCGGAGGTTCCACCTCGAGGATCAGGCCCAAGAGTGCGACTTTCACGGTAGGCACCGCGCTCACCACCCCACATCCCCCGGTCTGGTAGCCGTCTGTCGGGGTGTGGGTCGGCTGGACGCGGGATCGTGGCGGGTGTGTGCGTCAGCCGGTCCTGGGTGCGCTCAGGCCGAAGAATGCGCAGTAGGACTCCACTTGACCGTTCAGCATGTGGATGCCGTGGTGGACGTGGTGGCCGAGGGCGGCGGCCTGCCGCAGCAGGGGCGTCTCGTGGGGTTTCATGATGATGTCGCCCACCACCGCTGCGGGCGGGAGGGCTTCGGGCTGGAACGGCAGTGGGTCGCTGGATCGCAGTCCGAGCGGGGTCGCGTTGACCGCGAGGTCGCTCTCATGCAGGGGCAGTTCGGCGACGGCGTGGATTCGGCCGGGCCAGTACGTGGCGAGCCGGCCGACAAGCGTCTCCAGTTTGGGCAGGTCCGGGTCGGTCACGGCGATCCGGTCCGCGCCGGCCGTCAGCAGCGCGGACGCGATGGCGCTGCCCGCCCCGCCGGCCCCGGCGAGCGCGACCCGCTTGCCTCGTATCTCATGCCCGGCGCGGGCGAGGCCAGTCACGAAACCGGAACCGTCGAAGTTCTCAGCGAGCCAACTGCCGTCGGGTTCGCGGCGCAGCACGTTGGCCGTTCCGGCGATCTTGACGGTATGGCTTTGCCGGTCGGCGAGCTGGGCGGCGTGCGTCTTGTGTGGGACGGTGACGAAGACGCCGTCGAGGTTACCGATCCGCTGCAGGCCGTGTACGACCCGTTCCAGATCGCCAGGGTGGACCTGTACCGGCACCAGCACTGCGTCCACGCCCTGTTCGGCGAAGAGCGGGTTGAGCAGGCCGGGGGACTGGACCTGCTCGACCGGGTCGCCGATCACCGCGTACAAGCGGGTGGTGCCGCTGATCGCGGCCTGCGGCGGGGTGGCGGTGTTGGTCATCGCGGGTTCCCGGGGCCGGCAGAGGTGACCTGCTGGGCAGCCGGCCGGATGGCCTCTGCGAGCAAATCGGCAACGGTGAAGGCCAGTTCCATAGACTGTTCCTCATTCAGGCGAGGGTCGCAGGCGGTACGGTAGCGGGCCGGCAGGTCAGCCTCACCGAGGCCGCGGGCGCCGCCCAGGCACTCGGTGACGTCCTCGCCGGTCGCCTCCAAGTGGAGGCCGCCGGGGTGAGTGCCGAGGGTGCGGTGGACGTCGAAGAAGCCGTTGATCTCCGCGACGATGTCGTCGAAGTGGCGGGTCTTGCGGCCATCCGGCGTCGTGCGGGAGTTTCCGTGCATCGCGTCGCACTGCCATACCACCTGGTGGCCGGTGGAGGTGACCTTCTCCACGATCGGCGGCAGCACCTCGCGGACCTGGGAGTGGCCCATCCTGCTGATCAACGTCAGCCGCCCGGGAGTGGCATGGGGGTCGAGCCTGCGGACGTACTCGACGGCTTCTTCCGGGGTTGTGCTGGGGCCGATTTTCACCCCGATGGGGTTGGCGAGCAGTTCGGCGACGGCGAGGTGCGCGTCGCCGAGGCCTCGCGTGCGCTCGCCGATCCAGAGGAAGTGGGCGAGGGGGCTGACGAGCAGTGGTTCCGGACCGGTGGCGAACCCGGCGGTGTGGAGCGGGGCGCATTCGTAATCGAGCAGGAGCATCTCGTGGCCCACATAGAGCTGTTCGCTGCTCGGGCCCGGATCGCGGCCGATCTCTTCGGCGGTGCGGACGAAGCGGCCGCCGCCGGGGGTGCCTTGCAGGTACGAGGGGAGGCCGGTGTGCGGGTTCGCCGGCTCCTGTGCGTACGCCCGGCGGGCGAGCGTCATCGCGCGAGCCGCGTGCCCGCGGGCGCGCAGCATCCTGTCCGGGTCACAAGTGCGTGCGGCGAGGGTGCGTTCGGCGGAGTTGACCATGTCACCCCGGTAGACCGGCAAGCCGTCCGCGTCGACGGACTGTGAGCGCGGCTTCGCGTACTGTCCGGCCATACGGGCGAGGGGAACCACCGGCAGCCCGGCGGCGTGGGCAAGGTGCAGCGACATACGCTTCAGGAGACCGAGGTTGGCTCGCAGGTGCGATTCGGTGGTCTCGGCGAAGGTTTCCGCGCAGTCCCCGCTCTGCAGCAGGAACGCCTGGCCGCGGGCGACCGCCGCGAGCTGCTCGGAGAGCTGCGCCGTCTCGGACTCGGCCACGATCGGGGGCGCGGTGCGCAGCAGTTCCACTGCTGTCCGGGCCCGGGCCGGGTCCGGCCACTCGGGCTGCTGCGCCGCAGGTCTGGCCAGGGCCGCGGCGAGGCGGTCCGCGAGCCTCGGCTCCCGCGTGTTCCCGCCCCGGACCTCGCCGTGCGCTGCCTCTGATGAGCGCGTCATGCCAGCGGGGCTCCCGTTCCGTGGAAGCCTGCCGGCTCGATGAGTTGCCCGAGTGGCTGCCGTGGCATGCGCTCCAGGACCTCGGTGACGACCTGTTCGGGCACGTCGTGGACCAGCTCCGCTCCCCCGGGCCCGTCGAGGACGAAGGCGAGGCCGGTGAGCGCCTTCTTGTCCCGGCGCATCAGGCGGATCAGCTCGGCCGTCTCGATGCCCTCGGGCAGCGCGGTGGGCAGGCCGTAGAACTCGACGACCTCCCGGTGCTCCGCCACCCGCTCGGGACCGATCCGGTCCAGGGCCCCGGCGAGCAGGCCCGCGAAGATCGTGCCGATGGCGACGGCCTCGCCGTGCCGGAGCGCAAAGCCGCCGGCCAGCTCCAGGGCGTGGCCCAGGGTGTGGCCGTAGTTGAGGATGTGTCGCAGGCCGGTGTCCCGCTCGTCGGCCGAGACGACGCCGGCCTTCAGCCTCACACTGGCGGCGATGCGCTCCGCGAGGCCGAGCCCGCGCAGGTCACCGGCACCGATGAAGTGGCAGCGGGCGATCTCACCCAGGCCGTTGAGCATCTCCCGCCGGGGCAGGGTGGACAGGTAGTCGGTGTCGCACAGCACGGCGGCGGGCTGCCAGTAGGCGCCCACCAGGTTCTTACCGGAGGGCAGGTTGACCGCCGTCTTGCCGCCGACACTCGCGTCGACTTGGGCCAGCAGCGTGGTCGGCAGATGTACCACCGGCACGCCCCGGTGGTACAGGGCGGCGGCCAGGCCGACGACGTCGGTGGTGGTTCCGCCCCCGCAGGAGACGACCGCGTCGTTGCGTGTGAGGCCGAAGCGAACGAACTCCGCGCACAGGGCCTCGACAGTGGCGAGGTTCTTGTCCGGCTCACCGTCCCGGGCGGGCAGCAGCACGGTCTCCACTCCCGTGTCAGGCACCCATTCCGCGGGCCGGGCTGACACGACGGCGACCCGCCGGGCGCCGAGGCCCTGGATCACTTCGGCCAGCATGGAACGCACCCCGGGGCCGATCAGCACATCGTAGGAACGTTCGCCTATGTGGACCGGTATCTGTTCTCTCACTCCGCCTCACTCTGTCCTGTGGAAGCCGGTGGTGCGCCGGGGCGGCCACCCCGCCGGGGTCTTCGGGAGACGGTCCGCCGTCTGAACCCTTGGCGCGACCGGGGCCCCAGCTGACCGCAGGTCCGGCTGTGCACGGCGGGATAGGCTGAAGCTTTCGCGAGCAGCTCCGGCCTTTCCGCAAGCGGTCGTGGTGGTTCGTCCGCTCAGCTCCAGTAGGTGCTGACGATCTTTTCGAGCTCGTTCTCGTCCCGGATGAGACGAAGCCGCTCCTCGCCGTCCTCAACGGACAGGAAGAGGTTCGCGGTGAGCGTGACCTGCCCGTTGTCGATGACCCGTCGGCGGCGCCGCGGGTGGGCCACCATCTCCTCCTGCGGCAGGGCGTCGCGCCAGCGGGCCCAGTCCGCGGTGGTACGCGTCTGCGGCAGGAAGCGGTAACTGTCGCGCCAGTCTTTGGCGCGGGTCTTGTACTCGAGGAAGTAGTGCTCCTCCCGACGGGTCAACCGGAACTCGATGCCGTCCTGGACCACGGTCTCTCCGGAGAACGGCAGCGGCTCCACGATGGAGATGCCCGCGTGCCCGGCGTCGGCGAGCCAGTCCTCACCGTCGATGGTGACGCGCATGACCATGTGCTCGATGTCAGGGCCCCACACTCCCCCCGGCAGGAGGGTGGCTGCGGCCAGCACCTGCACGTCGAAGCCCAACTCGACGAGGAGCCGATGGAACATGAAGTTCAACTCGACGCAGATGCCGCCCCGGCCGCTGAGCACGATCGTCTCGAAGGCCGGGTCAAGGTCGAAGGACGCCTGGGCCAGGCCGAGGGCGTCACCACTGCTGTTCAGGTCCAGGGCGTAACCACTGTCGTAAGGGATCCGCATCTGGTGCTCGCGGTGGATCTTCCGCAGGGTCGCCAGGCTTGCGTCGGGCGTTCCCGAGAAGCCGAGGTACTCCAGGTACTTGTCCTTGTCGAACATGCTTTGTCTCCTTGGGTGTTCGTCGTCGGCGAGTGGCGCAGGGGGTAGGTCGGTGACCGGTGCGCCGGCCGTGCTGCGTCGCATTGTCGGATTCCGGCAGGGAGGCGAGTCGGTCATTGACCTCCGCGCACCATGCGTGGAGTGTCCGGCGAGCCCACGTGGGATTCGAGGCGTTCCAGCAGCTCCTCGGCGGCCAGTTCCGCGGTGGGGTACTCGAAGGCGAAGGTGGCCGGGATGCGGACGCCGGTGAGCGCCGACAGCCGGTTCCTGAGTTCGATGGCGGTCAGAGAGTCGAAACCGATGTCGAAGAAGGAAAGGTCCGGTCCGATTTCGTCCGCGGACACGTAGCCGAGGATCGTGGCGACCTCGCGCTGGACCAGGTCGACCAAGATCTTTCCTCGCTGGTCCGGGGACGCCTCGGCCAGCCGATCCGCCAGCGTGTCGGCCCCGGTCGCCCCATCACGGGCGGGCCGCCGACTGACGCGGATGAGGCCGCGCAGCAGTGGGGGGACGGACGCGGAGTTGGCCTGGTCCCATATCGCCTCGAGTTCCAACTTCGTCAGGACCTGAACAGCGTCACGGTCAAGCAGCGCGAGGTCGAACAGCTCCATGCCCTCCTGCGCCGTGAGTTCGGTGCTGTTCCAGCGGTCGAAACGCTTCAGCTCGACCTCAGCGAGTTTGTCCAGCGCGTCCGATCCCTGCCCCCACCATCCCCACACCAGTGAGGTCGCCGGCAGTCCGGAAGCATGACGGCGTACGGCTAGCGCGTCGAGGTAGGAGTTCGCGGCGGCGTAGTTGCCCTGACCCGCTGAACCGAAGATCCCCGAAAGAGACGAGTACAGGACGAAGGCCGCGAGGTCGAGATCGCGCGTGAGTTCATCCAGAATGTGTGCCGCATCGGCCTTCGGACGGAGCACCGTGTCGAGCTGTTCGGGCGTCAGGGACGTCACCACACCGTCATCCAGCGTTCCGGCCGCGTGGATCACGCCGGTAAGGGGGGTGTCCTTGGGAACCGAGGCCAGAAGCGCGGCCATGGAGTCTCGATCGGACACATCGCACGCTACGACTCGGACGAGCGCCCCGAGCCCCTCGAGTTCGGCTTCCAACTCGGCCGCGCCCGGTGCGTCCGGTCCTCTCCGGCTGACCAGGATGAGGTTTCTGATCTTGTGCTTGGAAACCAGGTGCCTGGCCGCCAGGCGACCCAGCCTACCCGTACCGCCGGTGATCAGGACCGTGCCCTCGGGGTTCAGTGGACGGCCATGGGCATCGGCGGGGGCGGCCTTGACGAGCCTCGGCACCGCCACCGCGCCGCTGCGAAGTGCCGCCTGAGGCTGCCCGGACGCGAGTACATCGGGAAGGCGCCGGGCTGACGCCTCCGTGCCGTCCGTGTCGACCAGGAGGATGCGGCCCGGGTTCTCGGACTGTGCCGAACGCAGCAAGCCGGCAGCCGTCGCAACGGCCAGGTCGGGAGCCGGGTCCCCGTCCTGGACGACCGCACCCGCCTGTGTGAGAGCGACGAGAGGAGTGTCCTGGAAGGCGGGTTCTGCGAGCCACGCCTGGACGACCTCCAGCACTCGCCCGGTGACGTCCCGGACGGCGGCGAGGTCCGTACGTCCGTTCCCGGCCACATCGAGGAGGACCATGCCGGGGGGCGTTCCGGCCACGGCACGAACGTCCTCGGCAGTTGTCACGGGTACGACGTTCAGCTCGTCATGCACGCTCCTGACGGAGATGGGCTCCCAGGCCACACGGAACATCTGCTCCTTGGACGCACCTGAGCCGACGCGCAGCAGTTCCGGGACCACCGGTCGCAGGACCATCGAGTCGACGGCGGCCACAGGTGCGCCGAAGGCGTCGGCCAGGCGCAAGCGGATCGTGTCGCGGGCGAGCGGTGTGAGGTGGACCCGCAGTGTGGAGGTTCCGATGGCGTGCAGTCTGACGTCGCGCCAGACGAACGGCAGAGCCAGCTTCGGGCTCTCGCCGGGCATATCGGTGCGGAAGGCACAGGCGTGCATGGCCGCGTCCAGGAGGGCCGGGTGCAGCCCGTAGTCATCGCCCTTGCCTGCCGCCTCGGGCAGTGAGACCTCGGCGAACACCTCCTCGCCGCGCGTCCACGCCCCGCGCAGGCCCCGAAAGGCCGGACCGTAGCCGTATCCCGCCTCTGCCATGCCGTCGTAGGCGTGGGCGAGTACGTCCGGGTCGACGGCGGTGGCGCCGGGCGGCGGCCACTGGGTGAGGTCGAAATCGGCCCCACCCTCCTCCGGCACCAGGCGTCCGGAGGCATGACGGGTCCAGCTCCCACGTGGACCGGCTTCCTCCCAGCGGGAGTGAATCTGGACGGTGCGGTGGCGAGATTCGTCAGGCTCACCCACCCACACACGTACCTGGACACCGCCGCTCTCGGGCAGCAGTAGGGGGCGCTCGATAACCAGTTCGCCGACCAGGCCGCACCCGATCTCGTCGCCGGCGCGGACCGCGAGTTCCACGAATGCTGCTCCGGGCACGAGGACGACTCCGGCGGCCGCGTGGTCGGCGAGCCAGGGGTGCGTGCGCAGCGACAGCCGGGAAGTGAACAACACGCCGTCCGAGCCGGGGATTTCGGTGACCGCGCCGAGCAGGGGATGGTCCGCCGCCTCGAGACCGAGGCCTGGTGCGTCCCCACCGGAGTCTGCCGGATCCAACCAGTAGCGCTGGCGCTGAAAGGCGTACGTGGGCAGATCCACGGGCCGCTCCGTACCGCGGCCGAGGACGGCTCCCCAGGAGACCTGAACGCCGTGGGTGTGCAGGTGGGCCAGCGAGGCGAGGAACCTGCGCGGGCCGCCCTCGTCGCGGTGCAGCGACCCGGTGACGACAGCGGGTGCCTGGAGCTCCTCCAGCACGTCCTGGACGCTCGACGCCAGCACAGGGTGGGAGCTGACCTCGATGAACACTCCATGTCCATCACCGGCCAGGGACCGGATGGCCGGGTCGAACTGCACGGTCTGCCGCAGGTTGCGATACCAGTACTCGGCGTCCAGTTCCGTGGTGTCCTGGAGTCGCCCGGTCACCGTGGAGTACAGCGGCACGCGCGAAGGGCCGCCGGAGATCCCCCTAAGTGCCTCAAGGAAAGAGTCGCGCAGCACATCCATCTGTGCGGAGTGTCCGGCGGCGTTGGCCCTGTGGATCCTGCGGGCGTGGATGCCCTCGGTCTCGCACCGGGCGAGCAGCTCTTCCAGGGCGGGCAGTTCACCGGTCACGACCACTGAGGAGGGTCCGTTGACCGCGGCGATCTCCAGGCCCGGCGACTCCTCGATCAGCACGGAGGCGGCCTTGACGCCGGCAACGAGGGACGCCATGCCTCCGCGTCCGGACAACTCGGCGCGGATGGCCTTGGCCCGGTAGACCACGAGGCGGGCGGCGTCCGGAAGGGACAGCGCACCGGCAAAGCAGGCAGCGGCGATCTCGCCCTGGGAATGACCCACGACCGCATCCGGGACGATCCCGCACGCTTCCCACAGCGCGGCAAGCGACAGCATCAGTGCCCACGACACCGGCTGCACGACGTCGATGTCTTCAAGGGACCGGGCGCCCTCCACCTGCCGCACCACATCGAGCAACGACCAGCCGGTCAGCGGGTCAAGCGCCTCGGCGCACTCGGCCATGCTGGTTGCGAACACGGACGACGCCTCGAGCAGTTCCCTTCCCATGCCCGCCCACTGTGCGCCCTGGCCGGGGAACACGAAGACGGTCCGGCCCACTACGCTCTCGGCCGTTCCCCTGACGACACCGGTCGCTGACTCGCCGTTGGCCACAGCGTCCAATGCGGTCAGCGCCTCTTCCCGGTCCTCGGCGAGCACGATCGCACGGTCGGGGAGAAGACCCCGGCTCCGCACCAACGACCGGCCGACGTCAAGCAGGTCCAGCTCTTGACGTTGCCTCAGGAACGAACCAAGGCGCCGGGCCTGACCGGCGAGACCCGCCTCGCCACGGGCCGAGAGGACCAGTGGCACAACCGAGTCGCCCAGCACGCGCGCCTTCTCGTCGGACGGGTTCACGGACGTCTGCTCGGGCGCCTGCTCCAGGATGACGTGCGCGTTGGTGCCGCTGACGCCGAAGCCGGAGACCCCCGCACGACGAGGACGGCCGATCTCGGGCCACTCGTGCGCCTCGGTCAGCAACTCAACCGCTCCAGCGGACCAGTCGACCTGAGGCGTGGGCTCGTCCACGTGCAAAGTCCGCGGCAGCACACCATGCCGCATGGCCATCACCATCTTGATCACACCAGCGACGCCTGCCGCATGGCCCGCGTGTCCAAGGTTCGACTTCACTGAACCGAGCCACAGCGGCAGTCCGGGGTCACGGCCCTGACCATAGGTGGCGAGGAGGGCCTGTGCCTCGATCGGGTCGCCCAGGGGGGTTCCGGTGCCGTGCGCCTCGACGATGTCGACATCGGCGGACGACAAACCAGTGGTAGCGAGTGCCTGGCGGATCACCCGCTGCTGCGAGGGTCCGTTCGGCGCGGTGAGTCCGTTGGACGCGCCGTCCTGGTTCACCGCAGTGGCCCGTACGACGCCGAGAATCTCATGTCCGTCACGGATGGCATCGGAAACCCGCTCCAACAGCAGGACGCCCACGCCCTCGGCAGAGTTCGTTCCATCCGCGGATGCCGCGAACGCCTTGCACCGGCCGTCCTTCGCAAGAGTCCGCATACGCGAGGCCAACACCAAGCCGGCGGGAGTGCACATCACGCTGGAGCCCCCGGCCAGCGCCAACGACGACTCGCCCGAACGCAGGGACTGCACTGCCATGTGCAGGGCTACCAGGGACGACGAGCAGGCCGTGTCGACCGTGACTGCGGGCCCCTCGAACCCGAGAGTGTAGGAAACCCGTCCCGACAGGACGCTCGCCAAGCCGCCGGTCATCAAGTAGCCCTCGAGCTCGTCGGGGACGCTGTGGAAACCTGTGGCGTAATCGTGCCCGCCCACGCCGGCGAACACGCCGACGTTCTTGCCACGCAGAGTAGCCGGGTCTATGCCCGCCCGTTCGATCGCCTCCCACGACGTCTCCAGCATCAGACGCTGCTGCGGGTCCATGACCAGCGTCTCGCTTTGTGAGATGCCGAAGAAGCCGGCGTCGAACTCGCCCACGTCGTCCAGGAACCCGCCTTCCTGGACATAAGTCGTGCCGGCCCGATCGAGGTCCGGGTCGTACAGGTTCTCAAGATCCCAGCCCCGGTCGGTGGGGAATGCGCCGACTGCGGAACGACCATCGGCGATCAACTCCCACAACTCTTCGGGTGACGACACCCCACCGGGGAACCGGCACGCCATGCCCACGATGGCGATCGGTTCAGTGAAGCTGTCGCGGATCTTCTTGTTCTCGTTCTCCAGCTGCTCGTTCTCGATCAGTGAAGCCCGCAGCGCTTCGACAAGCTTTGCCTCTGAGCTGGTCATTCGCTGTCTCCGTTCGTTCCGGTCGTGCGTCCGCTACTGCTTCCGGGCTTTCCTCATTGCGCGCTCCACCAGGTCGTCAACGCCCATCTCCTCGATCAGCAGCTTGCCGTCCTGCTTCGGTTCGGCGGTGTCCGGCGCTGTGGCACTTTCACCACCGGGGCTCGCCACCAGTTGCAGGAGCTTCTCCATGAGCCCGAGTTCCTGGAACCGGGACAGAGGCGTGGTGACCAGGACCCTCCGGATCTCGTCCTCCCGACCCGCCGACTCGCCAACGGCCTCGGGGCACAGTTCCGCGAGCAGACGGCGCATCAGGCTCCGGGGTGTGGGATGGTCGAAGATGATGGTGGCAGGGAGGCGGATCCCTACGAGTCCGTTGAGTCGGTTGCGGAGTTCAACGGCCAACATCGAGTCGAAGCCGACCTCCCGGAAAGCCCGGTCGGGGTCGACCTTGCCGGGTGTTGAATGGCCCAGGACCGCAGCGACCTCGCGCCGGATCACATCCAGCAGCATCTGCTCTCGCTGGACCGGGAGCGTGGCGGCCAGCCGTTCAGCGAGGCCGCCCCAACGGGGGGCCACGTGCCGAGCGGTGCGACGGCCGGCCCGCACGAGGCTCCGCAGCAGTACGGTTACGGGTTCGGACGCGGCTTGGGCGCGCAGCGCGGCGTAGTCCGGCTTGGCCGCCAAGAGCACCGCGTCGTCCGACCGCAGCGCCGCGTCGAACAGCTCCAGACCCTCCTGGCTGGAGTGTGCCACCAGGCCCTGCGGGGCCATCCTCCGCTGATTGGCCATGCCCCGGTTCCCGCTAGTTCCGGTCTGGTCCCACACCCCCCATGCGAGGGAGATGCCGGGCAGGCCGGAGCGGTGGCGGTGGAGGGCGAGGGCGTCCAGGGAGGCATTGGCGGCGGCGTAGTTGCCCTGGCCGGGGTTGCCGAGGACTCCGGCGGCGGAGGAGAAGAGGACGAACGCCGCAAGATCGATGTCCCGGGTCAGTTCGTGCAGGTGCAGTGCGGCGTCGAGTTTCGGCCGCAGCACGGTGTCGAAACGGTCCGGGGTCAGAGCGGTGACCACGCCGTCGTCGAGGACTCCGGCAGTGTGAACCACGGCGGTGAGCGGGTGCGCATCCGGTACGGCGGCCAAAAGCGCCGCGACAGCGTCCCGGTCGGCGGTGTCGCACGCGGCGATGGTGACGGTCGCGCCGAGGCCGGTCAGTTCCTCGTACAGCGCCGCCGCCCCTTCGGCATCCGGTCCGCTCCGGCTGGCCAGCAGCAAGTGCCGCACACCGTGTTCGGTCGCCAAGTGCCGGGCGACGAGACCGCCGAGCGTCCCGGTGCCGCCCGTGACAAGGACGGTGCCGTCGGGGTTGAGCTCGCGCCGGGGGCCTTCGGCAAGCGGGGCGCGCTTCAGCCGAGGGACGAAGGCCACACCACCGCGCACACGGACCCGGGGCTCGCCTGT